>NZ_FSRT01000001.1:1395352-1744190 GCF_900143015.1 Fibrobacter sp. UWB11 | reverse complement strand
CCGTGTGGCTCGCTTTAGCGTTTATGACGGTCGTGTCCTTAAATAAGAGGTGCTAAGATGCGTTCTTCTAAGATTTCTCGCAAGACGGGTGAAACCGATATTCAGCTTTTCTTGAATTTGGATGATTGCTCAAGAGGAAAAATCAGTTCGGGTTCGGGATTCTTGGATCATATGCTTAACTTGTTCCAAGTGCATGGCGGTTTCCATCTCGACTTGACCTGCAAGGGCGATACTGAAGTCGATATGCACCACAGCATGGAAGACATCGCCATTGTGCTTGGCCAGGCTCTCGTTGAAGCTTTGGGCGACAAGAAGGGAATCGAACGCTACGGTTTTTACTTTGTTCCGATGGATGAAGCCTTGAGCCGCGTTTGCATTGACTTTAGCAACCGCATCGGCTTTGTCTGGAATGTAAAGCTCCCTGCTGCAACTGCAGGCGGAATCGAAGCCAGCATGTTCGAGCACTTCTTCAAGAGCCTTTGCGAAAATGCACGCATGAACTTGCATGTGGAACTGTTCTACGGCAATGACAACCACCATTGCCTGGAATCGATTTTCAAGGCTTTTGCTCGTGCCGTTGCTATGGCTGTGGCTCCTTCGCGTAACGTGAAAGGCATCCCCAGCAGCAAAGGCGTTCTGTAGTAAGGTCGCGAGAATCGTCGCGGTTGAAAAGCGCGAGAATTGCCGAACTTGTCATGCCCGCGAAAGCGGGCTTTATCTTTATTGTCATGCCGGACTCCGTTCTCTTTGACCACTTAGAACTTTAGTTCTTACGTGGTCATGATCCGCGTATGGGGACGGCATCGCCTTTTTTATTACGTCATTCTGAGCGAAGCGAAGACAACCTCATAAGGCGAGAGTCACAGCCATACTCGTATGGATAAGACCGAGCCAAAGAGGTTGGGGCATGCCCCATCCATAATTTCTCGTTTGTCAAGCGTGTTTCACATTTTGTAAATAGAAATGCGGCGAAACTTCGGTTTCGCCATTTTTTGTAAAGAATCCTTATTTTGTGAGATATTTAACGTATAAATATACGTCCTGCATATTAAGTTATTTCTTATAAAAGTTTTATGTTTTGCCTCGATGTGGGTGTTTTAGCGAGGCCGTGATGAAAGTGATTTCTACGACATTGAAGTTGGCGTGTAGCCCTTTAGCTTTCTGCGATATTACGTGGGCTAAAAGCGATGTCGACTATCGTAAATCGCTTGCTAAAGCACGCGTCTATATGGTTGCTAAAAAGCCCCGCGTTGATTTTTGCAATGTGAAATTTGCGGGGCGTAAAATTGATTTTGACCTCGTGAGCGAATGTGGTCGCGTAAGCGTTTCTATCCCTACCGATGAACCGCTTTTTAAGCCGAGTGAAAAGAAAACGCTTGTAGTCGATGTTGGTACTGACGCACCGCATGTTCTCGCTAAAGATGAAATTGTTGCAAAAACTCATGGAATAAAATTCTATGAAGTTGATACGGCGTTCTTTGAAAAGGCTAGCGACAAGGAACTGAAAAAGTGCTTGGACGAAGACTCCTTTGTGGCGTGGCTGACGCCCGAAAGACTTTTGTACCTTTATTCGAATCGGTTGATTCGAATTCCGAATTTGGATAAAACCAAGTGTTTCCTTTGGAATTACGAACCGATGTTTATCGGGAAGGTGGTGCGTCCTGTTGTTAAAAATGCAGAAACGCGCCATGCACGCGAGACAATCCTTGATATGCTCGAATCTGAAATTGAAGATTGCGAGGATATCTGCAATGACGTTGTATTTCTGTTCTTTGATGTGGAAGAACGGGATAATAGCCTTTTGATCGGCAATGCGGTTTCGATTAATGAATTTCAACTCCCTTTAAACGGTCTTGCCTTGCCTTCAATCGATTTGCTTGCAGTGGCGGCCGAGAACGTTTTTACCGAAAAATTCAAGCCCAAGTATAATGCCGCACTTTTCCACCCGTACCTCAATGGTGAGGATGTCGCAACCGAGACCGAATACGATGCCATTGATTACGCCGTCGATGACTGGATGACTCTTGTATTCAAGGGGATGAAATGGTATGGCGGGCTTGAAGGAAATTGCTTGGTGTATAGCAAAGGCGATAATTTACGTGTGATGGCACCGACGTCATTTGATGATTTCCTAGAAAGGAAGTTTATCGAATCCGTACTCGCGTGTTCTTGACGTCATCCTGAGCAGGGCGAAGGATCCAGTAATTTCACGAATTATTTTGTCATGCCCGCCTTGAACGGGCATCGCCTTTATGAAACGCGATGTTTCTTATGAGTGACTAAAAATTGCTAATTTTTAACAAAAATTGCTAAAATTTTATAAAATTTGAAAAATTTGTTTCATCAATGTTGAATTATTGGGTTGCGTAATTTATCTTTATTGGTGTAAAGGTTACATGTAAAAATGAAATCCGTTTTTGAATACAGAAACTACCGCGAGTACATTCGAGACTTTTACGAGAGTCGTAAAAGATGTTCCGCGTTCACTTGGCGCGAATTTGCCAAGCAGGCTGGTTTTTCTTCTTCGGGATTTTTAAAGCTTGTCTGTGACGGTAAAACCCGACTCTCGAAAGTGGCAGTAGAAAAGGTCTTGCCTGCGATGAATTTGTCTGGGGAACAGGCTGAATATTTCCGCTTGATGGTTTCGTTCTGCGATTCGCAACAACCTGAAGTTCGCAGTTCATCGTTTGAAAAAATGATGAAGATTGCGCAAGAAAATCGCGTGGAATTTCTGGAAGCGAAGTCGTTCGCGTATTTTTCGTCGTGGACAAATCCCGCGTTGAGGGAACTTGCCCCGATTATGAAGGGCGCAACTCCGCTTGAAATGGGGCATGCGCTTGTCCCTGCAATTTCTGCTGCAGACGCTCGCGAATCTTTGGAACTTCAGGAATCGCTTGGCCTCTTGAAAAAAGACGAATGTGGAAATTATCATCAAACGAGTGAAGGTGTTTCAAGTACCCGCGAAATGGTGTCGGCAACGGTTGTCAGTATGCAAAAGCAGTATGCGCAACTAGCTGCTGATGCTTTAGAACGTTATACGCGCGATTACCGCCACATCTCTGGAATGACGATGGGGCTAGACCGTGAAGCGTATGAACGCTTGGCTTGTGAACTTGATGCTTTCCGCAAAAAAGTTGCAGAAATTGTGTCTAACGTGAAAAGTTACGACCGCGTTTATCGAATGAATTTACAGCTCTTTCCATTGAGCAAAAAGGTGGATGAAAATGAAAAAGAATAAATACTCTATACAAAGTGTTTTGTCAATTTGCTTTGCTTGCTTAATTGTTTTTGCAGGGTGTGCTGGCTTTACCGAAGATGGAAATTCTTTAGAAACAAATAACTCAATTGATATTAATTTAGAAAGTCAATTTGCTGCGGCTCGCACCACTCAGATTGGAAAAGTGGATGTAGGCGAAACGGAAAGCACGATAACTATTATTCACGAACAGATTGGTGCATGCGTTAAGAAAGATAGTGTATTTAAATGGGATGAATCATTCTATTGGGGAGATACGATAAAATATTATTGCAGTTTCAAGGGCGATACTCTTGTTCTTACGGATTCTTCTATAAATCATGATACAGGTTTGCCTACTTATACATCGTTCTTTTTTGTCGGAGGAACTAATGGTGTGCTAGATGGCATTTGGATGGTGTCTCCGTGTGTTTCATTTCAAGGTGATCTTGTATGTTGGGATGATGGCGTAACGACGTTTATTCAAATTGATGGCGATAAAATAGAATTCCGTGAATCTCAAGATAATTTTGATTATATGAGTTCAGGTTTTGTTTATAATCTCTTTTCTTTTATTGATAGAAAACCGCGGATTGATTATTCAGTATTGAGTCAAGCTGATATATTTGCGCATTCAATGGATTTGGAATATTGGACTACTCAAGATAACTTTGTTATTAATAATAAAACAAATAGAAACATGACTTTTACGTATGAAGGTAGATCCTGGACTTTGAATGTTGATTATGTCAGTAGGTCTGATTCTGCGGTTGTGAGTCTCTCGTCTGGTGACGCCACCTGTCAATGGCACTTCCGTGAGAAAAAGAGTTCTTTTCAAGAATTATGCCGTGAAGAATTTGAAGAGTATCTGTATAGCACTTATTGGTATAGCTTTGATACTTATGTATGGAACTATAAAAATAACAATTACGAGGAATTCGGTTCTTGTATTAACAGAATCCAAGGCATTGAAAAAAAATGAAAATAAATTGTGTTAGGAGGAAAATATGTGGTTAAAAAATAGAATGGGCAAATTGGTGGTGACCCTGTTGGCTTCCATGCCGTTGCTTGTTTACGCTTCCGGTTTTGCGACTGATGCGGCGGATAAACCTCTGCGTTTGGGCGTTCACGCTGGCGTAAACAAAGTTAACGAAGTTACCGATGCTCCTTGGGGGATTTATGCCGATGGGGTGGGGTATGGCGGAACGCTTTCGTTTGATGTGTTGTACCGTATTTCACCTCGGTTTTCGCTCCATTCTAGTGTGGGCGTGGATTACCGCTATTTTGGTTCAGATCACCAATTTTTGGGATGTGAAACGGAAAATACAGTAATTGATCTAGATGTAGAAGGTTCGTCTCGTAGTGAATGTTTTTGGTCCGGTTCAAATAAAGACTATTTGCTTTATCTAGAAATCCCGATGTTGGTGCAATTTCATATTCCGAATATTCTCTATTTCGAGGCGGGGCCTGTTTTTGATTTTAAACTCATGCGGAAAAAAGACTACTTTGATAGAGAAATTCGTGAAGATAAATGCCAAGAAGACCGCATTGCTGGAGCTGGCTTATCTGTAGGTTTCGGGCACGTTTTTTCATCGGGCTTTTTCATTGATGCCCATTTGTCGTTCCAATTGACGGATCTTGTGTCTATTGATAAGAGCTGTAGCAGTTATACTGTTACTGCGTGGAAGACTTATCTCAATCCGGAGACGGGGGAGACCATCAATGAGAAGGATTTTGATTATATCCAAAAAATTGAAGTGGGTTCGTATTTCTTGATAAACAAAATCCAGCTCGGCATCGGCTACTGGTTTTAAACGGGCGTTTTGCTCTTTTCCCCGGCAATCTCACGAACGAGTTTCGGTACGAGGTAGCCGGGGAGTTTTTTGCGTATTTGCGCGATGAGTTCGCGGGCGTGTTCATCACTGATTTCAAAATGGGCGACCCCCTTTGCATGGTCGAGTTGATGCAAATAGTAGGGGAGTACACCTTGTTCAAAAAGCTTGCGGCACAAACGTTCCAACGTTTCTGCATCGTCGTTCACGCCTTTCAGCATCACGCTCTGGTTTAAAAGCGTCCAACCGCTAAATTTGAGCTGCGCAAAGACGGCGGCAGATTTTTCATCGAGTTCGTCGGGATGGTTCACGTGCACCACGAGTACGCAATTGAATCGTGCGGGGAGTTCACGCAAAAGTTCAAAATGCTGCATTACAAGGTCGGGACGCATCACGGGGAGTCTTGTGTGGATGCGGAGTGTCGTGACGGAAGGGTGGAATGCAATTGCTTCCACAAGGTCGCGGAACGGCCCTGGCCCAAGTGTGAGCGGGTCTCCGCCCGAAAGAATGACTTCCCAAATGTTTGTATGAACGTCCAGCCAGTTCGAAACTTCACTTGCAATATTCTGTGTGTCCTGGAAGGGGTAGTTGCGCCTGAAACAGAAACGGCAACGCACACCGCAGGCTGATGTCGAAACGATAAGGGCGCGGTTCTCGTACTTTTGCAAAATGCATTCGGACTTGCCCGCAGGGAGGTCTCCAACGGGATCATCGACGAATCCCGGAGCATCCGTGAGTTCGTCTGTAGAAGGTAGAACCTCGCGTAGCAGTTTGACGGGCTCGTTTGATTTCTTGATAAGGTCGGCGTAATGCTTGGAACAGTTAAAGGCAAACGAAGGGTTGTGGTCTAGGTTTGCTTGCATTTCGCTTGTCAAACCTGTAAAATCTTTGCCCAAATAGTCTAAAAAATCAGAAATATGCGTGAAAGTTTTAACAGAATTTTCCATTATATTGCTAAATTTAGAATCAAAAACCAAAAGAGGATAATATGGGTACTGTAAGCACCAACGAATTCCGTAAAAAATTGAAAATCATGGTTGATGGTCAGCCGTATGAAATCATCGAAAACCAGTTTGTGAAGCCGGGTAAGGGTCAGGCTTTCAACCGCGTTCGTATCAAGAACTTGGTGACTGGCCGTACTCTCGAACGCACCTGGAAGAGCGGTGATACGGTGGAAGAAGCTGATGTGACCTACACCGAAATGACCTACCTCTACAACGACGGTTCTACTTGGTACTTCCTCAACAGCGAAACTCAGGAAACTGAAGAAATCTCCAAGGAAGCTCTCAATGGCTGCGAAGTTTGGCTCCTCGATGGCGCTACTGTCGAAGTCACTTGGTGGAAGGATCCGAAGACGATGGCTACACTTCCGATCGAAGTTATCCCGCCGACCTTCGTTGACTTGATGATCGTTGACGCTCCTCCGGCAGTTCAGGGCAACACTAGCGGTAACGTGATGCGTGAAGCTACTCTCGAAACTGGCGCCAAGGTGATGATTCCGCTCTTCATCGAAAACAACACCAAGATCCGCGTGGATACCCGCGACGGTTCTTACCTCGAACGCGCAAAGTAATAAGACCGCTCGGCTCTTATGCAAGGCGGGGACTCCGTCTTCGCCTCGCTCTCGCAACCACGCTCGGTTAATACCGGGCGTTTGTTGCTCACTATAAGACCGCTCGGCTCTTATGCTAGTGAAAAAGGCTCCCGTGAAACGGGAGCTTTTTCTGTATATAACCTTTTTTAGTGCAAGGGGATTGGAATATTGTTAGGGCTTCGTGGCACCAACGGCGCGGCGGAAAACTCTCGCGACATCATCCGGGTTGTCGCTTTTGAGCCAGCTTAAGGTTTCTGTACCGCGGTAGCTCCATGCAAAGATGTTCTTGATGCCTGCGGCACGGCTTTCTTCGACAGCGATGGCGAGGTCGTTTTCTCGGCCCGCTTCAATTTGGTACGCCTTGATCCACATCTGTACGGATTTCCCGTAGCGGGCCGCGACTTCCACAAGCTTGTTTGCGGTTTCGCGATATTTTTCGCGAACCCACTCTTCGCTCGCTCCCCGTTCCCAGTACGGGTCGCTCGCGATTTCATCGACCGCGGCGAGACTGGCGACGCGTCCCCAGTCGTCGAGCCCCGCCGGGAACCACGGCGGGAGCATGCAAACGCAGTTGCGTTTGCCGCGGTCGTGAACGTCTTTCGTCATCTCGTCCAAGAATTCAATCAAACTTTCTTCGCGGAACTGCTTTACGTCATCCGTAAGCTCGGCGGGCATTTCGTACCCGAACTTTGTTCTAAATAAATGGCGGCATTTTTCGCAACGGCAGCTCCAGTTGCTGAGCCCGCCCTTTTCAAAGTAAAAATGCGGCTCGTCCCAAAAGATTGTAGAAACGTTCGTATCGCAAACCGTTGCAATCCACTTGTGCATGAACGCTCTGAATTCCGGATGGTTCGGGCAGGCCGCCACTTTCGGCTTTCCGTCGAGCGCCACTTGGCACATATCGTGATTTCTGGCTGTGAGTTCCGAATAAGCTTCTCCGCCAAAAACTCGACCGACACCCCACGGGTTCACATAAACGCTAAGGCCCATTGCGGCAGACTCGTTCACGATTTGCTTCATGGTGTCGTAATAGTATTGCAGGTCTTCTTCGCTCCATGTGTGGAGCACAGCGTTGAATCCTGCTTCTTTTATATGTACAAGGTCGATGCGTGCGAGCTCTGGAGAGCGCACACCAAAATAGCTGACGCCTTTAATCACGGTTAAAAACCTCTGTTAAAATCCTCTGTAGCTCTTGTGCTGGGTCCACTTGGCCCATTGCGGACAACCGTTCTTGTGCAGAACGTTTTCGAGCGTGGCGCACCATTCTTCTTCGCTTACAGGGCGCCTGATCCAGAACGTGCTTTCGTCTCTGGAATCTTCGGGGAGCGGCATGTCGTCTGGAATGATTTCGATAATCCACGATTCCGGTATGCCGTTGTGGAGTTCCTTGCTGAATGCAAGGTTCTTCTCGGTCGCATGGTTCGCATGATCAAAGATGATGAGCGCCGGTGATTGACCGATGATGAGTGCAGATTCCAAAAGGCTCTGTGCGCTTTCGATAGAATTGCACGTGTAGAGGGTGGAATCGTCTGCCATGTTCCCATGTTCTAAAAGCCAGCGGAAGGTCCACTGGTTCAGCTTGTCGAGGCTGCCGGGCGATGATGGCGTTATAAAAAATATGTGTCCCACACCTAAAGTATAGAAAGTTTATTGTTAAATTATTGGGAGAAAAAATTGATTTGTCCTTAAAAATATGAAATTCCCTGATCTTGGCGAATTCAGGTTCGTCAGCAAAATTTTGGAAGGGGCTGTACCCTTAAAAAAAGAATCGCCCTCGCACCGCAGCTGGTTGTCCGCCGGTGATGACTGCGCCATCTTTGATGGCTGGCTTGCAACAAAGGATCTCTCGGTCGAAAACACGCACTTCCGCCTGGACTGGTCGAGTCCGGAACAGGCGGTCGAGAAGCACATTGTGTCCAACGTTTCGGATGTGTCTTCCATGGGCGGTCGGCCCTGCATTGCTCTCTTTGGACTCTGCGTGAACAAATCTTGGAGCAAAGAAACTTGCGACAGAATTGCAAGGGCGGTATCGCAAGGCTTTGAGAGAAGAGGAATTACGTTGATTGGTGGAGATACGGTTTCGGGAGATGTCGGGATGTTTTCGACAACGCTTTTGGGTAAAACCGAAGGCGAAACGACTCTCCTCCGTGACGGAGCGAAACCGGGTGACCGTGTTTATGTGGCCGGAACTCTTGGCAAATCCGATGCCGGATTATGGCTTTTGATGAACCATCCCGAAGAGGCCGCGCGCTTCCCCCGACTCGTTGAATATCATCTCGCCCCCAAAATTTGCGAGGATGCTGGGGCTCAACTGGTAAAACAGGGGGTGCGGGGCGCCTGCATGGACATTAGCGACGGACTCAGCTCCGAGGCGAACCATTTGGCCCTTTCTTCGGGTGTTTCCATCGAAATTGACGAAAAAAAATTGCCCATTGACCCCGATGTTTTGGAAATGTGTGATTATTTTGGGCTTTCTCCCCTCAAATTTGCGTTAAATGGGGGTGAAGAATACGAACTTCTGTTCACTTCTAATGTTACAAAAAGTATATATTTAGAAGGTACGCCCCAAAAAGCCGAAATCTACGAAATTGGTTTTGTCGATTCAGGGTGTGGTGTTTACTTGAAAAACCAAGTTGGTGGTAGGATAATTTTAAACGCTCAGGCGTGGTCGCATCTATGAAGGATTCAAACAGCTTAGGACAGTTGCTGGTTCGCGTTAACTTGATTAACGAAGACCAGTTGAAGTACGCCGAAGACGAAGTCAAGTACCAGGCGCAGTTGGGCAAGAAGGTGACCCTCGTCCAGATCCTCATTAAGGCTGGAATGGTCAAGCAGGAACAGCTGACGGATATTCTGGGTGTCCAAATGCAGAGCGTCACCAAGAAGCGTATTGGTGAAATGCTCTTGGACCAGGGCTTCATTACTCAGGACCAGTTGAACGAGGCTCTTGAAAAGCAAAAAACGTCGGGTGGCAAGCGCTTGGGTCGCGTGCTCGTCGATTTGAAGTTTATTGACGAAAAGAAACTCACTGACATTCTTTGCTGCCAGTTCGAAGTTCCTTTTGTAAAGCTCGATGCTATCAAGCTTGATGAGAAGGTTTACGAGTATATCTCTGAAGACCAGTGTAAAACACACAAAATTGTACCGCTTTATGTGACGAAGGATTCTCGCCAGGCGCTCGTTGTTGCCATGGCGGACCCGACGAACGTGAGACTCAGGGACTCCATCAAGTTCAAGGTCAAAAAAAACGTCGATGTGGTCATGGCATCCGAACAGGATATCAAGAAGACTATCGATATTCTTTTTGCTGGCCACGGACCTGCCGAAGAATCCCTTGCTGAACTTATCGGCTCTTCTAACGACGATGAACTTGAAACCGTTGAACGCGGTCAGGGCGGTAACGACGAACCGGAATTGACCGACGAAGAAGGTCGTCAGGTCGTTAAGATCGTGACTACGCTTATTCACGAAGCCATTGCCCGCCATGCATCTGATATTCACCTTGAACCGCAAGAAACGTTCCTCAAGTTGCGCTACCGTATTGATGGTGACTTGCAGGTGATGTCTCCGATTCCGGCTCGTTTGATGCCGCAGATCCTTTCGCGTATTAAGCTTTTGTCCAAAATGGACATTGCAGAAAAACGTAAACCGTTGGACGGACGCTTTACCGTGCGTTACAAGGGCGCCGAGGTTGACCTTCGTGTGAGCTCGTTCCCGATTTCTTTGCGTAAGCGTGGCGTTTGCGAAAAAATCGTTATGCGTATTTTGGACCCGAACTCGGGTCAGTTCCCGCTAAAGGAAATGGGCTTCGACCCACGCGTGCTCAAGCAGTTTATCGATGCGATTAACGCTCCTAATGGAATTGTGCTGGTTACCGGTCCGACGGGTTCCGGTAAGTCTACGACGCTTTATGCTTCTATTCGTGAAATTCTTGACTCGACGATTAACATCTCGACGATGGAAGACCCGGTGGAATTGAATATTGATGGTGTGAACCAAGGTCAGATTAACAATGCCGCAGGGTTTACGTTTGCGGCGGGCATTCGTGCCTTGCTCCGTCAGGACCCGGACGTTATCATGATCGGTGAAATGCGTGACCAAGAAACCTCGACGATGGCTATCGAAGCTGCTTTGACGGGTCACTTGGTCTTCAGTACGCTCCATACAAACGATGCTGCAGGTGCTTTCCCTCGTTTGCTCGAAATGGGATTGGAACCGTTCCTTGTGTCTACTGCCATTAAGGGGGTCTTGGCCCAACGTCTTGTGCGCCGTATTTGCAAGAACTGTAAGGAACCGGTCGAGATTTCTCAGGAACTCCGCGATGAACTCCACCTTTCGCCGGACATGCAGTTCTACCATGGCCGTGGTTGCGAAAAGTGCGATGGTTCGGGCTTCAAGGGCCGTTGCGGTATTTACGAATTCCTCGTGCCGAACGAATCTGTGCGTAACCTTGTGATTAAGCGTGCTTCCGGTGACGAAATCAAGCGCGAGGCCATCAAGTCTTGCGAAATGATTACGCTCCGTATGGACGGTATCAACAAGGCTCTCCAGGGGCAGACCACTTTGGAACAGGCTATTGGCGCATCCACCGCCGACGAATAATAGACGCTTGTCACCCCGAACTTTTATTCTTGTCATCCCCGCCTCCGAGCGGGGATCTCCTATTTTTGTAAGAGTCTAAACTAATAACCAATGACTAATAACTAATGACCATTGACCAATGACCAATAACCATTGGCTATTTCCTAATGCCTAACCCCTAAAACCTACAACCTATTTTCTATATTGCACATCTGTATATCGACTAGAGGTGCAGGATGGCAAATACTGTAGATGGTAATGTTTTAGATCGTGAGTTGAACCCGGAACAGGCGGCTGCCGCAAAGAAAATCAACGGCCCGATGCTGATCCTTGCCGGTGCAGGTTCGGGAAAGACGCGTTGCATTACCTACAAGATTGCCCATTTAGTTTCGTTTCACAATGTGGAATCCAATCGAGTGCTGGCGGTGACGTTTACGAACAAGGCCGCTCGTGAAATGAAGGACCGTATCCAGAAACTGTTGGATAATCGCTTGCCTTTTATGTGGATGGGAACGTTCCATTCCGTGTGCCTTAAGCTTTTGAAACTCTGCCTTGCGAAAGATTTTGTGATTCAGGCGCTTGGTGGCAAGTGGTTTGATGCGAATTTTTCGATTTACGATGACGACGACCAGAAGCGCATCCTCAAGGAAATCTTGAAGGACGATTTGGGCGATGATTATGACCCTGCTGAACTGAAAAAGGTTCATGGTGCGATTTCGCGCTACAAGAATACGATTTTGTATAAAGGCGACAAGGCAACGTTGCAGACTCCTGATATCGCGATGTTGAATGCGGAATTTGCCGACCAAGAACGCAATGCTCGTTACTATGCTGCTTACCAGAAAAAGCTGTCGGAATCGAATGCGATGGACTTCGATGACTTGCTTTTCAATACGGTCAAGATGTTGCAGATGGTGCCTAGATTGGTCGAGTCTTTGAGACACCAGTTTCAGTATGTCGTGGTCGATGAATACCAGGACACGAACGATGTGCAGTATGAACTTTTGAAGTTACTCATCAATCCGGAAACGAAGAACGTGACGGTGGTGGGCGATGACGACCAAAGTATTTACGGCTGGCGTGGCGCGAACATCAAGATTATCCGCAATTTCCACCGCGATTTTGCTCCGGTGACGATTGTCAAGCTAGAACGTAATTACCGCTCGACCGCGAACATCGTTAAGGGCGCGGGTTCCGTGATTGCGCATAACGTTCGCCCTGCAGAAATGCAGAAGAACGTGTTCTCCAAGGAAGAAGCGGGCGAACTCATCCACGTGCGCTATTTCGAGGATGACCGTTCCGAAGCATCGAATATTGCAAAGGCAATTGCGCAAGCTGGTCCTGATTTTTATGCAAAAACGGCTGTTTTCTACCGCACCAACGCGCAGTCCCGTTTGCTTGAAAAGGCTCTCAACGACCTGCGAATTCCGTCGGTGATTTTTGGTGGCACAAGGTTCTGGGACCGCAAAGAAATTAAGGATATTTTGGCCTACTTGCGCGTGCTCGCCAACGAAAAAGACGATGCCGCCTACTTGCGTGTGATTAACACTCCGCCACGTGCCATCGGCAAGACAACTGTCGAAGGCGTGCTCGCCAAGGTGAAGGCGGGCGAGGGATCGTTGTGGGACAATCTTTTGGCCGAAGCGAACGGCACGGGGCGCGGCGCTCCGAAGTTGAAAGGTTTTACCGATCTTGTCATCCGCTGGAAAAACATGATGAATTCTGGCGAAACGCCGCTCCCGATTCTTGCTGAAAACATTATCAACGATATCGGTTACAAGGAATTCTTGCGCAAGGAAGACGAAACTACGGCCGATGAACGCATTGCGAACTTGGACGAAATGATCAACGCTATCCGCGAATTTGACGAAGACCATCCGGGGGCGACTCTTGATGCGTTCTTGCAGGACATTTCACTTTTGACGGATGGCGACAAGAAGGTCGATACGTCGAAGGGCCTTGTGACGCTTATGACAATCCACATGGCAAAGGGCCTTGAATTCAATACGGTTCACCTTGCAGGCTGCGATGATGAAATCTTCCCACTGGTGCGCGGAACTTCGATGCTCTCGATGGCTGAAATCAATGAGCAGATGGAAGAAGAACGTCGTTTGTTCTACGTGGGGTGCACCCGTGCCGAAAAGAAACTTTATCTGTACCATGCCGAACGCAGGTTCTTCCAGGGGAATATCCGTCCGTTTGCTCCGTCACGGTTCCTCAAGGAATTGGACCCGTCTGTTGTTGACTTTACTCCGTGTTTGAATACACGTCCGTCCGTTCCTAGTTTTGTCGGGAATACGCGTTCCAGTTCGTCGTATGGTTCGTCGAATTATGGTTCCCGTCCGTCCTATGGTTCTTCGGGATCTTTCGGAAGTTCCCGTTCGTCCGGCGGCTCATACAGCGGAAATTCTTACGGAAGCTCTCGTAGCGGTTCCGGCAGTTATGGCGGTTCTTCGTATGGCTCGTATGGTTCTCGTCCGGCGGCGGTGCCAGCGTCCATCAAGAAAAACGACAAGCATATCGTCTATCGCAATCCGATTAAGGTGGCTTCGCCAAAGCCTGCCGCTTCGAGTGGTCCGCACGTTGTTTACGATGAATACAGCCAAGTCGCAAATCAGAATCCATACCAGGCAGGCGTTCGTGTTCGACATTCCAAGTACGGCAATGGCGTTATCATGAAGGCTTATGGCAGTGGCGACAACGCTCGCGTTGATGTTCGCTTTGATCGAGAAAACATCAACCGCACTATTATCCTTAAGTACGCCGCGCTGGAAATTATAGGGTAGGGCATTTCTCCCGTTACATGTAAATTTTCATTAAAACGCTTGGCGTTGTTTTTGTGATTTTGTAAATGATATTCAGATGTACTCACGTTTGCAGTGCTGAAAGAATGCGAGGCGAATATGGAAATGTGTAAAATGAAAAATTTTTTCATCGCGATTGTCGTCGCAAGTGTTGCTTTCGTATTTTCAAGCTGCAAAGAAGAAACTAGCCGACAGATGGAGTCTAGTAGTTCGACTGTAACGAAGGAATCAGTAAAATTTCGAAGGATTAGTGCAAAAATAGATTCTAATAGTAGTTGGTATCGTCGTGGTAAGCCGATACCTGGTTTTAGTGAGGAACGAAAAACTACTTTTTTTCATTGTGATTCTCCTGTAATGTCATGTTTCCCAGGCTATCCACCTGTGAAAAACATGTATAAGGGACATGTTAAGATTCCGTCTTTAAGTGATATTGATTTAAAAAATGAAAATGGAGCCAATCGAACTGCTTCAGATGTTATGAAAGTTTTTCGTCAACGAACACCAGGACTTCGTCATGTTTATAATAGATATTTGAAAAAGAATCCTGGATTCCAAGGTGAGATTACCTTAAAATTCACAATTGCTCCCAAAGGTGAAATTACAGACGTTTCCATCGTTTCTTCTACAACGCAAAATCGCAATTTTGATGCCGAAATACAACAATTAGTAGGCAGCTGGGTATTTTTCAGGGTAAAATCAGGTGAAACAATCGTCTCAATCCCATTTACCTTTACTGAATGAATATTGCTTGCAAACGGTTGTTTGCAGAACAACCTGCTACTCGGTCATGTCAACTCAAGCAAGCTTGGTTGCCGCGACACTCGTGCAAACGGTTGTTTGCAAAATGGATGCTCTGCAAAACGCCCCCTTGTTTTTCTTGAACGACTTTGTTAGATTATAATCAACAGTTCTGATGAACTGAATTTATTATATCGTTATCTATATCCTTTCTTATATCATTTCTTTTATGAACTTGTCTCTAAAAAGAGAAAGGATATTCTATGGAAGAAAAACAGGCGGCAAAAAAGCCTCACGATGCTTTTTTCCGTTGGCTATTTGCAGATGTTAAGCATCTCAGGTATTTGCTTGAACTTGCTGGTAAAATAAATATTGATGTGGGGGAGTTCCTCGCTGCGGTAAATTTGGATACGCTAGTCCGCATTCCGGATTCGTATTCTGAGGTCTATGAAACGGGTGATGCAGATTTGGCATTCCGTGTTAATGTTCTGACGGGCGCACCCGTATTTGTTGGAATCCTTGTGGAGCACAAGTCCGGTCGCGATGCCGATATGTTCAATCAGCTTGCGCGTTACATGCGTTCCGTGATGAAACGCTTTGACGAGGGACGCCTATTCGACGGCCTCCCGACAATGGCGATGATATTCTACAACGGGCGTGATAACTGGAACCCGCTAGAATTGCTTGAGAAGGACTATCCCGCATATTTTCACGGCATGGTGCTGCCGTTCCGCTGTGCGTTTGTGAATATGTCGGACATTCCGGACAGCGACTGCCTCGCTTGCGAAGATGTCGCGACAGGCTTAGGAATCGCGATGATGGCGCATGCTTACGACAAGGATGCCATCCTTGATATATTTAACCGGTTCAAGCCGAGATTGCGAAAAATGCCAGACAAGGAGTGCTCTTGTTTGCTCGAAAAAATAAGTCTATATTTAGCAGAGTATCTCGGTAAAGAAGTTATGAAGGAGTTGAACATGGCTTTCAAGAGCATTGGACAAAAGTACGGATTCGTCAGTGCCGGCGATTCTTTCCGTCAGGAAATCGCCGATGCTCAGGCGATGGCTGAAAACGCTAAAGCAGAATTGGTGCAGAATCGTGACGACATTGAAACTGTTTTGCGTGAAATGGGAATGTCCGACGAAAAAATTGCTGAAATGCAAGCCAAATTAGAGGCACTTCGTCAAAGTCGACAATCTCATGGATAAAATTCTGAAGGAGTTGAACATGGCTTTCAAGAGCATTGGACAAAAGTACGGATTCGTCAGTGCCGGCGATGTTTACCGTCAGGAGATTGCCGATGCGCGCACTGAAGAACAAGCCAAAGCGCAAAAGCTGATCGATGAAGAACGTCAAAAAGCCGAGAACGCTCGTCAAAAGGCTGAAAATGCTAAAGCTGAATTAGCTCAGAATCGAGACGACACTGAAGCTGTTTTGCGTGAAATGGGAATGTCCGACGAAAAAATTGCTGAAATGCAAGCCAAATTAGAGGCACTTCGTCAAAGCAGACTGTCTCATGGATAACTTACTTTGGGTATACCGAGGAACAAATCTTAGCGGAGTAGAAAAAATTTTCTATCTTGCATTCCGTAAAATAAGAGGTTTTTTATGCTTGAACGTGAAGAAGTTTTGAAACTCGCAAAGTTGTCTCGCCTGAGCATTGCTGAAGAAGATATTCCGGCTATCAAGGGTCACTTGGATAAGATGCTCGACCATCTTGAAGCATTGAAGGCTTTGGACCTTTCGAACGTGGAACCGATGACCGCTGTCGAAAACGGCGCTACCATCCTCCGCGAAGACGTGCCGGTCCAGGGCTTTACGCTCGACCAGGCTTTTGCGAACGCTCCGGCTGTTGAAAACGACCACTTTGCCATCCCGAAGGTGATGTAGTCGGCGCGCTCTTCCGCGTGCATTTATTGCATTTCTGGCGCATTAGGCATACTGTAGTCGGCATACTTGCCCGACGCATTTGCCGAATTCTGCGCATTTCGTTACGCTTTTCGCTTTGAACAAGGTCAGTTGCATCGTTCCGGCCCGCATGGGCTCGTCCAGATTCCCGGGGAAACCTCTCCTGAAGCTTAATGGCAAGGAGATGATTGTCCGTACGCTGGAACGAGCAATGCTGGCGGATTGCTTTGATCGCATTGTCTGCGCAACGGACGGTCCCGAAATCGAATCTGTGGTCACGGCGGCTGGCTTTGACTGCGTGATGACCGGCGAATGTGCAACAGGTTCCGATCGCGTGGCGGAGGCCGCCAAAAAGCTTGGCCTTGATCTGGTCGTGAATCTCCAGGGCGATGAGCCTCTTGTTGAACCTTCAGTGCTCCGTGATGTTGCAAAAGACCTTGCGGAACACCCCGACTGCTGGGTGACGGTCGCATGTCCGCTGAACCCCGCAGAAGCTGAACTCAAGACCGTCGTGAAAGTGCTCGTTCGCGATGGTGTGGCGGTCGATTTTACAAGATCTGTGCCGCCTGCAGAAGCGGGCCGCTGGTTCCAGCACCAGGGCATTTACGCTTACTCCCGCGATGCCCGCGACGAGTTTGCATCGCTCCCGCAGAACAAGATTGAGCTGGAACGCTCGTTAGAGCAAATGCGAATCCTGGGGCGTCGCCCGATCCGCATTGTGCAGAGCGCTTACCCGAGCATTTCCGTGGACGTCCCGTCGGACGCGACCCACGTCGAGAATATTTTATTAGATCGTTTGCTTTATCCTTTGCTAGATGAATCTCTCAGAAAAGGCGATGAACGCATCTGAAAAAAGAATCCTCAAACTTGCAATAATCCTCTTTAC
The DNA here is from genome assembly GCF_900143015.1 of Fibrobacter sp. UWB11. Classification (NCBI taxonomy): domain Bacteria; kingdom Pseudomonadati; phylum Fibrobacterota; class Fibrobacteria; order Fibrobacterales; family Fibrobacteraceae; genus Fibrobacter; species Fibrobacter sp. UWB11. The sequence continues at coordinate 1,726,612 of NZ_FSRT01000001.1, read as the reverse complement.
AATTGGCTTGATCATCCGCTACCTCCCGTGGGGGCTCCCGTCTATCGAAACGTTTGAAGTCGGGGAGTCCGTTTTTGTCGCAAATACGGCCCCGGGCGCAGTCCCCAACGCATCTTCAGACGCAGTCCCCAACGCATCTTCAGACGCAGTCCCCAACGCAACTACGGATACGATTGTAAATAAAATAAAACCCATTGCAAATCCCGATTTCGAGGTCCGTCAGGAGGGGCAGGTCCCTTTTGAGCACCACCGGAAAGTAAAAAAGAAGGTTACACTTCCGCTCCACATCAATACGGCGGGTGTAGACGATTTATGTGCGCTAAAGGGGGTCGGACCGAAGCTCGCAGAGAAGATTATAGAGCATAGAAACGCCTTTGGACCGTTCAAAAGCCCCTCAGACTTAAAAAAAGTGCATGGAATTGGAAAGAAAAAACTTGAAAACTTGTTACATTCGATAATTTTTGATTAGTTTTAGGAAGAAAACTTTACATAAGTATATATATGAGCGATTCAAAATTATACCTAGGTGTTGAAGTCGGCGACCATTATATGAAGGTTGCTCTTGTGGACTCTTCTGAAAAGAAGGTGGTCAAGGTGGCTATCCTCCCGGTGGAGTGTAACCCCATTTACGATATATTCCTTTTTGAAAGTACGCTCCAGATGTGGATCGACGAAAATCAGATTAAGGATGTCGCAGCGACTTCTGTCACAATCCCTGCAAAAATGTCCATTATCCGTAAGGTCTATGTACCGCCCGAGGCTGCCGCAAACAAGGGGCAGTACCTGAAGTGGTATATGGAACTGTTTACGAATGCCGACGTGGATGCTTACATTGTCGATTCCAAGACATTGAGTGGCGATGATTCCCTGGGCTATAACGAACTTGTGATGGCTGTCCGCAAGGAATGGGTCGATGCCCTTCGTAAAGGCTTCCGTTCCCGTGTGCTTGCTCCGAAGTCCTTGGAAGTCGACGTGCTTTCGCTCATGAACGTGATGGATGTTGGTGAAAAGATTAAGGATTCAGTCTGCATCGTGAAGGCCGACTTTGACGGTGTGACGATTGTCTGGATGCGTCGCGATGAGCTTTTGGCTTTGCGCGGTGTTTCTACGCTTTCGATGGTCGGCAAAACTGCTGACGACGCGTACCCGATTCTTGCCAATGAAATTGTTGAACAGATAAAGTTGGTTGAAACGGAAAACGCTATCAACGGAGTGAAGGATATTCGTCTGTGTGGCGAAATGGCATCGGAAGAAACCTTTGTCGAACATCTTATGGGCCAGCTGGGCGATTACAATGTATCGCTGTTGAGGTCTTTGTCGCAACTTCCGTGTGACGAAAGTGTTGACCCCAGTAACTTGGTTTACTGTATCGGTGCCGTTGGTGCTGCTTTGAACCAGATGGAGGGTGTATGATTCACATGAACCTTATTGCGGTGGCAGAAAAGAATGCCTCCCTTGGTGCGTTGTCTCAGCAGGTGCATGTGACGAACGTTGCCGATGTGGAACGCCGCTACAAGAAGAAATATTTGACTGTTGCGGTAGCAGCATTGCTTGCTGTTGTTGGTTTCAGTGCCTACCTGAGCATGAAGGGCGTTCCTGCTGCGTTGGACGGAGTTCTTCCGCAATCCTATTTGAACTTGATTGGGGCAAAGAGCGCTGCTGCAAAGGCAACGTCCCCTGCCGGTCCGACTGCCGAACAAATTGCACAGCAGCAAGAAGCTGTGGCAAAGGCCCGCGCAGCAATGTCTGCTAGGGACATTGTTGGCGAAATCAATCCGCAGGCATTGTTTAATAACAAACGAACAAGCTATAACAGCTACCTCCCACTCGAAAAGCTTTCGTTCCAGAAGACGTCCTTGGCGCAGTTCTTGTCGTTCTTGAATACGGCTTCTCCGGACGATATCGGCTTCTCGGAATGTGTGTACCAGGCTCCGAACTTCTATTACCTTCGTGGTATAGCAATGAAGGCCTCCTCGCAGCATGCCCTTATGGATAGGCTCAAGGCTGTAAGTAAGCAGTTCCAGACGCCGATTGCTTCTGAAGCGGCAACTGAAGTGGCTGCTTTTGGCCAGTTCGCAGTGCCGCAGGTTCGCTTGGATGCAGTGCGTGGCTTTGTTCCTGCTGCTGAAATTCCTGCAGAAGTCAAGGCGTTCAAGTCTCTTGCTGCTTCGAATAAAGTTCAACTGAAGGGCTTGGACAAGCCAATCGTTGATGACCTTGGTGTGTACAAACGCTATGTATACAATGTAACATCAACGGCTGACTTTGCCGATTTGCTGAACTTCTTTAACGTGTTTGCAAATTCCACGATTCGCATGGGCGTTTCTAAGGCAGACCTCAGGTTTGCCAAGAAGAACCTGATTACGACTATGCGCGTCGAAATGTTTGTACTTCGCTAGTATGCCGATTCGTATTACTGGCGGTTCTTTACGGGGGCGCAACATCGAGTCCCCGGACACCATGAAAACACGTCCGACAGCTTCCCGAACAAGGGAAGCTCTCTTTAACATATTGCAGGGCGTCGAAGGTTTCCGCATGCTGGATCTTTTTGCCGGAAGCGGAATTATGGGGCTTGAAGCCATTAGCCGTGGGGCCGAAAGCGTTACTGCGGTGGAACTCGCTCGCCCGCAAGCGAAGATGATTGAACGTTCGTACAAGTCCGTGGGCGCTGAATCGAAACTGCGGTTGCTTGAAACGAGCGTGCTTACGCTCAAAAAGGAACTTGTCTGTGCCGATGGCGGTTTTGACCTGATTTATGCGGATCCGCCTTTCAAGGATATGGATTACCCTGATTTACGTCCGTTTATAGAATGGCTCAACCCTGGTGGGGTGGCTGTTTTTGAAGCTCCGAGCCGTAAATTGCCGGAATGGGCTAAGGGTGACGATTTTCAGGGGCAAGTTCGTCGCTACGGCGAGTCTTCGCTGATAATTTTCAGGACGTGATTTTTATAAATTATACCACATGGTGTGGAAATCTAAAATCGCTGTTTTCGCAGGCTCGTTTGACCCGTTTACGGTGGGGCATTATGACCTTGTAGAACGTGCTGCAGGCATGTTTGATTCTGTGATTGTTGTTGTCGCACAGAACGCGAATAAGAAAAACATGTTTGATGCTGAAACGCGTAAGGCCATGGTGGAGGCCGCCGTCTCTAAAATTCCGAATGTGTCGGTGGCTATTCATGGCGGTCTGACTGTCGATTTTATGAAATCCGTGGGGGCGCGCTACTTGTTGCGCGGCATTCGCAATGCATCGGACCTGGATGCGGAACAGGCAGTAGCTTGGAACAATAAGGTTCTTTTTGGCGATGCCGAAACGGTGCTCTTGCTCAGTGCTCAGGAACATCTCGTGGTAAGCAGTTCCCTTGTTCGCGAACTTTTGAAGTGTGGCGCTTCCAAGAGCGATGATGAACAGACGGCGCTCCTTTCGAAGTTCGTACCGAAAAACATGGTCTCAGTGCTATTAAAAGAGTTTAGGAAGATTTATGAAACCATTTAAATATTTACCCAAGGCTTTGCGGGTCTTGTTGCTTGCAAATGCAGTTGTTTTTATTATCGCCTTTTTAGGGCGCGGAATCGATGTGGACTTGGGTGCCGGCTATGGCAGTTTGACGGATTACATCAGTTACTTTGGTGCGTTTATGCCGCGCGTCCCGCTTGAACTTTGGCGCTATGTGACATACATGTTCATTCATTTTGACTTTATGCATTTCTTCTTCAATATGCTCATGCTCTGGATGTTCGGCTCTGATGTTGCGGAATGGATGGGGACTCGCCATTTTGTATCGATGTACTTTTTCTGCGGTATTTTTGCTGCGCTGTTCAGTTTTTTCATGTGCTTGCTTGGCCTTACGAACAATCCGATTATCGGTGCTTCGGGCGCCTTGATGGGCGTGTTTGTTGCCTATTACAAGTTCTTCCCGGAACGCATGCTCCTTATGTTCTTTGTCATCCCGATGAAGATTAAGCATGCCATGTGGGTGATGATTGCCCTTGATATTCTCTTTGCGAATTCGGGAGACATGATTGCTCATTTTGCACACTTGGGCGGTGTCGTTGCCGGATTCCTTTACATGGCGGTTTACCAGAACGGCCCGAAGGTGCTTTACCATTCGCCGCTTTCTGCTATTTTCCGCCTGTTCTCGAGCAATCCCGAAAAGTATGGTGATGCGCCTCGATCCCGTACGCGCAATTCCGACGAACCGGAAGTTCTCGAAGGTGAAGTGTTCTACGTAGATGAACAGAAACGCATGGACGATATTCTCAGAAAGGTGGAGCGCGAAGGCGTTCAGTCCTTGAGCGAATCGGAACGTGAATTTTTATTGAAAGCGGGTGACAAGTTGCGTCGCCGTCGCGGAGGATTCTAATGAAGAAAATTCTTGGTATGGGCGCTGCCCTTGTTGATATTTTGGCTAATGTGAGCGACGAATGGATTGCATCGCAAGGCGTTCAGAAGGGCGGCATGAACATGGTCGACTGGCCGCAGATGGAGAAGTTCCTTGGCTCTCTTGAAAATCCGATTCGCGTTCCGGGTGGCTCGACTTGCAATACGATGGTGGGCGTGGCCCGTCTCGGTGGCAAGGCCGCTTTTATCAGCAAGGTGGGCGATGACGAACTGGGCAAGCTCTTCCAGAATCATTTGAAGAATAACGGTGTGGAATCGAAGGTCGGACTTTCGAGTGCTGCAACGGGTTGCGTGTTCTCTGCCGTGACTCCGGATGCACAGCGCTCCATGTGGACATACCTCGGTGCTTCGGACTTTTTGGGCTCTGATGATTTTACTCCGGCTCTCTATGACGGTGTGGGCCTCCTCTATGCCGAAGGCTATCGTGCTTTTAACGGCGAATGTTTCAAAAAGTCTTTTGAACTTGCACGCAGTCTCGGTGTTGAAACCGCTCTCGACTTTAGCTCGTTTGGCGTTGTCGATGCTTGCCGCAAGCTGTTCGATGAACTTTTCGAAAACAAGATGATTGATATCATCATCGCAAACGAAGATGAAGCTTTTGCTTATGCTGGCGTCAAGGAAGAAGCCGCTCTCGAAGTTCTCGCCAAGAAGGCCAAGGTTGCTGTGGTAAAGATTGGCAAGCGCGGCGCCTTGATTGCTAAGGATGGCAAGGTGACTCGCGTGTCTGCAGGTGCTGCAAAGGCAATCGATACGACGGGTGCTGGTGACCTTTGGGCATCGGGATTCCTGTACGGCTACATGAACGGCTGGGATATGGAACGCTCGGGTAACCTCGGCAGTATCGTTTCGAACGAAGTTGTTCAAGTCATGGGCGCGCAGATTCCGGAAGACGGTTGGAAGCGCATCTTGGCCCAGATGTAATTGAGGCTTATATGGTTTCTGTTGCTCGTTCTTTTGTGAAATCGTTAGCTTTGTGCGTTTTATTCGTGCTTTCTTTTGCTGTGTCGCCGGTTCTTGCGGCTGGTGATGCCGAGAAGGCTGAACTTGTCACGGAACTTGCTGTGCGCGATAGCGTCATGGCACTCCGCGATAGCGCTTGCACTGTAGAAAAAAAGGCGCTCCGTTCGGACCTTGAACTGGAACGTGCAAAGTGCGAGAATTGGGAACAAAGCTACAATACGCTCAAGAAGAACAACGAAACCTGCGCCAAAGCTTTGAGTGTTGCAATTCAAGCAAGTCAGGAACAAGCAGAAAAGCAAGAAGCCAAGGAAAAAGCTGACAAAGAAAAGGATAAGTCTGATGTTGTAATGCAGTCGGCGTCAATGGCTGCAAGTTTTGGACTTGGCATGCTTATCATGTGGCTGATTCTCGACTGAGTTTTGGCAAAAACGCGGCTTTGCCGCATGGGAGATTGTATGAAATATACCGCTTTAGCCATGAGTTTGCTTTTGTGCTCGGGCTTTTCGTTTGCTAAAAAGTCGGATGTTCCGGCAGGCCCGTTCCAGATGGGGACGGCGCTAAAGCAGGTTGCTTCGATTCCCATGACAACGGCCGAAATTTCGGCGTTCATGCCCGAAAAGAATGTGTTGTTTGTAGTCGGCGGCGAGAATGTCCTGGAAATTGTCAATTTGGCGGACCCAGCAAACCCGAAAAAGGTAAGCGAAGTCAAATTGCCAGGTGGCGCCTCTAGCGTGACGGTGCACGGAGACCTTGTGGCTGTGAGCCTTTTGAACAACCCTGAGTGGAAAAAAGGCCATGTGCAGGTGATGCGCTACAACAAGAAACTTGAAGTCCTTGGCTTGCACGAACTTTGCTACATGCCCGACATGATTACGTTTACGCCGGATGGAACGAATTTGCTTGTAGCTTGCGAAGGCTCGCCGGATGAAACGTTCACGGAAGACCCAGAAGGCGGCATTGGTGTTTTGTCGATTACGGCGCCTGCGAATGCGGCTGACTTGGCAAAAGCTTGGAGAAAGCCGCAAAAAACTGTTGTTGGTTTTAATGAACTCGATTCGTTAAAACTGATGGCAAAAGGCGTGCGCAAGACTGGCGTAAAGAGCTTTGTCCAATCGCTAGAACCCGAATATATTACGGTAGATGGTGATTCCAAGACGGCTTGGATTAGTTTGCAAGAAAACAACGCTCTTGTAAAGTTCGACGTTGAGGCTAAGAAAATTTTGGACGTGTTCCCGCTGGGTTCTGTGGACCATTCTGTGTCGGGTGCAGGGCTTGATATAAAGAAAGATAAGGCCATTGAAATCAAGAACTATCCCTTGCGTGGTTTGCGCCAGCCCGATGGCATTACTTCGTTCTCTGTAAATGGAACGACATTTGTTGTGACTGCAAATGAAGGCGCTCCGGTCAACGATTACAAGGCCTGGACGGATGTGACGACTCCGATGATGCTTTCGCAGCAAGGCGTGCTTGACCCGGAAGTATTTACGGCAAGTGTGCTGGATGATTTGAAAAATGTGACTGTGAGCAGTCTGGAACGTTGCGATGCTGCCCCGGATAAAACTGCAAATGGCAAGTGCCCTTATATGTATTCTTTTGGTTCGCGTTCCATTAGTATTTTTGATGGCGCTACCGGACATTTGATGTGGGATTCCGGCGATGTGTTTGAACAAACGATGGCTAAGGTCGCCCCGGATTACTTTAACTGGAATTCCAAGAAGGGCAAAGTCAAGATGGATGCCCGCAGCGAAGATAAGGGGTGCGAACCGGAAAACGTGACGACTGGTGTCGTTGGCGAAAAACGCTATGTGTTTGCTGGCCTTGAACGCTCGAGCGCTGTTGCCGTGTTCGATATTACAGGGGTCGAAAATGGGAATGCCCCGAAAATCGTTGATTTTTACTTGAACCCGAAAGACCGTGGGCCCGAAGGCATTTTGTTCATCCCGGCAGAAAAGAGCCCCAACGGGGAATCTCTCTTGATTGTTGGCTACGAATACAGCAAGACATTAGCTGTTTATACAGTAAAGTAGAGCCCCGCCCGCATGTAGTTCAAAAAACTTTTTTCATGTAATGAAATTACATGATTTTTTCAGGCCACGGATGCTTGGGGTATCTTCCGCGGAGTTCTTTGCGGACTTCGGCGTAGGTATTTTGCCAGAAACTCGTGAGGTCCCACGTTTTTTGAATGGTGCGGAAGTTCGGCGCAAGAATGTCGTAACGCACTTTGAGTTTGTTGTCTGCAATTTTGTGTTCTCCGCGAAGTTGCATAAAGTCTTCGATGCGTGCTGAAATTTCGACAAGCACTCCGTCTGCACTTTGTACGATTTTGCCGCTGCTCTGTTCATCGGCGGTAGCGACTGCCTGGTAGCTGTAGCGGGCGCGTTTGCCGTTTGGCAAAACATAATGATCGGGGAACGTCTTTTGCAGCCAAGCTAACATCGATTTTCCGAAGTAATCTTCGACGATGTTTCTGTAACGGTCGTCGTTGATATCTCGCAGTAAAAAGATTCCGTCGGTAAGCTCGTTGAATATGAGCTCCATATCTTCGTTGTTGAATTCCGGGAGACCGTATTCCGGATAAAGTTTTGCGGCAAGGCGCATTTTTATCAATAGTGTCTGCAAATTTTCCGTGAGGTAGCGACCTGTCCAATTTTCTTTTTCGAGTTTGTCGCGCCAGGCATCGACCGTGAGCTCTTTGAGTTTTTCAAGAACTTTGGGCGAAGCTTCTTGCGGGAGAATTTCTTTGCGGCTTGTTTCGCGCACGTCGCCGTTGGGGCTTTCGCTTTCGTGAATCTCGATGCCGATAAAGCGTTCTTGACCGCTGCGCCACAGCAGTTCGTAGCGGATTTTGTCGCTTTCGCCTCCGAGCAATTCTTTGGGAACGGGAGCGTAAAGATTGACGCGCAATTCGGATTTGGTGGCGGCTTCGGTGCGGAGCATCGAAAGCGCGAGTATCGCGTAGGGGGCCTCGGCCACCTGCAGCCGGATGGTGTTGCCGTTGCTTAATTTGTACACGTTTCCGCTTGGAGTGGCAAGGGCTTCTGGGAAGGCGTTTAGCAGGCTGCGGATGACGACTGCATGGATTGCTTCGCCCCTCTGTGGCTCGCAATGACGTGTATTGTCATGCCCGTCTTGAACGGGCATCTCCTTTGTCTCGCAATGACGTAGCTTATCACGATAATCTCTTAGTTGCCTTAGTGTAAATGTGACTTCGCGGGGAGCGTTTATTGCTTTTGAAAGTGTGTCCTTGGCGAGCGTGAACAAATCCAATGTATTTTTTGACTTTTGAACAAATTCTGTACCGGAATGTATCCATGCCATGGAAGCAAGGAGTAAATCGGGGAGGTCTTCGGCACATTCTGCTTTTGCTAAAATCAGTGCGAGCGGGATGTTTGAAATAGGCGTTTGTATGGCGCGTTTGCCGAGGTCTGTGATGCGGCCGTCTTGCAACATGCCGAAGTTTTCGAGCATTGCTGTGGTAGTTTTTTCGCGGGCTGCTGGGATGGCGGTAGGTAATGTAATGGACTGCTTCGCTGTGCTCGCAATGACGTTTTGCGGGCTTGTCACCCTGGAGCCGTCAGGCGATAGGGGCCATGATTCTTCGAGTGCGGCTTTTTGCAGTATGAGTTCCGAAGGCTCGATTTGCAATACTTCGGGCACAATTCCTTGTGGCATGTGCTTTTCGGTATCTTCAGTCCACAGGCGGATGGCGCAACCGTTTTGTGTACGGCCACTGCGGCCGCTGCGCTGGATGGCGTTCTGCAACGAAATCGGCAATGTGCGCAACACATTTACTTTTTTGCTGTCGTCGTATTCGTTCACGCGTTCGATGCCGCTATCGACAACGCCTGTCACGTTTGGCACTGTAATAGATGTTTCTGCAATGTTGGTCGTGAAGATAACGCGCGGGCGTTCTGTTTCTTCGAAAATGCGGTCTTGCGTTTCGCGGTCTTGACCGCCGTAGAGTTCAAGGAACTCTGCGACATTGTCGCCAAGCGCCTCGCTTGCGGCGGTATGGCATTTGGCAATTTCGGCTTTACCCGGCAAGAATACGAGCGTTGTCTGCCAAATGTTATTGCGGTACAGCGTGCGTAAAGCGCGCACGACTTCGCTTTCGATTCCTTGACCTGCGGCAATGTTTACGCCGGCGGCGGGCTTCTGGTGCAGAATTTGTACAGGGTACAGCGGGTGCCCGAGCTGCAGGCATTTCACGCCAAGCGCTGCTTCAAGTTCGTCGCGGTTCAACGCCGCCGACATCACTGCAATTCTCGGCAATTGTGGCTTTTGCGGCTTAGATCCTTCGACTTCGCTCAGGATGACACTCTCTCTTTTTCCGGACACTGTTCCGGGGCTTTGGATGACACTCTCTCGTCTAAAATACGCAAAGAGCAAATCCATATCAGCACGGCGCTCGTGGTATTCATCGAACACCACCCAATCGGCGTTTAACTTCCCGTGCAAAAGTTCCTGCAAAAAGTTACCGTAAGTTTGGAACAAAATTCTTGTTTCGCTGGACTTGCAACTGTCTTGCCTGAACTGGTAACCGACCGTTTTGCCGCACGGCTCGTTGTGCAATTTCGCTGAGTATTGGGCGAGGGCGAGGGCTGCGATTCGCCTCGGCTGCAACACGACAATGCGCCCGCTAAAGTGCCTGCTCAAGAACCACGGGATGTACAATGATTTACCGCTACCGGTAGGCGCTTCGATAAGCAAATTCCGCGATGTTTCGATAGCGTCGACTAGCTTGTCTTCTGCTTCGGCAATGGCTAAATCTTTGTACGTGCGCATTGGGCTCTCGTTATCTTGTTGTGGTTCTTTTTAAAAAAGTTGACCCCGGCACTGTGACCGGGGCAATTACGTAATAAAAGAAACTAGATCCTTCGACTTCGCTCAGGATGACAGCAGATTCTTCGCTTTGCTCAGAATGACGGAATCTGCTACTAAGCTCTTGGATATCTCAGCTTTTCGCCAGTAGCTTCGTCAACGTAGGGGTGCTTGCCTTCGCGGTACTTCTGGTTGATGACCAAGTTCTGGAGTCTTCTACGGATGCCAGCTTCGGTTTTGCAGAAGAAGAACACAACCTTGTTGGTGCCCGGAACCTGGAACACTGCAAGCTTGAACTTCTGCGAAACGGCGCGACGGAAAAACTTGACGTCTTCTTTCTTGGGAATCACCTGATCGCTGCCCGGCTTGATTTCGCAAATCATGTCGGCATCGGCGAGCAAAGCCTTGGACTTCTGCTGGAGGGCAAGGAAGTTCGGCTCGGTGCTCTTGCGGATGTTTTCCATGTTGAAGGGGCTTCTGGCCTTCAAACCTTTAAGGAATCCGCGGAGAACAAAAAACAAAAGAATGACCACGACCAGGATAACCAAGTAGGGCCAATAGTTTGCGAGAAAGTCTAACATAATCACCTCTAATTCGTGACCCCAATATAGCAATTTTTTATATCTTTAAAATATGACTAGGATTTCACTTACGCTTTTGATTGCTGGAATGGCGGTGTTGTCGCATGCCGCAAGGGTTAATCTTTTCGAAGAAAATACTTATGAATGTGCCGATGGAACCCCAATTGCAATGATTGACATCAATGGGCTCGACCATACGAAACCGCATGTCGTTATGCGGGAACTGACCCATAAAGTTGGGGGCCATTTTTCGCAGCAAACCTTTGAAGCTGAAAAGCGCAAACTTCAAGACCTGGACCTGTTTACCGATATTACGGTCACGTGCGAACCGTTTAGCGAATCTATCAACGACATGCTCGGTGCGCCAGATGAACCCGTGCCGGAACCGGTTGCTGTAGCCCAAACCGAAGAACCTTCGCCATACACCGATACGCTTTCGTCGTTTGTCACGCAGTTGACTTCCAATACAGATGCGCTTTCGTCGGTGTTTTCGACACTTTCGACAGAATCGGATTCTCTTTCGGCTTTTGTGGAGCGATTCCCGACGGTTACAGATGAACTCTCGTCTATCGTTTCTCAGTTGGCTTCGAATACGGATTCGCTTGCAGCTCTGATATCTAGACTTTCTTCGGACATTGGTACGCTTTCTGCAGTTGCGTCGTCCCCAGCAACAAGTTCGAAAATTGCGGAAAAAAAGGTTGTTCAAAATGCATCGGGAACAAGCTATCTTTCGGCAGCCCATTCTTTGAATGCCGTTAAGCTTGTTTACCATGTCAAGGAAATTTTCCGCTGGATTCCGTCGCCAGCTGGCAAAAAGACGGACCGCGATGGGTTCATGATTGGCCTTGCGCTTGCAAACCTGAACATCCTTGGCGAAGACATCCGTGCCGAAGTCCAGTACCGTACATCTGTCGACCCGTTCTTCGATAACAACGAATACGCGTTCTATGCAAGTTCACCTTATTTCTTGGGGCTCCCCGTTGGCTGGAACTTCGAGTTCTTGAGAACAAACAGCTGGGATGATATTCGCGGTTTCCGTGATGCAAGTTGGTTGGTTAGTTTAGATGTAAACTGGAAACTGATTCCGCATTTCTCGATTTTAGGGAAGACTGCTTACCGCTATCTTGAAGGCGGGCCGGAACATCTGCCGGAATTTGGCCTTGGCGTTGCCGTGGATTTCCGCGATAGCGAAATTGATACGCGCAAGGGAATTTATTTTGAAAGCATGGTCTCGCACATGGGATTCCGCGAAATGAACGATGAACATTATACGGAATTCTTGGAAGATGCTCGCGCCTACTATTCGTTTGGACCGTTCGTGACGGGGGCTACGGCATTGGTGCGCCTGCGTCCGGGACATGTCCGCTTTTATGATTACTTCTATCATGGCGGCGCGAATACCTTCCGTGGCCATGAATCGAGCTCGAAGCGCTTGGGCGAACACGAAGCTCTCGTAAACCTCGAAGAACGTTTTGTATTGCTCGAACGCCGTTCCGCCTCGCTGTGGGGAATCAACTTCTTCTATGGATTGCAATTGGTGGCTGGCTTGGACGGAAGTTTGCTTTGGAACAAAGGAACGCCCGGCTGGAAAAATTACGAAGGCGCTGTTTATGGCGGTGTGCATCTCGTGATACCCGCGCTTGACCGAATCCGCTTTGAAGTGGGTTACAGCCCGGACCACGGGGAACCGGTATTCCACATTGGCCTCTTCGAAAAGACGACATCCGCTCGCTGGCGTAGCCGCTAGCATCCCCCTTGATTTTTTGTAAATAAAAGTTAAATTTACGCTACTGTATTAAAAAAGAAAGAAAAATGGCTCAAAGTGGGCCTACGGAGAATAAATGGCCATTAATTATCTGGATCTTCCTATCGGGCGCAAGTACCCCTACGAAGTGGATTGCGTCGTGGAAATCGGCAAAGACACGAATTTGAAATACGAATACGACGAACGTTTGCATGTGTTCCGTCTGGACCGCTGCCTTTTGAGCTCCATGAGCTACCCCTGCACGTATGGTTTTATCCCGAGCACCAAGGCCGACGATGGCGATGCCCTGGACATGCTCATTTACAGCCCGGCATCCATGATTACGGGTACGGTTTGCACGTGCCGCGTGATTGGCGCTCTCGACATGACTGACGGTGGCAAAAAGGACTACAAGGTTTTGGGCGTGCCGGTATTTAACCCGCGTCCGTTCTGCGACATTACCGACGTGGACCAGATGTTCCTCCGCATTACCAAGAACTTTTTCCAGAACTACAAGGAACTCGAAGGCAAGGACGTACAAATTGGTGAATGGAAGGATGCCGCTTTTGCCCGCGAAAAGGTGATTGCTGCGCACAAGGCTTATTTTCAGAACCAGGTGCAAGTGCCCGAATCCTGCTACCAGGAACCCGAACACGACGAAAAGATAACTGCCGAAGAGTTGATTTAAGGCGAGTTTGTGCGGCTCTCGAACGAGTTTGTTCGCTATAGCTTTTTACAATGGTTTTGCCCCCAAACGGCAAGGCCATTTTTTTTGTAAACAGTTGGTTTTGTAACAAAATATTTAATATATTATCTTTGATGTAACAATTAAAGTATAATGAGGCTATATGAAAAAGCTTATGCTCACTTGCGCCATGTCGCTCATGCTGCTTAGCACCTCTGCAATGGCATTGACGATAAATGTTGAACCTAAGAAGGAAGAATCTTCCCGTTCTGTACCTCCTCCGCCACCTCCTCCGGCCCCGGCAAAGCCGCTTGTAACCTGCAAGTTTGCTGAACCGAAGTGTGACCGTCATGATAGGATTCATTCTGAACGTTACGACAACGATCAGAAGATGTATAGCCGTGGCGAATGCTTCCGTGGTGAAAAGGAACGTAAGTTTGACTTCTATTGCAACAATGGCGAAGTCTGGATGCAGATTGACTACCGCCGTGACCGCGCCGACCGCATCGATTGCATGGACCCGAAGCGTCACAAGTTCTTTGCGGCCCGAAGCATTGGCGAATGCGAAGAAGTACATCGCAACTACAACCGTCCGGAACCGCCGCGCAAGAAGCATGGTCACCACAACCACCGTGACTACCGCGACTAAGTTTGCGTAATGCTAAAAAGCCTCTCGCTAAAAGCGAGAGGCGATTTTTTTTTGTAAATGGCGACCCCGGAACGGAGTCCGGGGTGACATGCCATGGAACGGAGGCCGGGGTGACAAAAAGGCTTAGCCTCTGTAACCCTTGGGGTTTTGCTTTTGCCAGTTCCAGGCGTCGCGGCACATTTCTTCGATGCCATACTTAGCCTTCCATCCAAGCTCGTCGAATGCCTTTTGCGGATTGCAGTAGCAAGTGGCAATATCGCCTGCGCGGCGCGGCTTGATACTGTACGGAATCTTGACACCGTTTGCCTTTTCAAAAGCCTTTACGACATCGAGAACGGAGTAGCCGTGGCCCGTGCCGAGGTTGTAAATCGCAAGCCCGCACTTGCGCTCGATAGCCTGCAGTGCAGCCACATGGCCTGCGGCAAGGTCGCAAACATGGATATAGTCGCGGACGCCCGTGCCATCTGGAGTATCGTAATCGTTGCCGAAAACACCAAGTTCCTTGCGGATGCCGACCGCCGTCTGCGTAATGTACGGCATGAGGTTGTTCGGAATCCCGTTCGGATCTTCGCCAATGCGGCCGCTCGGGTGCGCGCCAATCGGGTTGAAATAGCGGAGCAGCACCACGTTCCATTCCGGGTCTGCCTTTTGCACGTCGCGGAGAACCTCTTCGAGCATGGACTTGGTTTGCCCGTAGGGGTTGGTGCACTGGCCCTTGGGGCAGTCTTCGGTAATCGGGATGATGGCCGGATTGCCGTAAACCGTGGCCGACGAACTGAAAATGATGTTCTTGCAACCGTGGTTGCGCATGGCATGGAGCAACACGAACGTGGCGTTCATGTTGTTCTCGTAGTATTCCAGCGGCTTTGCCACCGATTCGCCCACAGCCTTGAGCCCGGCAAAGTGGATACATGCATCAAACTTGTTTTCGCTAAAAATCTTGTCCATGGCGGCAGCGTCACGGACATCGGCATTTACAAACGGGATAGGGGAGCCAACGAGTTCGCCCACGCGGCGCAAAGATTCGTTGCTGGAGTTCACAAGATTATCGACTACTACTACCGAATGACCTGCTTTGTAAAGCTCAATAATGGTGTGGCTCCCGATATAGCCGGCTCCACCCATAACAGCGATTTTCATAAAAACTCCAAGTAAAAAAGTTCGGGACATAATATACAAAATTTTCACAAAGGAATGTTGTTAAAAATCTGAACGCCCGACGAAAAAGCGGGCTCTTCCCATCTATGCTAAAAAGAGGTATATTATCGTTGACTTAACTAAGTTCGTCCCTACCGGGGGTAACGAACTCGAACGGCAATGGTTAGAAATCTTCAAGAACGCACCGAAGGCAAAATGTATTCCGGCAAACGTTGTAGACGAAATCAGGGATGTCTATGAGCGGCTGCTGGTGAAGAATTCGACTAGTGATTTTTTGAAAAAGGTGGTAAATCGTATGCATGACAAGAGAGAATATTGGGCCGGGATTACGACTGCCCGCCGCAGAGGTGAAGCTGAAGGCTTTGCCAAGGGAGAGGCGAAGGGTTTTGCCAAGGGAGAGGCAAAGGGTTTTGCCAAGGGCGAAGCAAAAGGTGAAGCTAAGGGCCTTGCTAAAGGGAAGGCCTTGGGCTTTGTTAAAGGAGAAGCTAAAGGAAAAGCAAAAATTGTAAAATTCCTTCGCTCGAATGGTGCTTCGCCTAAGCTACTTGCTGCAGTCATGGCTTTGAAATAGGGTGTGCTCGCTGGTCAAAGTAAAAACTCCTCAGGGAACAGGCAAAGAATATGGTAATGACAGAAGAAGAACTTGACTATCTCGCCTCGCTGAAAGTCCGTGCCCATGAAGAAGGTTTACAGGAAGGTCTAGAGAAAGGTCTAGAGAAAGGTCTAGAGAAAGGTTTACAACAAGCTTTAGAAAAAGTTGCTCTAGACATGCTAGCCGATAACAAGCCTATCGAGGAAATTGTAAAGTATTCGCATCTTCCTATAGAAAAGGTGCTGGAGCTGCAGAAAAAATAGGACATGGCCGCCTGTCGGCGGCACAATTCCACCCAATCCTAGCTACGTGGTGGGGAACTGCTATTATTGGGTTAATTATCACTTGAAAATATCTCATCCATTTCTTATATTTTTCATATTGTTTAAGCGTTTTTGGCGTTTTGAACGAAATAATGGGCTTTTGTCAATTCTTGTGATCAAATGCTTGAACTAGAGGTGATTGTCGATGCTGATGGGTGTCTTGTTGTTTTTGAACCAGTGGTGCCAGAAGTTCCTTGGCGTAAGGAATCTGATGGTCCGTGGTATCCCGTTGGCTTGTGATTGTAAAGTAGATTTTATGCCATGTGTGGTGAGTGAACTTTTTGCAGATAAAAGTTGGGAGGCATAGGGGAGCTTATGGACTTTAATAACTTCATAATCTTTGGTGGATGTGGGTTTATTGGAACGCACATGGCGAATCTACTTCGCGAAAAATACCCTAACGCAAAAGTTTATATCGCCGATTTGCTTGCCGACGAATCCTCCCAGAAAAGTCATTGCGAGGAGCCTAAAGGCAACGAAGCAATCTGTTACCAGAAAGTCGATGTGCGTAACCCCATCGATATGCAAGGCGAGTTTGGCAAAGATACCCTGATTTTCAACTTTGCGGCTATCCACCGCACTCCTGGGCATCCGGATTACGCCTACTTTGAGACGAACATCCGTGGTGCGGAAAATGTCTGCGATTTTGCACGCAAGCACGGCATTGAAAACATCGTTTTTACCAGCAGTATTGCTCCCTATGGCGCTGCGGAAGAACTGAAAACTGAAGAAACTTTGCCGACCCCTAATACGCCTTATGGAATTTCGAAGTTGGTTGCTGAAAAAATTCATCGCGAATGGACTGCAGAAAATGAAAGTCGCAGGCTTTCTATCGTGCGTCCGGGAATTGTATTCGGAACAGGCGAGCACGGCAACATGACCCGTCTTTATAAGGGCTTGAAAAGTCATAAGTTTGCCTACGCCGGTCGCAAGGATACTATCAAGGCTTGCATTTATGTGAAAGACCTTGTACGAATCATGCTTGAAATGGCCGAGAAAGCTGCTTCTTGTCATTCCGGGCTTGACCCGGAATCTAGGGTACAGTTATTCAACTGCTGCTATTACCCGTCGTTTACCATCGAACAAATTGCTAACACCATGCTCAAAGCAACGGAAATGAAACGCTATATTCCGTTTATCCCGCATAAACCGATGATGGCCGCTGCAACCGTTTGCGGAATGCTCGGAGGGCTTGGTCTTGGAATTTGTCCTGCCCGCGTGAAAAAGCTCATGGTGAGTACCAATATCGACGGACAAAAACTTGCACAAAATTACCCGCTTTCTTATTCGCTTGAAGATGCCTTCCGCGATTGGTATAAGGACTGTAACGGGAAGGGATTGGAATAAGGTGAAGATTAGTCTCATCATACCTACGCTTAATGCTGGAAAATTCATAGAACCGTTGCTAAAGCGACTTAAGGAACAGACTGTTTCTATTGATGAAATTGTCATTGTTGATTCTGCTTCTGATGATGACACCGTGGCGAAGGCTATGAATTTTGATGGGGTAAAAGTAATCTCCATTGATCGTAAAAATTTTAATCATGGCGGTACTAGGGATTTAGCTATTCAGCACACTTCCGGTGACTTTATTTTATGCCTTACGCAAGATGCTTTGCCGTGTGATGCTCGTTATGTGGAACGCTTGATAGCTCCTTTTGCCGAGGATGAAAAAATAGCAATGGCGAGTGGACGTCAAGTTCCTCGTGAAGATGCTAGTCCTATCGAAAAGCTAACCCGCGAATTTAATTATCCCGAAGTATGCTTTGTTCGTAGCAAAGATGATATTCCCCGTTTGGGCGTAAAGACTTTTTTTGCCTCGGATTGTTGCTCTGCATTTCGTCGTACTGCTTATGAGGCTATTGGAGGCTTTGACAAGCATATTCTTATTAACGAGGATATGAAAATTGCAGCACAGTTCATTTATGCAGGCTACAAAATCGCATACGTTGGGACTGCTGGTGTATGGCATTCGCATAATTACAGTTTAAAGCAACAGTATACTAGAAATTTCGATGTGTCTGCCTTCATGACTATGCATCCTGAATTGTTTGCAAATATTTCGGCAACATCTGAAGGCATAAAGATGGTCAAGTGGGTTGAAAAGAAGTTGTTGTCGCAAGGACGCCTGTTTAGCGCTGCCTATTATATTATTGAAAGCGGTGTAAAGTTCTTAGCGAATCGCAGGGGGCGTAAGTTTAAAAAAATGAGTTTACCTCAATTACGTAAAGCTTCTATGCATAAAAATTATTGGGTGTAAGAGGTTTGGTGCTAAGATGACTTTAAAAAAAATAAAAGTTTGCTATGTAATTTCATCTTTAAGTAATCAGGGGCCTCCAAATGTATTGTACAATATCATTCAATACATGAATTTTGATCAATTTGATGTATCCATTATCACTTTGGTAGAAGAACAATCCATTTCTAGAATAGATGAATTTCGAAATTTGCCTATATCCGTATATCAAATATGTCCTGTAGGGATTCCTTCGCCTATAAAAATGTTCAGGGATTTAAAAAAGAAGGTCTTAGAAATAGATCCGGATATTTTACATACGCATTGCCCACGATCCATGTTTCTTGTTCCTTTTTTACCCCAAAAGTACAAGAAAATGGAAACCGTACATATTTTTCCTGGAGAACAGCAAAAAGTTATGTACGGTAAAATCAAGGGTCAAGCCGTTATTTGGCTTAGTCATTTTTTCACGAAAAGAATGGATTTGCCTATAGCTTGTTCAGAAAGCGTTGCTGCAAGTTATAAAAAAGAACAGGATTTTTCAATGAAAGCGATTCCAAATGGATGTTCGCTTCCTATATGGGAAAAAAATTTAGCTTATAAGCAGAATATGAGAGAACGTTTAGGGCTAAAACAGAACTTGCGTTATTTCATTTTTGTTGGTCGTTTTTCAAAGGAAAAAAATCCCGATATCATTTTATCGGCTTTCAAGAAACTTCAATCAGAGTATGATAATGTTGGTTTGATATTATTAGGCAATGGTAATTTATTTGATGATATAAAAAAACAGGAAAATGAGAAAATTTGTGTCCCCGGATTTAAGTCGAATGTTTATGATTATCTTATAGCATCTGATTTTTACATTTCTGCATCGGATGTAGAAGGTTTAGCTAATACCCTTTTAGAAAGTATGACAGTAGGCTTACCTTGTGTTCTTAGCGATATTCCTTCGCATAGGGAAGTTCTTTCAAAAGCGTCAGAAACTATTGGTTTTTTATTTAACAATAAAAATCAGCAAGAAGTGGAAAATGCTATGCGAAACATTTTGAACATCAATGTAGATGTCGCATCTAAACATATACAAACGCTGTTCTCAAAATATTATACAGCGAAACATATGAGCGAATTATATCAAAATGAATATAGACAACTTGCTTGCAATTAGAATATTTTTGAGGAATGAAACATGCTGAATCAACAAGAATCTCGGTCTATTTCTTCGCTTAAAGTGATTTTTTGTTTTTTGATAATTTTATTGCACGCTCATTATCACATTCCAAGTGTAGAATCCGTGTCAGATGTTGGTAGCTTTGTATATGAATTGCAAAAATTTATTAGAGAGTATTTTTCAACATTCTTAGCAGACCTTGCTATTCCTGGTTTTGCCTTAATCTCAGGATATTTATTCTTTGCAACCGCAGAATTTTCCAAAGAAGCCTACAATAAGAAAATAAAAAATAGAGTGTTTACCTTGCTTATTCCTTATATTGTATGGAATTTGATTGTCTTTGCAGGAGATGTTGCTCTTGCTTTCTTAGGAAAGAATAATTTGGTAAACAACACAGAATGGGATTTTTTGAATGTACTAAATATCTTTTGGAGCATAAAAGGGAATGGTGCCGGAACATGCCCTTATAATGGACCTTTGTGGTATATTAGGGATTTGTTCATTCTTTGTCTTTTAACTCCAGTTATTTATCCGTTACTTAAGAGTCGTTTTTTCAAATATATTTTTGGAGTAGCTCTTTTGGTTGCTCTGTTTGTCAATATTCCCTACGTCTATTATCATGAGCGAATCTTTACGATATACTTTTGCCTTGGCGCTTTTTTTGCAGTGAACCAAATCAAGCTGTTTTCTTTCAGTAATTGTGTAAATAAAATTTTACTAACGGGGGGGGTCGCAAATATGCTTTACTTTATTGATTATTTCGGATGGATGAATTTCTCTGCAATTCCGCTGAAACAAATCTTTGTACTTTGTGCTTTATTGGTATTCCCGTCTATTGCTCTTAAATATTTGCAAAATGAAAAAATAGTAGGACTTGCTTCAGGCACATTCTTTATCTATTGTATGCATAATTCTTTTTTGTCAGTGTTGGGACCTCTAATTAAAGGGCAGAGTTCTGTTGTATATTTACTCTATTATCTTTTGCTTCCTGTATTAGATTTTGCAACAGGATATGTACTATATTTAGGCATAAAAAAACTAAACAATCCTATATTGAATTTATGTTTGATTGGTAAGAAAAAATCTTGCTAATGGTTCAGATGTTGTAACAACATGAAGTTTAATTATAGGAAATCGGTACATGTGTATAACCATCCAAAAAAAAGAATACTGTTGCGGCTGTTCCGCTTGTGCTAACGCGTGTCCTAAAAAATGCATAGATATGCAATTTGATGATGAAGGATTTCTTTATCCTGTGGTCGATTCTACAAAATGCATTGAATGTGGATTGTGTACAAAAATATGTCCTATACAGAATCCGTGCCATTTAAAAGAAAATATTCCTTTATCATATGTCGTTCAAAACAAAAATAGCCATGTTCGAAAAGAGTCTTCTTCTGGTGGAATGTTTTCCGTTTTAGCGGAATATGTCTTGGCAAAGCAGGGAATTGTTTTCGGGGCTGCATATGACGATAATTTTGTTGTAAAACACATTGGCATAGAGTCTGTTGCAGATTTGTATAAGCTTCGCGGTTCAAAATATGTTCAAAGTGAAGTTGGGGAAACATTCCGTAAAGCGAAAGAATGTTTGGAAAATGGCAGATGGGTTTGCTATAGCGGAACTCCTTGCCAGATAGCTGGTTTAAAAAACTTTTTGAAGAAGAATTACGAAAAACTTTTACTTATAGATATTGTTTGTCATGGAACTCCATCCCCGATGTTGTTTAAAAAATATGTAGAATACCACACTAGGACGGAAGGTCCTTTGAAAAATATCTACTTCCGCAATAAAGAATTTGGATATGCAGGTTCTACGATGGCTTTGGAATTTAAGTCGGGGAAAAAAAGATTTACTGGCCAGGATGTCCATTTCTTCAAGGAATCTTTTTTCAGAGATTTGTCGACACGACCATCATGCTATCAATGTAGGTTTAAAACAATAAATCGAGTTTCTGATTTTACGTTGTTTGATTGCTGGAGTGTAAATACATTCAAAAAAGAAATGGATGATGACAAGGGTACAACATCCGTATTGATTCATTCTCAGAAAGGGCTGGAAATTTTTGACGAATTATCTGACAAAATTGAAGGTGTTCAGGTTGATTTTGATTTACTGAAAAAAGATAGTGGAAGCATGATTGAAGGCCGAATAAAGATGAATCCCTTAAGGGATGAATTTTTTAAGGATGCGGTCAACTTCACCATTCCAGAAATGATAAAAAATTACACGCCCTTGACTATGAAAAAGAGATGTATCCAGGCAATAAAGCCAATTCTAAACAGATTTAAGGTGTTACACGTTATAAAGCGTAAAGTAGGAAAATTATTATGAAAAAAATAGGCCTTGTGATGTGCTATCGGCATCATAATTATGGGAGCATGCTTCAATCATTCGCTTTACAACATGTATTTCAAAAGAATAATATTCCTTTTGAATGTGTGAGATTTATTCCCAAATTTTCGTTTAAAACGTTTTTTTCTAAAATTCCTCTTTTTTTTATAAAAAGTGCCCGAAAAATGAAAATGGAAATGCTTTCTAAAAGTGTGTATTTGCATTTCATGGCCTCTCGCAAAATGAAAGATTCTTTTTTGCAAAGAAATTTGAAATTTGATGAATTCTCACAAAGAAATTTTTTCGAATCCAAAGAGTTGCATACTCACGAGGAATTGAGAGAATATTCTAAATCTCTAAAAAGCGTGATTTTGGGAAGTGACCAAGTGCTTCATCCTATAAATTTGGGTGCTCATTTTTATGATTTAAGTTGGGTTGATGAATCAGTTCCGAAGTACGCATATGCTTCGAGTTTTGGGGTTTCTAAAATTCCGTTGATACAAAAATCTTATACAAAAAGATATCTTTCCCGTTTTGCCAAGATGTCTTTGCGTGAAAAAAGTGGCGTTGAAATTGTTCAGTCTTTGACTGGAAAAAATTACGAACGGACGCTTGATCCAACGCTACTTCTATGCGCTCAGGAATGGTCTGAAGTATTTCATCTTACATCATCAGCTTCAGAACAGCCTTATATTTTTTGTTATTTTTTGGGAAAGAATAAAAAACATCGTGAATTTGCAAAAGAACTGCAGAAAAAAACTGGTTATCGAATTATAAATCCGGTTCACTTGGACTCGTATAACCCCGAAGACGATTCTTTTGGCGATGAACATCCGTTTAACGTTGGACCATCAGAGTTTGTCCAATTAATAAAAGGAGCATCGTATGTATGCACTGATTCTTTTCATGGAACCGTTTTCTCGCTGCTTTTTGCTAAAAAAGTTGCTGTATTTAATCGATACAATGTTGGATCCAGTGCTTCCGCAAATTCAAGAATTCAGAACTTGTTTGATTTGGCTCAAATTGAAAATAATGTTAAAACGGTTGATGATTTAATCCGTCTTGCACCTCTTGGGTGTTCTTTTGATGAAAAAATTATGGTTCATCGTGCAAAATCTTTGGAATATCTGCAGAAAATTGCAGGGAGTAACTGATTATGTCAGAGAATAATTGCGAAGTCTCCGTTGTAATTGTATGTATGAACAATACTGGCTATCTATTTCCATGCCTTGATAGCTTGTATAGTACAACAAAAAAAAGAACTTTTGAGACAATCGTTGTCGCTTACATGTTTTCAAAGGATAACTTGACTGCACTTAAGGACAAATATCCGCAAGTTACCATTATAGAGAATAATGAAATTAAAGGCTTTTCGGAAAATAACAACTTGGCGTTGAGACTGGCTCATGGAAAATATGCACTAGTTTTGAACGATGATACTTATTTTACTGATGCTCTGATAGATACTCTTGTGGATGATATTGAAAAACTTCCTCAAGATGTCGCAATAATAAGCCCGACAATAGAACACATTAATTTGAAAAAAAATGCAAAAGGAAAAATGCCAATGGATTCCTATTGGCGTTATATAGGAAGTATTTTTCGAATAAATTTCCCAAGAAGCAAAAAAGATTTGTCGTATATTAACGGAAATGGCATTTTCCAAACCTATAACATTTCTGGTTGTGTATTCCTGATAAAAATGAACATTTTTAGGGATGAAGGTTTCTTTGACGAGCAATACTTCTTTGGCCCGGAAGATATTGCTTTGTCTACTCGGTTGAATAAAAAAGGCTACAAATGCTACGTTGATTCTGATGTAAAAATTACTCATTTGCAGGGAGCCACCTTTGGAAAAACTAGCGTGGCGACTTATCCTGCCGCTGTAATGGGACGCCTTATTTTGATATGTGGTAATTCCTTGCTAAAATGGTTTGTTGCTCGTTGTTGTTACACTTTGGTTTTAACGCTTACAATAGCAGTCTATTCTTTAATTGAATTTTTTAAAAAGACCGAAATGCAGACTATTAAGAAGATTCGTTATAAAAATTTATTGAGCGTTCTTTGGACGAGTAAAACACCGAAAGATGTGTTTACGATGTTTTATGGGAAATAATAGATGAATTTTTTCCTTTTAATCGCAATACCGCTTCTTGGTTATTCCCTACGAAATTACCATAAGGCATTTTTGTGGTATTTTCTTTTTCGCATATTCTTGTCTAATTTTGT
Organism: Fibrobacter sp. UWB11; assembly: GCF_900143015.1. Classification (NCBI taxonomy): domain Bacteria; kingdom Pseudomonadati; phylum Fibrobacterota; class Fibrobacteria; order Fibrobacterales; family Fibrobacteraceae; genus Fibrobacter; species Fibrobacter sp. UWB11. The sequence goes on along the minus strand of NZ_FSRT01000001.1, from coordinate 1,702,732 downwards.
TCCCTTTTTGGCAATTGCAGGACTTCCTCAAATTAGAATGAGCCTTGTTTGTGATGCTTGGTTTATTTTTTTACCTATATTGCGATATTTAATAAAGGCTAATGGCAAAATTGTAATTCCTCGATTGTTGCCTATATTTAAACCCTTTGCTTGGATGATCTTTTTAATTTTATTTTCTTCTATAGTATCATTTTTGCCTTTTTTTAATTCTATAAATAGTGCTGTCTTAGAATGTATTAGTTCTTATATTTTCCCGTTACTTTTTTTTGCAGAAATAAAACAATCGGAAGATTTAAAGTTTATCATTAAGGGGCTAATGGTTGTTTCTATAATTGCTGCGATATATGGGGCTTTTGAAGCTTTTATGTTCCGTTTCATGAATCCGTTGGTTCTTTATGAACAATCTCTTAATCCAAATAATATAGACCCTTTATGGGTCTATGAAACCCTTGCTAGAGGTAGTCGAGGAAGGGTTTCTTCAATATTTGCTCATGCAATCGGATGTGGGTGTACAATGGCTATTTTTACAGTATTCTTTTTGTATATCAAAGGCGCTCACGAAAAATATATAGCTTCAAATAAGCTCTACTATGCGGCTGTTTTTTCTTCAATTCTTTTAGTAGGCTTATGTAATTGTCGTTCCCCCTATCCGTTGTTGCTGATATCCCTTTTGGCATTATGGAATTTTAGGCCTTTTCTTAGACTTGCTACATCAGGGATAATTTTACTTGTTGTATTTCACTCGGAACTATCCTCATTTATAGATGTTTTTCTTAGCATTTTTGATAAGAATATAGAACAACAAATGGGAGGTGGCTCAAATGTGGAAATGCGGACAGAACAATTTGAAGCTCTTATCAGGGCTTGGCTCTCTGGAAATCCAATAATTGGTGAGGGGGCCTATGCAACAAGATATTGGCTCGAAAGAAAGATTGGTTTGTTGGGCGGTGAATCAATATGGATAAGTCTTTTGTTAGAAACGGGATTGTTAGGATGTTTTTTTTATTTGTATATTATGAAAAATTTGGTGACCTTAGGGCAGGGATATGGAAAAAGATTGATTTTTTTCTTTGTAGTGGGTTGGATCGTCATGAAAACTGCCACATCTACTCCGGGGCTTGACGATTCATTATTTTTCATGATTATGTTCTGTATTGCAAAAATGGATATGAAACTTTTTCCTGAAAAATGCGAATTAAAGTCTTTTAAATAATAAAACCGCTATTTGAAGCTTTTAAGGATGCTTATAATGAAAAAAATATAAACGATAAAAAAATAAAAGATTTTGATGTTGAATTTGAATAACGCAAAAAAACATTGTTTCTATAAAATGTTAAATTGCAATTGCTTTGAATTGTTAAAAAATAATTGTTAAGGTTGTTGTATTGAGAAGTTTTATTTATTAGATCTTTCATTATTTGTTATGATAATTTTTTAGGAGCACATATCGATGGATATTTTAGAAAAAAAAGAAGGTGTTGAATTTCTGCGAATATGTATGATGCTATTGATTGTTTTTTTACACATCAGCGGACGATTCCCTGCTGATATATCGGATCCGTTAACATATTCTTTATATCATTTTTTTCGATCTTTTGCTTTTGTTAGTGTGTCGGGTTTTGCTTTCATTTCTGGATATTTTGGTATTAATTGGAAATTAATTAAGTTTGTCAGAATGGAATTTGTTGCAATTACTATGGGGTTATTACTTGTTTGCATTAAATTTGTTGTTTTTTCAGAATTTTGTATTAGAGATTTGTTTTGTGCGTTAACACCAATAATGTCTAGAAATTGCTGGTATTTTAGCGCTTATATGTTACTTATGCTTTTGGCGCCCTTTCTTAATAACGAAATTGTTTTTAAAAATTCTAGATTGTTAAAAGTTATTATCTTGTTATTATCTATTTTTGTCTATATTGGTGTTTTTTTATATAAACATGATGGAACGACTGTTGTGTATTTAATAATGGTGTATTTATTGGGTAGATACTTTTTTTTCTATACGATTGAATTTTTAAAAAAAAATGTATGTTTGATTGGGGGGGGGGCTTTATTATTTAATGGAGCTATTGCATTGTTGTGCGTGTATGGAAATATACCGGATAATGTTTTTTCAAGGTTTTGTAATAATCATAATCCTTTGTTAATCATTGCTGCTATTAGTTTATTTTTTGTTGCTTTTAAAATAAAAACAAATATTCACTATTCTAGATTATCGAAATATATGTTGTCTGTGTATTTAGCTCATGGAATTGCTCTTCATATGAATCTAATTCCTTTGAATTTCTTGCAATCCATACCGTTTTTTCCAAAAATTTTGATTTATGTAGTGGTTGTTTTTAGTGCTTCTATATTTTGTGAAATTGTGAGAAATAAAATTTTTTCACTTTTTGAAGAGCGTGTTATGAAAATTGTTTGCAAAAATGGAACGTAGTGAATATATTATTTTCTTTTAATTCTTTGGAGTACTTTAATATGTCAAAAAAAATTTTTTTTGCAAGATGCAATAATTTTGGTGATGAATTGAATTCTGTAATATTTAACTCATATTCAAAAGAGCGTGTTTCGCTCTCGTATGATGTTGCCAAAATTGATTACATTGGAATAGGCTCAATATTAGATGCTAGCTTACTTACTTATGCACCTCAAAAAGATGTAAAAACTCATATAAAAAATATCATTAAAAGATTGAGAGTACTTTTCTCTTTTAAACCATTGATTACATTAGGGGCCGGAATTTCTTTCCAATATGATAATTCACTAAATTTACGTTTTGTAAGAAAAATGCAGTTTCCTATTGTTAGAGGAGCTCTTTCTGCAGACATTCTTAAGAAAAGCGGTTATTTGAAAAATGATAATATAGTTCTTGGTGATGTTGGCTTGTTGGCATCAGACATATTGTCTCAAAAAGCAATAAAAAAATATTCTTTGGGTGTTGTTCCTCATTTCCGAGATTTGGATAATCCTTTGATTTGGAAAATTATAGAAAAAACACCTAAAAGTATATGCGTTAATGTTCAAGATTCTCCTGTTGATGTTGTTAAGAAAATTGCCGAATGCGAAAGAATTGTTTCGACATCACTTCATGGATTAATTGTTGCTGATAGTTTGCATATTCCTAATATGTGGTTAGAAAATCCTTGGGTTCATTATGAACGTCCTATTAATAGTTATCGTTTTAAATATAAAGATTATTATAGTGCGTTAGGACTAAATAGTATGCTTCCTATTGATATAATTGATTATTTGGAAAACTTTAATCTAGATGACATAAATAGACTTTATAAAATATCTCCTGAAACGATAGAGAATAAAAAAACAGAAATACGTAAAATATTAAACGAAATTTTTAAGTAAGAATGCAAGCTTCCAATAAAAAAATAGTTAAGAATACAATTACTTTATATTTACGACAGTTCCTTGTACTGACGGTTTCTCTTTACACATATCGTATTATTTTGGCGAATTTAGGTGTAACTGATTTTGGTATTTATAATGTAGTTGGCGGTGTAGTTGCTATGTTCTCTTTGTTGAGTAATTCTATGGCTACAGCGACGAATAGATTTTTATCTTTTGATTTAGGACGGGGAGATTTTGTTCAATTAAAAAAAACATTTAATTTAACGTTTGTTGCTTATTTATGTGCATCTGTTTTTTTGATTATCCTTGCGGAAACTGTTGGAGCGTGGTTTGTTTCAAATAAATTGGTTATCCCAGAAGTGAGAATAAACGCTGCATTTATTGTTTATCAATTTGCTATAGTATCTTTTATTCTTACGATATGTACTATTCCTTGTACTGCTATGATCATTGCTCATGAGAATATGTCTGTATATGCATATGTTAGTATTTTTGATGTAATCTCAAAGTTAATTATAGCTTTTTTAATAAAATACTCATCTGTAGATAAACTTGTTTTGTATGGCCTTTTAATAACAATTTCTACATTTGCTGTCTCTTTGTATTATTGGTGCTATTGTTATGTGAAATATAAAGAGTGCCATTTGTCTTTTTTTTGGGATAAAAAAAAGTTTTTTCAAATATTCTCATTTGCTGGGTGGAACCTTTTTGGTGCTGCATCAGGTTTGGTTAAGGGACAAGGAATAAATGTGTTGCTAAATCTTTTTTTTGGCCCTGTTGTAAATGCAGCTCGCGCTATAGCGATGCAAGTAAATCATTCTGTTTGCTTATTTGCTCAAAACTTTTTTACAGCAGTTCAACCTCAGATTATAAAGAATTATGCTAATAAGGAAAGTGAAAAAATGCTTTTGTTGGTGTATAGATCAGGTAAAATGACTTTCTGTTTAATGTTGTTAGTTGTTATGCCCCTATTTCTTGAAATGCCGATGATTCTCAATTTATGGTTGAATGAGGTTCCTGAAGGTACTATAATTTTTGCTCGTTTAGTGCTTATCGAATCATTAATAGAATCTATGAGTTATCCCATAGGAACTGCATTGAATGCCACAGGAAGAATAAAGGTTTACCAGATTGTTGTTGGAACCATTCAAATAATGAACTTCCCTTTTAGCTATGTTGCTTTATGTTATGGAGCTCCAGCTTATATAGTTATGGTTTTGTCTATTATTATTTCAATAGGGGCCTTTGTTGCTCGACTTCTTATCTTAAAAAGAAATATGTCTTTTTCTGTATCTTCTTATTTGAAATCGGTTGTGCTATTTTCATTTATAATGTTAGTGATTACATCTATAATTCCTTGTATAGAAAACTATGTACTTTCAAATAGCTTTGGACGTTTGGTCCTAACAATATTATCTTCAAGTTTGATAATTGTATTATTTTTCTTGTTTAAAGGGCTTAACAAACAAGAAAGGAAAGTTTTGTTAAGTTCAATTAAACAAAAAGTGTCGAGGATAAAATGAAGTGGGGGATTACTTATATGAGGAATGATTGGTAACTTCGGTTTATTTAAAGTGTACATGGAAAAGAAGGATAGATATATGAATATCTTGTATATGATGCGATATTGGCCTGTTTATGGTGGTGGCGAAACTGTTACTGCTACTTTGGCGAACGAATTTGTCCGCCGTGGTCATAATGTTTTTGCATCCTATTTGAATTACAAAACAACTGATCCGATGCCATATCAATTAAATGAATCTATTGGCATGATTGAAATCCCGTCGTACGATGTAAATGATTCCGCTTCACTAGAGTTATATCATAATTTTTTAAAAGAGAATAAAATCGATTTGATTATAAATCAATGGGGTAATACATTCTTTGCTCGTAAGGCTATTGGCGATTTGCCGGTGAAATTAATTCGGTGCTGGCATCAAGAAGTTATTCCCAAATTTGACGATAGACATAGTAAGATTAAAAATTTTTTCAATGACCATTTTCATTCCATATATGCATGGAGAGAAAAAAAGAACTATCTTCGAATGCACAAAAAAGAAATAGATACTTGTGATAAGTATGTTTTTCTTGCAGATTCCTTTTTAAATGATTTTAAACATTTTTCCCATAATTATAAGGTGCATAGGTTGGGTGCAATTTCTAATCCGTTGACATACACTGAATATTTTGATATGGCGAATTATGAGCAAAAGGAAAAAATTGTCCTTTTTGTAGGTCGAATGTTAGAGCATCCTAAGCGTATGTCTTATCTGCTTAGAATATGGAAAGAGGTTTGCTTTGATTTAGAATTCTCGGATTGGAAACTTATCATGGTTGGTGATGGACCTGATTTTTCTAAAACGAAGGAAATGGCCGAAAAGATGGGACTAAAAAATATTGTGATGAATGGTAAATTTGAAAACCCTAGACCTTACTATAACAGAGCTTCGGTATTTTTGATGACTTCTGCTAGTGAAGGTTTTGGAATGACCCTTTTGGAGTCGCAACAATACGCATGTGTCCCTATGGCGATGGACACATATGGTAGTCTACATGAGATTGTCAAGGATGCGTACAACGGCTTGATTGTCAAGGAAAATGATTTTGAATCCTATGTGTATAGGCTGAAAGAATTAATGCGAAACGAAAATTGGAGGAAAAAACTTGCTGAGAACGGGCTTACTAGTTCTCGTGAATTTTCTCTCCCTAAAATTGCCGATAAATGGGAAGATTTGTTTCGGAGTTTGGTTAAATGAAAAAGAATGCGGTAATTATTGATCCATATTCTCATGGAGCCTATCACGAAGTCATCAACCAATCATATTTGATGATGATATCCGATTTGTATGACCATGTTACTTATGTGGCAGACGGATCTTCTTGTGAAAATATGAAGGCTTTAATGAATAAATGTGGTTTTGATTGTTCGAATGTCGATTTTATTTATAAGGAAACTAAATCGTATTTCGTCAATTTGAAATGCGGAAGCTTGAACTATTTTCAAAAGATACTAATAGTTTCTTGGTTGAACTTTGTTTGGACTCGAAAATACACAAAAGAGGATTGTGATGTTTTTTTTAATGGAAATATTTTCTTAGCACTTTGGTTGTTGCGTTTCTTTGATCGTGGAAAGAATAATCTTTATATAATGTGTCATAGTGAAATGGAAGGTATCGATAAAAAAGAGAATACTGCTATTGTAAATAAATTATTTTTCAATCCCTTTCTTAGAATATCTTTCCGCTACATGGATATTCCATCTAGGTTCCACTTTATTTTATTATCTTCTTTTATGCAGGAATACTTTGCAAGTAGGATTTCGGAAAAAAATAAAAAGAACATCTATTGGATTGATCATGCATATATAAGGCCTTTTGTTGATTGTTCTTTGACGGATGTATCAAAATCCAACGAGTTGTTGGTTGGCATTCCCGCGGCAATCAATAAAGGACGGGGATTAAATGTTTTAAGGGAAATCCTCAAAAAAAATATAGCAGAATCTGTGCTGATACAGTCGATAAGTTTTATAACGGAAAAAATAAATTCGCCACATTTCTGTTCTTTGAATGAATCTGGACGACTTTTGCCATTTGACGAGTATAATCGATTTGTGAATAAGATGGATATCTTATTGTTCCTATATAATAGCGGATCGTATAAATTAACTGCTAGTGGAGCTATATTGGAGGCTATCTGGAATCAGAAACCAATCATAGCTTTGCATAACTATTATTTCGATTATATATTTGAGAAATTTGGACAAATGGGCTTTTTGTGTGATTCTGTTGATGAATTGGTTGATAAAATAAATGAAATCGCTTTGGATAGAACAATTTTGGCAGGTTTTTCTGATAATTTGAAAAAAGCTAAAGAAGCTTTATTGCCTCATAATGTAAAAAAACAACTTGAAGCGATTATCTGCTGTAATCAAGACGAAAAAAACTAGACTGAGTCGAGTATAACTGGTAGCTTATAGAATTGTCTTTCGAATAGATGTTCAAATTTTATAAATACATCTTTTGAAAATCTTATAATTTGCTATTTTTAGAAATGATTTGAATGTAAATAATGCTCAATATTTTGGTGGCAAACGTTCTATACGAAAAAGGTTTAATATGACTAATACACCTGAAAAACAGATGAATCAGCTCCCTGTATCGCAGGGAGCTATTAAGCCGGTCGATGTCATTGACGTATTCGAATTGTTCAGTATTTTTCGCCGTCATTGGTTGATTTTCGCCTTGCTTTCTGTTGTAGGCTTGGTTGCTGGGGCTACGTACGCTCGCTACAGTCGGGATGTTTTCCGCAGTACGGCGATGTTGCAACTCGATACGAAGTCTAAAAGCGGCAAGGCTATTGCTGATATTGGAGCTTTGTTTGAATCGCATAGCCCAGCTTTGGCCGAAATCCACTTGATTAAGAGCCTAAACGTGCTGATGCCCGTGGTCGAGAAGTTGCGCTTGAATTACGGTGCCGAACCGATTGGTCTTGTAGACCGCCTTATGCACCGCGAGGGGCGGATGGACTTGGATTTGTTCGAACCCCCTAAGGTTTTTGATGATGATGATGGCGATTGGGTTGCCGAGGTAAAATCGGAAGATTCTTATGAGTTGTTTACCCCTCTTGGTTCAAGCGTTGTTGTGGGTAAGGTGGGCGAAACATATCGCGTGCCAGTAGAGGGGGATTCTGTTGCAATTTGTGTGCGCTCTATGGATGCGCTCCCGGGGCAAAAGTTCGTTTTGTACAGGTTGTCTGTTCTCCGTATGGCCGAGATTTTGCAGAAGACTGTTCTGGCCGATGAAAAGGGGAAGAATACGAACATTATCGAAATTGCGTACCAGGACCGTTATCCGGACCGTGCTGCTAAAGTGCTCAATGCTGTAGCGCAGATGTATGTACGCCAAAATGTGGAGATGCGCAGTGCCGAGGCCGAAAAGTCTCTGGAATTTTTGGAAAAACAGCTGCCGACAATTAAGGCTAAGCTTGATTCTGCCCAGCAACTTTTGACCAGTTACCGCAACAAGGTGGGGACGGTTGACTTGGGGGCCGAGGCTCGTGGTACGTTGGACCGTCAGGTTCAGCTTAAAACGCAGTTGCTTTCTTTGCAGCAACAATATCAAGAAAAATCTCGTTTGTTCAAACAAGACCACCCTGCCATGCAGGCGATTCTTTCGCAGCAAGAACGTATCCGTAAAGAAATTGGCAAAGAAGAGGGCAAGGTTAAGGCGCTCCCGGTTACGCAACAAGATGTGCTAAAGCTCCAGCAAGATGTGGAACTCAACAATGAACTTTACACGTCTGTTTTGAACAACATCCAGCAGCTCCGCGTGGTACGTGCTAGTGAAATTGGTAACGTGCGTATTGTGGACCCGGCCTATATTCACCGGAAGCCTATTAAACCGAAGCGCAAGATGATTGCGCTTGCGGGGCTCGGTGGTGGTTTTGCTTTTGCCTGGGTTCTTGTTCTTATGTTGCATCGCATGCGTAATCGCGGTGTGGGTTCATCTTCTGAGATTGAACGTGAAACGGGTGTGAGTGTTTATGCGAAGGTTCCCAAGACGCATATCAGCCACAAGCTGCCTGGCGTAAATGACAAGCGTTTTATTTTGGCAAAGGCCGATTCCGAAGATTTTGCTATCGAAAAGATTCGTGCGTTGCGTACGGCGCTGGAATTTTCGTGCCTCGACGAGGGCGGGCGCGTGCTGATGGTGACGGGTATTTCGCCAGAGGCGGGCAAGAGCTTTGTGTCGTTGAACCTGACGTACCTTTTTGCAAAGCAGAACAAGCGCGTTATTTTTATTGATGCGGACCTGCGCAAGTCCAGACTTTCGCACAAGCACGAAAAGGGCGTTTCGGATGTTATTGCAAAGACGGCAACATTGGATAGTGTTGTTGTGGATATGGGTGAAGGTGCTTACTTTTTGCCGAAGGGTTCGCGTGTGGCGAATCCGGGTGAAATGCTTGCGTCAAAATCTTTTGCCGAGCTGGTGCAGGAATGTCGCGAAAAGTACGATATCGTGGTTATCGATACGCCGCCTTGCTCGCTGGTGTCCGATGCGCAGGCAATCGCAAAGCTTGCCGATTTTGGGCTGATTGTCGTGGAATACAAGAAGCATTCCATGGAGAACATTCAGGAGATTATCGACCAGTTGAGCATGGCCAAGCTTGAGAAAAAGGCCATTGTGCTGAACAAGTGCGTGCATGACGGTAGTTCGTACGGTTATGGTTACGGTTACGGGTATGGCTACGGCTACGGTTACCGCTACCGTTACGGCGAAAAGAAGAAGTAAACAAAAAAACTCCCGGAAAGGGAGTTTTTTTGTAGGCTAACGCGCTAACTGCGCGGGGACTATTTAGCTAAAAGAGTACGTCGCTTTTGGATTTCTTCTAGCGGGAGGCCTGAGATTGAGGCGATATCTTCATCGGTCCATTTGGGATTGGCGAGCATTGCATCGACCATCTCGAGCGTAGCCTCCGTTTTGCCTTCAATTTTTCCCTCAGCAATTCCTTCTGCACGGCCCTCTTGTCTGCTTTGATACATGTCATATTCGTAAGTCATAAACTTGCTCCTTATGAGAGTGTCGGCTTTATAATGAGACACAAGAATCCTCGTACTTATTAAAAATAATAAATCTTGCAAGGCGAGAAAAGTGACCGACTTGTTGGGCATTTCCGAGCCGCAGCGGATTTGGAGCGAAGCTCAAAAGTTTTTGAAAGTGCGGTCGTTATGGGGAAGCTTACAGCCCGATCGAGCCGGGCATGACAAGAAAAAAGCTCCCTTGAGTAAGGGAGCGGATGTTTGCTTAGAAAGACTTGATTTCATCGATGGTGAAGCCTGTTCGCTTGGAGATTGCTTCTAGAGGAAATCCATCGTCACGGAAACCTTTGGCCATGGCCTTTTTCTCTTCTAAGGCTTTGGCTTCGGCTTCTTTTCGTATTTCATTCTCTCGTTCGTGAAAATCATATTCGTAAATCATGTATCTTTTCCTTATGAACGTATCGGTCTTGTAAAAGGATACTTGTTTGTTGATGGTTTCGGTCTCACGAGAGTCTGCGTTCCTAGTCGCAAAATACTTCATATAAGCCTTCACGACTGGATTTGCGAATTCCTCGTATTTATTAAAAATAATAAATCTTGCAAGGCGAGAGAAGTGACCAACTTGTTGGGCATTTCCGAGCCGCAGCGGATTTGGAGCGAAGCTCAAAAGTTTTTGAAAGTAAGGTCATTATGGGGAAGCTTACAGCCCGATCGAGCCGGATATGAAAAAAAGCTCCCTTGAGTAAGGGAGCGGATGTTTGCTTAGAAAGACTTGATTTCGTCGATGGTGAAGCCTGTTCGCTTGGAGATAGCTTCTAGAGGAAATCCATCGTCACGGAAACCTTTGGCCATGGCCTTTTTCTCTTCTAAGGCCTTGGCTTCTGCTTCGGCTTTTCCTTCGGCCTTTCCTTTTTCCTCTCTTTCATGAAGGTCGTACTCGTAAGTCATATACTTGCTCCTCGTGAAAGTGTCGGTCTTGAAAAAAGACACTTTGTTTTTGATTGTCTCGGTTTCGTTGGAGTCTGCATTCCTGGTTGCAAAGTACTTCATGTAGGCTTTGACGATTGGGTCTGCAAATTCCTCGTACTTACTAAATATATAAAAGTTTTTGAAAGTAAGGTCATTCAGAGTGATGTTTGTATTCTCCCTAGCTCTGTTTTCAAAATGGTATGCAGGGAGTCCGCCTTTGAAAATGTCCATCGGACATAAAAACAAGATGTATTGTGGCTTGAGACTGGTGTAAAAATCTCCCTTGGCGAGAGCAACCCCGTCACAGACACTTTGGTAATACCGAGCCCTTTGAGGTAGTTCTTTTGTATCCGTCATTTGCATCTCAAGATCAAAGGAACGGATCGTCTCTCCGTTTTCATTGGTTTCTCGCGCAAAAACATCATAGCGGACGCTCTTATGATTTGCGTCAAAGCTGAGAACGGCTTCGGGTGTGGGCGTTTCCAGGTGGTCGATTTTGATGTCTAGCAGATGTTCAATGAATGGCTGGGCGATGTCCTTGTTGCTGAAGACAAGACCGAACATGATCGGGTCGGTAATGTCGAGCTCGTCGAAAGGTTTTATGTTCATTATTATACCTCCGTTAAGTTTAGAGGCTTTAATCTACAACGGAAAATTTTGAAAAAGTGAAACCTTACAAATTTTGCAATCAACCGTTTGCAAAATCGTTCATTTTGCAATCTGTAGTTTGCAAGTGTTTTGGATAAAGTAAAATTCAAACGTGTAGCTTGATATTAAATGGATGAAAACGGTGAACTGTTTTTTGGGGGGGAGGGGGAGATGCCCGATCGAGCCGGGCATGAAAAAAAGCTCCCTTGAGTAAGGGAGCGGATGTTTGCTTAGAAAGACTTGATTTCGTCGATGGTGAAGCCGGTTTGTGCGGAGATTATTTCCAAAGGAACCTTGGCATCACGGAAACCTTTGGCCATGGCCTTTTTCTCTTCTAAGGCTTTGGCTTCGGCTTCTGCTTTTCCTTCGGCCTTTCCTTTTTCCTCTCTTTCATGAAGGTCGTACTCGTAAGTCATATACTTGCTCCTCGTGAAAGTGTCGGTCTTGAAAAAAGACACTTTTTTTTTGATTGTCTCGGTTTCGTTGGAGTCTGCATTCCTGGTTGCAAAGTACTTCATGTAGGCTTTGACGATTGGGTCTGCAAATTCCTCGTACTTGTTAAAAATAATAAATCTTGCAAGGCGAGAGAAGTGACCGATTTGTTGGTTGCTTTTAAATCGTAAATTGTTGAGAAGTTGTTTTCTATTTGCAAAATCTGCTTTTTTATTGCTGTTTTGTAAAATAAAATCTTGTTTTTTTATATTTCTTTTGTTAAATTGGAGTGTGTGAAAATCTATGATTTGATGATTAGGAGATCTGCTGGATGATTCAAGAATTAAAAGTCAGAAATTATCTTTCCATCAAAGATGAGGTTAGAATTAGTTTCGATGCCTCAAACGATACTTTTGCAGAAGATTATCAAGTCGTAAAGGTGAACGAGCAAACAAGGCTTCTTCGTTTTGCTGTGATTTATGGTTATAATGCATCTGGGAAAACAAATATTTTTGATGCTTTTTGCTTTTTGGCGTTGTTCTTAAAACATAAACCGGAATCGATTAACGAAAAAACGGGTATTGTTCCGTTTATGCTTGATGCTGATTCACGAAAATCTCCGTCTTTTTTGGAATTGACTTTTTTTGTTGATGATTTAAAATACAAGTATTCATTGGAAATTGACGAAAAGCAGGTATATTTAGAATCGCTTAGCGTTTATAACAGTGTTCAGCCGACGTTGCTGTTTAAGCGAACTTTAGAAGGTGATCGGTCTAAAATTGAAATAAATCCAAAATTAAAGGTCAGCAAAAGTGCCAAAGAAGCCCTTGAAGCAAATTGCCTAAAAAATATGTCTTTTTTTGTTGCAAGAGATATGGTGAATGGCTTGTTTCCCTTTATTGATGATGCCGCTAGATGGTTTAAGGAAAGCGGCCTACATGCGATTAATAAAGATATCAATTTGACGACATTTGCAAAGAAAAAAATAAAAAAAAGCATTGAAGTAAAAAGAAATGCTCTTGAAATGTTGAAAGGTGCCGATTTCAATATCGAAGATATTGATATAGAAGAAGAATTTATGCCTGATGAACTTCTAAAGAAAGTGCCTGTTGAATGGAAAAAATTGATAGAAGGAAAGGATCGAGTTAGTCGGTTGAAAGCGATATTTCATCATTATGTGGAAAATGATGACGGAAAAAAATTATATGCACTTGAAGAAGAAGTTGAATCGTTAGGAACTCTTCGGTCTCTTGGATTGAATGTTGCTTTATATGATGCCGCTCAAAATGAAAGTTTCTTGGCAATAGATGAAATTGAAAATTCGCTACATCCATATTTGTTGCAAAGTTTGCTTTATAATTTTCTGAAAAAAAATTCAAAATCTCAATTGTTTATAACAACTCATTACGATGGACTTCTTGACTTGACTGATGATTTGATTAGAAAGGATTCTGTTTGGTTTGTTGAAAAGAATAAAGCGGGAGAGTCTGATTTCTACAAACTGACAGACTTTAAGGGTATTAATAGAATATCTTCAATTAGATCGGCTTATAGAAATAAACGATTTGGAGCGACTCAGTTTAGCGTTAAATAGTATGAAAAAAATAAAGCCGGAAATTAAAGAGACCCCGCATTTCAGAACGGAAGTTTTATATCAGTTTGAAGATGGTTCAAGACCTTTAAATCCTATAGAACCATATATTATTAGTGGTGGGTGCGTTACAGAGCGTTGTTATTTCAGTCATTTGGCAAATTGCTCTAATTATAAATTTACGATATTGCCTAGATATTTTGGGAATGAAGCTTCCTATGCAGATGTTTTTCCAAAACATGTTGACGATATTTTGTCTGGAAATCCAGATGCCAAGATATATTGTGTATTTGATCTTGATACGGTTCTAGGAAATTTAACGAGAGAGAAGGATGTAAAGCGTAAATATGCTGTAGCGAATAAAAAGACCTTTGACGAATTTAAGAAAAAATATGAGAATTCCGAAAATGTTGTGTTGTGCCCTAGCATGCCTTGCTTTGAATACTGGTTTTTACTGCATTTTATAAATGATGTAACCTTGTATAAAACATGTGGCAGCGTTGTCAAAAAATTAGAGCTGTATATACGTAATTATTTTCCTGACGCTATATTGCCAAATAAAGCGCTTTTTAAAATGAAGAAAATCAGAAATTTAGATAAAGTTAAACTCGGTAGTATTCTGAAAACGGAATCTTATCTTGATAATGATGAGTGGGTAAGAAAGCTTTGTGCTGAGGGAAAGCTAGAAAATGCAATTCGAAATGCTGAAAAAAATATAAATCTTGCTCAAGAGAAAGGGCTTCTTGATAGTCAATCATATACATATGTTTTTTTTCCTTTCAAAAATTATGAAACTGATATAACACATTGAAAAAAGAGCGGGTTTATGCCGTGACGCCTTATTTCTGTAAAAATGGGTAGCAGGAGCCGTTCATCAACGTATTCATCGCAAAACAGCAACCATTTTTTTCTACATTCACGTACATGGATATTAATGAATGGCGCATTCGCATTGATGAACTGAACGATGAACTGATGGCGATCCTCAACAAGAGGGCGACATACGCTGCCGAGATTGGTAAAATCAAAAAGCAGAAGGGGTTGCCCGTGTTTGACGAAGGTCGCGAAACGGCTGTTTTGAACGAAGTTGCCGAAAAGGCGAAAAAGGCGGGTGGGCTGCTCCAACCGGAATCGTTCCAGAATATTTTCCGTGTCATCATGGAAGAAACTCGCAAGGTGGAAGAATAATGGTCGGCCGCATTACTATGGTGGGTTTTGGCCTCTTGGCAAGCTCGATTGCTGCTGCCATCAAACAGGCTAAGCTCCCGACGAAGATTCGTGCCGTGAGTTCGCCATCGACGCTCAAGCGTGCTCGCGAGCTTGAACTTGCAGATGAATTTTACCAGTACGACCAAACGGAAGAATGGGCAAATGACAGTGACTTGATTTTGCTCTGTGCGCCGATTATCCACATTCTTAAAATGATTGATGCGCTGGGGCGCGTTTCGTGGGCTGCATCTGAAGCCGCTGTTGGCCGTGAAATTTTGGTGAGCGATATCGGCTCGACGAAGGTTGAAATTTGCAAGGCGGGCATGCGTTTGCCGGCTCCGTTCCGTTTTGTCGGTAGCCACCCGATGGCGGGTTCCGAAAAGCGCACTTGCGAATACAACGATCCTGCGATTTTTGAAAATGCGTACTGGTTTGTTTGCCCGCCAGAGGGTACGCCTGAATCTGTTTATGCGCCGCTTTTGGAATTGATTCATTTTGTGGGGGCGAATTCTGTGGTGTTCCCGCCGGAACATCACGACCGCACGATGGCGTGGGTGAGTCACATGCCGCAGATGCTGAGTTCTACGCTTGCTGGCAACTTGCCGGAGCGTTTGCTTGCTCACAATTACCAGCATTTTGCGGGGCGCGCTTTCCGTGACATGACGCGTATTGCTGCCTCGGGTTGGGGGATGTGGCACGATATTGCGGTGACCAATCGTGACGAGACGACGCGTGCACTTTGCGAAGTTCGTGATGGCCTCGACAAGACGATTGCTGCGATGAACGGCTTGAATGTTGTTAAAGATGGCAAGCCTGCATCGGGCAATTTTGAAAATGACGAACAGAGTGTGGTGGCGGATAATTCCCAGGCGCTTGCCGATATTTTCAAGGCGGGTAACGATGGCCGTGCGAGTTTGTTTGCTCCGGGTCGCAACAATACCGCTTCGTTCTACGAAATTACGGTACAGCTCAAGGATAAGCCGGGCGCTCTGTTGAGCGTGATGCAGCCGCTTGCCGAAGAAGGCATCAACATTCGCGATATTGAACTTATGAAGGTTCGCGAAAATGTGGCGGGCACGCTTTTGCTTGCGTTCAAGACCGAAGAAGAAGCTGCTCGTGCAGTAAAGACTTTACGTTATTTGGATTACGAAGTTAAAGAAAGACGTTAATTTGATAGAAAGGAATTTAAGGAAAAGACGATGGAATTCTTGATGAACCCCGACCGAGAACGGATGAATTTGACACTGGTGATGGCGCTCCTTGTGAATGGCCGCACCGTGTTAGAAGATTTCGCATGGGCGAGTGGCAGTGAACGTTATGCCGAGGCTCTTAAAGAATTTGGGTTGTCTTACGAATTGCAAGGGCACCAGTTGGTGCTTAACGGCAAGGGGTTCCAGTACCCAGTTCCGACGATGCTTCCGATAAAGTTCAATGAGGCCGAGAATGTGCTTTTGTGGACGCTGGCGAGCAAGGACGAAGAACAACTTTATACGTTTGCCGCCGAAGTGGACGATGCGGGAATTGCCCGCGTGAACACGGCCAAGGAAACTTTGCAAAAGTATTTCAAGATTAAGGTCCAGAAAGATGAACCTGCAAAGTTTGTCTTTAATTTTTTGCGCGACGAATTGAATGTAAAGAAGGATTCGCTCGGGAACGTTTCGTATGTGATGCGTAACAGGCTTTTGCTCCGTGCGCTTATCCGTAATGAATATTTGAATTTTGAAGAAAAGTCTACGGTGCATGACCAGTGGACCAAAATGCTCATTTACTTTGGTGCGGCTGTGAAGTACGAAGGCCGTGGCATGGAGCAGTTGAGCGAATTCGAACGCCGCTTGATGATTGCGCAGGGCAAGAAGATTGAACGTACGCAGTTCACGGAACTTTCGGAGACGAAGGTGATTACGGCGCGTGAATATTATGTGCCGGGCGATACCACGGAAGCGACTGCTTTTGCGGTGCTTGCGACTGTCGGGAATATGCCGAAAGACAACGTCATCAAACTTTTGAACGTGGACTTGAACAGTAGCCGTGCAGGGGCGCTCACATGCCTCAAGCGCATGGGCGCCAACGTGGAAACGGTGAGCCGTCGTGAAAAGTACGGTGACGTTTTTGGCGATGTGGAAATCAAGCCGTTCGCTTCGGGCAAGCGTTTGCAGGGCCGCCGCTTTAGTGAAGACGTGATTGCAACGGCGCTTGAAGAATACCCGCTGTTGGCGGTGGCGGCTTGCTACGCCGAAGGCGAGACGATTTTGCGAGTGCCTAAAGAAGTGCGTGTTGAAATGCGCCCCAAGAATGAAGTCTTGGCGGTGAACTTGCGCAAGACGGGTGCCGAAGTCGGCGTGTACGATGACGGTCTTGTGATTCGCGGGCTCGAGACGATTGTGAACGGTAGCGATTTTGATGCGGGTGAATCGGCGCAGATGGGGCTTGCCTTGAACGTGCTTTCGCTTGCGCTGCAGAACGATGAACCGGTCGAGAATATGGACAAGGTCGAGGCGGTGTTCCCAGGCGTTTATGAAAAAATGAAGAACGTGCTTGTGGCCGAAAACGCCGAGAAGAAGGAATAGAATGTTGTTGCCCGATTTGTCATTCCGACCAGAGCCTGTCCTGAGCAACAGTCGAAGGATGCCGGAATCGCCTTCTTGTCTAGCAAAGAAAACTAAGGATTCATAAATGAACAAGTCTTTTTGCAATATTGGAATTGTCGGATTCAAGGACAAAAGTGCCGATTTGGCATGTGCCTTGAAGCAAATTTCGGCATGGGCGCTCGAACATCCGCAAATCAAGTTTTGCGCGCTGGATTCCTTGAAGGAACTTGTAAAAAAGCCGATTCGCGTGGTGAAGGAATCCGCATTGCAGAAGACGGATTTGCTGATTGCTGTTGGCGGCGATGGCACTGTGCTTACTGCCGCGCATATTGCGCTTGGTCATAACATCCCGATTCTTGGCGTGAATGCCGGTCGCGTGGGATTCTTGGCGGAATCGCGCGTGGAAGGCTTGACCAAGACGCTTGACAGCTTGATTGCTGGCGATTTTTCGACTCGTGAACGCATGATGATCGAGGCTGCGGTTTATCATGGCAGAAAGTGCATTGCAAAGCAGACCGTGCTGAACGAAGTCCACGTGCGCGCGCACGCTCCGGAACGCATGGTAAACGTGAACGTGGCTTATAACGATACCTGCCTGACGGAATACTGGGCGGATTCAATTCTCGTTTCGACGCCGACGGGCTCGACTGCATACAACCTTGCTGCTGGTGGCCCGATTATCCATCCTTCGACGCCTGCGGTGGTGCTCACGCCTGTGGCGCCGAGCAGCCTCTCGGTGCGTCCGCTTGTGCTTTCGCTGACGGACAAAAAGTTGCGAATGGCTTCGGCGGTGAATTGCTCGCTTGATCTCGTTTTTGACGGGCGTATAGATTTTGAAATGAAACCGGATGAATATGTGATGTTGTCTGAAAGTAAGCTTGTGACAACGTTTATTCGTATGCGTCACACGGGATTTGTGGGCGCTCTTCGAGAAAAACTTGGCTGGACGGGTAAGCCGCGATCGGCTTAATGCTGCGGAGCATCTAGTTTTTTGATGCAACCCTGCTTTAAATCGCCCAACTCAAAATTGCAGAACTTGATGCGGACGAGACGCAAGACTTCGTAGCCGAGCTTCGCGAGCATGCGGCGAATTTCGCGATTCTTGCCTTCGTCTAAAGTAATTTCTAGCCAACAGTTCTTTTCGCCTGCGCTGTAGAGCTTGGCGCTGACGGCGTGCATGAATTCTTCGGGTTCACCAAAGACTCGTGGCGGAACGTTGAAACCTGCTTCCATTTGCGAAAGTTCTTCGGTGGTGGGGTGGCCGTTGACCTGAACGCGGTAGATTTTGGTATGCTGAATCCACTTTGTCATTCCGGCCTCCGTGCCGGAATCGCCATTTTTCTTTCGCGGTTCAGTGAGGTTGTTTGCCCAGGCTGTATCATTCGTTAACAAAAGTAGCCCTTCGCTGGCGGCATCGAGTCTGCCAACGGGCGATATATGCGGCACAGCCTTGCCAGGGAACATCTTGGTATATTGCTCGCGGAAAAGATCCATTACGGTTGCGCGCCCTTTTTCATCGCTTGCTGTGGTGACGTAACCGCGCGGCTTGTTCATCATAAAGTAAACGAACGCGCTTGCTTTTACGGGCTTTCCGTCAACGCAAATCTCATCATTTTCACGGGCGGGAGTGTCCGGATCGCGGACGATTTTACCACGCAAAGAAACCCGGCCCTCGCGGACCAGGTTTTCTGCTTGGCTTCTGCTGCAAAAACCGCGCTTAGAAATCACACGGGCAACGCCGTGAGCTTTTTCTTTTGCTACTTGCGAGCGTTTGTTCCAATTGCTTTTGTTATTGAAGTTCATTTGAATTGTCATGCCCGCCTCCGAGCGGGCACCTCCTTCTTTGTTCAAGGATGGGAGATTCCCGCTTTCGCGGGAATGACATAGTCAATGTTTATTTGTTAAGGTATGCCTTGATGTTTTCGAGGCATTTCTTGTTCTGAGCTTCGGTACCGACGGTAATGCGGAGCACGTCACCCATAGCCGGCTGCGGGCGGATGATGGTGCCCTTGGCCTGCAAGAACTTGAAGGCGTCCATCGGATCCTTGAATCCGCTGACGGCGATGAAGTTTGCGTGGCTGTCGACGTAGGGGAGGCCGAGTTCTTTGAAACCAGCCTTGAGCTGTTCGAGACCCTTCTTGTTGAGTTCGCGAACCTTGTTCACGTAATCCTGGTCGTCGATAGCGCCGATGGCAGCTGCCTGAGCGATGCTGTTCACGTTGAACGGTTCACGCACGCGGTTGATGAGGGCGACGATTTCCGGACGGGTGATGCAGTAGCCCACGCGCAGCCCTGCGAGACCGTAGATCTTGCTGAACGTACGGCAGCAGATGATGTTCTTGCCAGCAGCGATGCGGCTGTTGAAATCCGGAACGAGTTCCGGCGTGTCTTCGATAAATTCGGTGTAGGCTTCGTCCATCACGAGAACGCAAGTTTCCGGGAGGCTGTCGGCGAAGTCGAGGATTTCCTTGGCGGTGAGGTCAGAACCGGTCGGGTTGTTCGGGTTGGCGAGGAACACGATGCGGGTCTTTTCGTTCACGGCGTCGCGCATAGCCTTGAGGTTGTAGTTGTATCCCGGAGCGGGCATGTCAACTTCAACAATCTTGGCGTTCATGGCCATCGTGGCGAGCTTGTAAACAGCGAAGCTGTGGTTGCCCATGACGGCTTCCGTGCCGGGGCCGAGGAACACCTGGGCAATCATGTCCAAAAGTTCGTTACTGCCGTTACCCACAGCAATCTGGTCGCGGTTCACACCGCGGAATTCAGCAATCTTTCCGATGAGGTCGTAAGAACCGCCATCCGGATAGAGGTTCACTTCTTCCAAAGCCTTGCGAGCTTCGGCCATGCCCTTCGGGCTCGGGCCAAACGGGTTTTCGTTGCTGGCGAGCTTGTCGATGTCTTTCGGGTCGAGGCCGAATTCACGAGCGGTGTAGGCGATGGGTTTGCCGGTCACGTAGAGCGGCTGCTTCAAAATGTGCTGTTGTGCGAGTTCGTTAATATCCATTTTTAGTTGTTGGTTTTTAGTCAATAGTTATTAGTTGATTGATGTTCTGAAAGGAATAATAGCATTTTTTTATATTCGGTTTGAAAATGAAGAACCTTTGTTGACCAAAGTTGAGTCAAGCCTTTGACAAATTGTCTAGAAAAATGCTTGGCGCAGTGGTTGCAATCTCGGCTCAAGATTATAGATTACACTAGGTGTAATTCTAAAAAGGGATTTTACATGTTTGTGGGATATTCTAAAACTCTTGCTGGGATGGCTTTTGCCCTCGGTATTTCTCTGTTCGGTACGCTCCATGCGGCTCCGGACCCCAATTTTCACATTTATATTGCCTATGGCCAGTCCAATATGGGCGGCACAGCAGATGCTCAAAGTGCAGATAAGGCGGAGCATCCGCGCTTCAAGATTTTTGCAACGCAAAAGTGCTCGGGCAAAGGTCGTAATACGTTGGGCGAGGTTTATCCGGCGGTGCCTTCGCTGTTTAACTGCGGCAATACAATTTCTATTGCGGACTGGTTTGGCCGTACGATGGCCGACAGCATGCCTGATGTGACTATTGGTATTATTCCTGTCGCAGTGGGTGGCGCTAGTATTAAGTTGTTTGATAAAGACCAGTATGCAAGTTACCTTTCGACGGCTGAAGGTTGGCTCCAAAACTACGCCAAGGAATATGCAAGCGACGGAAACGTTTACAAGACGATTGTGGACATCGCCAAGAAAGCAAAAGAAGTCGGCGTTATTAAAGGTTTTATTTTCCACCAGGGTGAAACGGATGGCGGTTATTCGGATTGGCCGAAAATTGTGAAGAAAACTCGTGACGATATTTTGAAAGCGCTTGACATGAGTTCGGATACGGTGCCGTTTGTGGCGGGTGAACTTTTGCGCGATGGTTGCTGCTATTCTGACCGCGTTTCGAAACTCCCGAATACGATGGACAATACCTATTATGCGACTTCTGAAAATCTTGGCGGAAACGGGGTAGACCGCTACCATTTTAATCACGATGCCTATGTGACATTTGGTAAGCGCTATGCAGAACAAATGCTCAAAGCTGTTGTTCGTACTCCTGTGGAACCTGTGCCGCAACAGCCGTTCGGAAAAATCGAGAATGGCGAAGCGGTGGCCGGTGATGCTGCCGTGATACCTGGGAAAATTCAAGCCGAAAACTACGATATTACGGGAGTCGGGAGCGGTAACAGTTCGTACAAGGATGACGATTCCGAAAACAAGGGCAAAGTTTACCGTAATGATGGCGTAGATATCGAAGAAATCGCGGATGGCTACGCTGTGGGCTATACCATGGAAGGCGAATGGTTGGAATATTCCGTGAATGTCAAGAGAACTGAAACATACAAGATCAGGGCGCGGTACGCTTCGGGTTCTGAAACGTCGGGATTCCAGCTTTTGCTCGACGACAAGGAACTTGGTTCTGCTTTTGTTGCGTCCAAGACGGGCGAGGATTGGAAAACCTACGAAACAGTCGATGTTGGGACTGTTGATTTGACCGAAGGTCCGCACGTTCTCAAGATTTTGATTACCGGAAATTATGTCAATATTGACTGGATTGAATTTGTAGGTGAATCTTTGCCTATTGCTCGTGGTCGCTTGCAAGCGAAGGCTGAACCGCGCAATTATATGGTCTTTGACCCGATGGGCGTTTGTGTTGGAACTGTTCGCGCGTTAAATGCAAACGATGCGATGCAACAAGCAAAAATGAAGGTCAAGGGAATGAAGAATTTGTATGTAAAAGCGGTTGCTAGATGACAAGCGTTTAGTCCGTTTAACCAAGCACGTCATTCGGAGCATCGCGAAGAATCCAGTGAATTTTTAGGATTGATAAAGGAGTGTGAGATGAAAAAGTGTTTTAACAAAGTCTTGGTAACGTTGTGTGCGTTTGCGGTTTGTGCTTCTGCTGCGGTGGATCAGTGCAAGCCGATTGGCTGGGCGACTCGTTCGGGTCGTACTTCTACAGCGTTTGAAGTGACCGGTGGCGGGAATGCAACTCCTATTGTTGTAAAAACGTTCTCCGATTTGCAAAAGTACGCGAAGGATTCTTCTCCGCGTGTGATTTACATTGACGGTACGCTTGGCGATGGCTGGAGTGGAACGTCGGGCAGTCGCTTGAACATTACCGCTTCGAACAAGACGATTATCGGTCTTAAGCCGGGAACACTTTTGAAGGCTCCCATTCATATTACGAGCAAGGCATCGAACATTATCGTTCGTAATATCGTGATTCAAGGGCCGGGTAGTAATGCGGACCAGGCGTGGGATAACCTCACGATTGAAGGCGAATCAAAGAACATCTGGATTGACCATTGCGAATTTTGGGATGGTCAAGATGGCAACGCTGACGTGGTGAAAGGTTCTGATAACGTAACGTTTACGTGGTGTATATTCGGTTATAAGAAAAAGAGTACGCACAACCTCTCGAACCTCATTGGAAGTTCAGATAATGAACCTGTAAGTGAAGGCAAGTTGAACGTGACTTATATGTTCAACTGGTGGAAGGCTGCAAACCAGCGCAAACCGCGTTGCCGCTACGGAAATGTGCATATGGTAAACAACCTTTTAACGGGAGATGCTAGCATTACGAACGGCACGGACGTGCTTGGTGTTTCGGCAGGTCACATGTGCAAAGTGCGCACCGAAAGGAATGTGTTCATCAACGAATCGAATCCGATTTATACGGGTAACGCCAATGGAACGGGCGTAAATGAAGTTATAGACAACATTTTCACGAACTGCTCCGGCAATACAAAGGGAACGGGAACATCTTTTACGCCGCCGTATGAATACACGAGTTTTATGCTCAAGGCAAGTGAAGTCGAGGCTGCGGTGAAAGCGAATGCGGGTGCAACGCTCAAAAGCCCGACAGAATGTGATGCGAATTATGTGGAACCGGAGCCGCCGACACCCGATAAGCAATATCAGGCCGAAAAAGGCGTGATTACAGGTGGCGTTTCAGAAAGTAGCAATGGCGGTTATCATGGTGACGGTTACGTGAATTTTGATAAGGGCGGAGATGTTGTTGTAAATGTGAAAGTCGATACCGCAGGTCAATACAAATTCGATGTCGATTTTGCAAATGGCTCGAGTGAAGCGCGTTCGTTGACGGTGAGCGCGGGGTTGGATACTGCAACAACATCTTTCAAGGCAACTGGTGGCTGGACTGTCTGGGAAACGGCTGAAGTCTTGATTAGCCTTGCTGCAGGCGAAAATGCCGTGAAATTTGCAACTGTTGGCGGTAATGACGGCCCGAACATCGATCAGTTCGATGTGACGCTTGTGAAGGCCGCGGAAAAAGATACGACGAAGGATAATCCTACATCGATTCACTTTGCAAATTTGCGTTCGACGGCAGCAAAGGTCGTGCCAAGCGCCTATCGCGTTAGCATTTTCGATACGAAGGGCTCGCTGGTGCGCCGCATGGACGTTGAATCTGCGAAAGTCGGCGATGTCGCATGGATGACCCGCGGACTGCCTGCTGGCTTGTATGTGATGCAGCTGAAGAGCGCAAATACGGAACGCCGCAAGTTTATTGCAGTGAAGTAGAAATGGGGGTGCCGCGCTGGAATGCATGACCGCTTATGCAAATACATTTGAATCAATGATTCTTTTCAAAGAATTTTTTGTTTCTTTGTATTTTGTGTTGTCAAAAATAAAAAGAACATCGAAATACGGGGTCGTTTCCGTCGAGCCATACGGTTCGCGGGTGGGCGATGGCACTCTTGCTTGCCGAAATTAACCCTGCTGCTCAAGATGCATTGCTGAAGTTCGGCTACGAGTGGGGGCAAAGCCGCGTGATAGCTGGCTTCCATTGGCAAAGCGATGTAGATGCTTCAAAGTTGATAATTTCAGGATGCTATGCACGCTTGCATGCAGATGATTCTTTCAATGCTGATATGCGCAAGGCCCGTGCGGAATTTAAGAGACTTGTTGCTAAGAAAAGATGAATGACAATTTTGTGGTTTAGAATTTCTTGATTATGTAAAATTTTATTGCACCCCTAGCCAGATATTTTAATATTAGGTACATTAATGCATAACGTGTTTCTCTGTCGAATGGAGAAATGCGTTTTTTTATTCTGAAATTTTGGAATAAGGGAACGCCTCTAAAATCTAACAGCCGTAAAATGCGGCAAAATGGAGGCTGAAATGAAATCTAGAGAAATTAAGAAAAGAAAAACTGATAGCGAAAACTATATCGCTGATTTGCGGTCTATTGTTTCGACTGCTCGAAAAATGAGTTTTCGTGCAGCAAACTTGATGCAGGTGGCTTGTAACTGGCTACTAGGTTGGCGAATCGTGGAGCAAGAACAGCAAGGTAAAGCTAGGGCGGATTATGGGAAACGAATTATTGAAGAAGCTTCAGCTTCGTTAACCGAAAATTTTGGTAATGGTTTTTCTGAGACGCAACTTAGGAATTTTAGAAAATTTTATTGTTTGTTTAAATTTCTGCAAATTCAGCAGGCATTGCCTGCTGAATTTAAAAAAGAAATAGTAAAGATTCAGCAGGCTTTGCCTGCTAAATCCGTAAAATTAGGAAAAATGGAATCGCATGTTGCTGAATCTTCAATGATAGAACAGCCTTTGCTTCCTCAATTATCTTGGAGCCATTACGAAAGTCTGATGCGTGTGCCTGACCTTGATGCTCGTCAGTGGTATATGCAGGAAGCGGCTGCAGAACAATGGGATTATCGCACTTTAAAACGCAATATTGCCTCGCAATATTACTATCGCTTGATGCAAACACCGAAGGCTAAGAGAGTACTTGTTGTCAGGGAAATGAAGACTTTGACAGCCGATTATCAGAAAGATAGTTCTGAGTTTATTAAGAATCCATTGATTGTTGAGTTCTTGGGACTCAATCAGGATGCTGCATTGACTGAATCAACCCTGGAAAGTACAATTTTGAACCACTTACAGAAATTCCTAATGGAAATGGGGAAGGGATATGCCTTTGTTGGGCGCCAGCAGCATATCCATACAGACGAAGATGACTATTATATTGATTTGATATTCTATAACTACATTTTAAAGTGCTTTGTCTTGATTGACCTGAAAACCACAAAAATCTCGTACGAAGATGTTGGTCAAATGGATATGTATCTCAGGCTATATGACACCTATAAAAGGAATACGGGGGATAACCCGACTGTCGGTGTGATTCTTTGTTCAGAAACCAATGCTGATGTGGCAAGATTTTCAACGCTTGCAACAAATAAGCGTATGTACGCTGCCAAGTATTTGACATATTTGCCATCTAAGGAAGAACTTGCTCGTGAAATAGAAATGCAGAAGGTTCTCTATGAACACGAGCATTCAGAAAAAAAGGTAGAAACTGAAGGATAATCTCTTGATTTTACGCTTAGTTTAAATCTTCTTTAAAAACTCGACAAGTTCGCGGTTGAGCGAGTTGTTGAGCGTATCGGCTTCTTGGACGGTGTGGTGCTCGTCGCCTTCGAAATCGTGGGCGCATTCACCGCAGATGTCTACGCCGAGAATTTTACGACCTGTTACAAGGGCTGTGATGCAATCTTTGAGGGCGTCAAGTGTAAGCGAGCCTTGGTCCCAGTTTGTTGCTGCATAGGTGGGCGAGAGCGCGTCCTTGTCGATGGAAATGTAAAGATTAGACGAGAGGATGCTCGAAAACTCGCTACAGATTAAAGACGAGAGGGTGCTTAGTTCACTTTCTTTGATGAACGTAACTTTCTCTAAAATGTCCGCTTCACCGGATTGCGAAAGTTCTTCGCGAACGGTTTCGACGAGTTCGTCTTTGACTCCGATGATGATTGCGTTTTGAATAAACTTGTTATTGTCGAGGACTTCTTTGACCCAACCGCCACAACTTAAAATTCCGCCAAAGCGGGGCGGCTGCATATCGGGATGGTGGTCGAAGACGATGAGCGTGAATGGTTCTTGAACTCTGTCAGTCCAGAGCTTGCTCATGTAGTGGTAATTGCCGTTATCAAAGAAGTGAATACTTGGTTGCGGCGCAATGTCGTTTGTGGAATTGTCGCGATTCTCGATAATGCTGTCGCATTCACTTTTGCTGTTGCTTTCAGCGTTATCAATCAATTCATTGATTTCCTTGATGGCGTCATCGTCACAGTAGCAGTCGGTTCCTACGATTTTGGTGCAGTCTAGCCAGCGAATGTCCTTGCTTGTTTCTGCGGCGGCACGCAGTTCTTGCATAAAGGGTTGCTCGGCATAAACGCCCGTGAAGTCTTGAACCGTGATCATCATTGCCAAAAAATAGTTAAAAATCCGCTACCTTGGGCAAAAAAGGCGATGCCTGCTCGGTGGCTGGCATGACAGGGCGTGGTTTGAAAAATAGCGTGTTTTGAATTTTTCTTTTTGTTGTTTTTCTTTGAGTTTTTGATTATTTTAGGGAGGTAAAGGAGTTTTTATGCAAGAAGAATTGAAGAATATTACGGATGAAGACAAACGTTTTATGCAAATGGCGATTCAATTGTCTGTAGATAACGTTGACGAAGGTGGTGGCCCGTTTGGAGCCGTAATTGTCAAGGATGGTGAAGTTGTGGCGACGGGTACAAACCATGTGGTTCCGAATAACGATCCGACGGCTCATGCCGAGGTGACTGCAATTCGCAATGCTTGCGCAAAACTTGGAACGTTCAGCTTGGAAGGCTGTACGGTTTATACAAGTTGTGAACCTTGCCCGATGTGCCTAAGCGCGCTTTACTGGGCGCGTGTCAAGCGAATCTGCTACGCAAATACCAAGGCCGATGCCGCCGCTATTGACTTTGATGATTCCTTTATTTATGATCAACTCGATTTGCCGTACGAAAAACGTGCTATCAAGTGCGATCATTTTATGCGAAACGAGGCTCTTGTTGCTTTCAAAAAATGGGCGACAAGGACGGACAAAACCTGCTATTGATTTTGATGCCGCTTATTTAAACCGTTTGCAGAAATTGCAATTTTGACAGAAGGGATGGCGTAGTTCGTGCTGCGCAAATCCTTCGCGGATGTTGTGAGCTAGCGGACCTTCTAAAATTTCGGCAAGGCTTTGTTCACCAATGTGGCCGAGTGTAATTTGTCCGCTATGATCGAGGCAACAGGCGACCACACGGCCGTTATGAAGAATTGCCACATGCGTATCGAGCGCGCGACATGTGCCAACAGGATGATGAGGCCCTTCGGCAGGCTCAGGGACCTTGCTTGTTCTTTCGTCTGGCTTAGGCCATTCAAATCTTGTGTCTTCGTGCAGGTAGAGGCGACCGGTGATATTGAAACTTTTGTGGCGGCTGCAGAAATGCCCTGGTGTGACTTCGACACCGAATGTCTTGTGGATGCGCTTTAGCATGTAGCTGTTCCACGGCGTGACTTCGTCTGCGCCGACGTTCCACAAGCGTAAATTGATGTAGAGGTCGGGGCGCTCGACAATCGCGAGACTACAGAAATCTAGGACGTTTTGCAAATAACGCTCAGCACTTTCGCGGGGGAGCTCGGCGTAGGCGTGTGTTGAAAAGTTGACTTGGCGAACAGCGGGGCTTGTGAGAATTTGGCGGCCAGTGCGCTCAATGGTGGTTCCGTTTGTCGTGAGCGTTAGCTTTAATGGCGTTTGTTCTAACTTCTTGACGTAATGCGCAAAGCCGGGGTGGAGCGTGGGCTCCCCGAGAACGTGAAAGTATACGTTGGTGGCTCCGATTTCTTGAGCGGTAGCGATGCAATCCTCGAACATCTTGGAGTTCATGAACGCGCGATTTGCGGAAATCGACGAATTGTTTGCCGCAAATCTGTTGTCTGCAGTATTCGCGTTACTTGCGGTGGTTCCGCATGGGCAAAAGCTGCAATTCAGATTGCAAACGTTCGTGATTTCGATGTAGACGCTGTTCACAATCATCCCCTCATCTCGATAATTGCTTGTTGATATTCGCTGAGTTTGCCTGCTTTTTTGATTTTCTTGAATATCTTCTTGGAAATGCTGGGCTCGAGATATTCCCAAAAACTTTGAACGTGCGAGAGAATTTGGCTATCGCCTTGATACGTTTTGCAAGCGTTGTCGAAAATCGCTTGATGCATTTGAAAAAGTTTGTTTGTGAAATCTGTTTCACTTATGGCACAATTTTTGCGAACATCTTGAACATCTTGAACATCCTGAACATCGGCATTTTCGCGTTGTACTTTGTATTCAGCAGCTAGGCTAGGGCGTGCGAGCAACCCGCGGCCAATCATCACACCTGCGAGTTTGGGGTAGCGGCGCTCCATTTCGTAAATTTGCGAAATTGTTGTGATGTCGCCGTTGTAAACGAGCGGATGGCGGCATTCCTCATAAAATTTTTCAAATGATTTGAAATCAATTGCGCCTTTGTATTGCTGCTTGCCGAGTCGCGGGTGGAGCGTAATTTGTGTAAGCGGAGCTTCGTTTAGAATAGGGAGGAGCGCAAATGCTTCGCTAGGGGATTCTTGCCCGAGACGCATCTTCACGGAAATTTTTATCGGCGCAGTTTTTTTTGCATTTGCCTGTGCTGTTTCGTTTGTGGTGCTAGATAATTTCGCAATTTCGTCCATGATTTGTTGGACTGCTTGCACATCGCTTAAAATACCTGCACCACGATGGCGATTGACTTGCATCGGGAAGGGGCATCCCATGTTGAAGTCGATTTCCGTGTAGCCTTTGGCGATTAGTACGTCTGCGAGAATTTTAAATTCGCTTACGCTGTTTGCAATAATCTGCGGAATCTCGCGCGCATTCCCATCAAACGAATTTAAATCTCGCAAGTCCTTTTCGCGCGGCTTTCCGTTCTCGATTCGCAAGAATGGAGCGTAATAAGCATCAACACCGCCAAAGATTTCAGCGTGGGCTTTTCGATAAATGCCCGTCGTGTAACCTTGTAGCGGTGCGAATAGAACTTTTAGCATGGCGCGATTTTTGCGGACCTTGTTTTTTACAAATGCAATAGTAAATGTATTAATCTTTTTTCAACTAAGAATGGCGATGCCGTCCCCATACGCGGATCATGACCACGTAAGAACTAAAGTTCTAAGTGGTCAAAGAGAACGGAGTCCGGCATGACAATTGAAAAAATGTGGATTATGCTTTTTATTTCCCGAGGGCTTTCTTCAATGCTCTAATTGCATTACCGCGATGGCTGATGACTTTCTTTTCTTCAAGTTCCATCTGCGCGAACGTTCTGGTTTCACCATCCGGGACAAAAAGCGGATCGTAGCCAAAGCCCATGTCGCCAACGGGTGCATGGTTGATTTCGCCGCGGCATTCGCCTTCGAAAATAATCGGCTTGCTGATGACAAATTCACCATTCTCGTTCTTCGTGACGGTCTGGTACGAGAGCGCGCAGAAGTAGCGGGCCTTGCGGTCTTCGATGCCTTCGAGCTTTTGCATCAACTTGACGTTGTTGGCTTCGTCATCGCCGTGCTTTCCGCAGTAGCGGGCGCTGTAAATGCCCGGTTCGCCGTTCAGTGCGAAAACTTCAAGACCAGAGTCGTCGGCGAGAACTGTTGCTTCGATGTTGCGCTTGGCGAGCCATTGAGCCGTTGTGTTCGACTTGATGATGGCGTTCTCGGCAAAGGTATTGCCGTCTTCGATAATGTCTTCGTCGAAACCGATATCTTTTAATGTCTTGAATTCGTAATGGTCGGTTCCCAAAATGTGGGCGAAGTCTCTAATTTTTCCGGCACTACCGGTCGCGATAACAAATAAACGTTTCATATTAATCTAATAACTACTGACTATTGACTAATAACTAATTAGTAATGTTCCGGTTTCAAAACAATCAAAATGGCATCGACAATGACTCCAACGCCAAATAGTCCTGCGGTGCAAAGCCACAAGATTCCGGTCCAAATTTTACCTTCGTAAAAACGGTGCATGCCCAGGTATCCGAGCAGAATACAGAGGGCGAGAGCAATCCACTTATTGTGTTCACCTGTAGACGGCATAAAGACTCCTTGTTTTTTTATGATATATAATTTAGAAAATATGGGGATTACAAGACCGCAAAATTTTTTTCGAAGTCAATCCATTTGCGTTGCAAAAAGATCAATTAGCCAATAGCAGAAAATCAACAAATAACTAACGACTAGTAACTAGTAACAAGTAACTATTGACTAACATCCAATAACTAATAGCTAAACATTTATTATAATTCCTTACGTGAAAATGAAAAAAATATCTACATCCGTTCTTTGCTTTGCTGGGCTTTCGGCCGGCATGCTCCTTGCGGCCTCTTGTGCTGCACCGTCTGTCAATCCTTCTGTGCAGGCTGCTGAATCTGTAGCCCCGGCAGTACACATTCCGACTTATGCGGCTCCAGTAACCGTATTCGAAATGCGTGTGCTCGACAGGGATAAACAGGTACGCGTCGTCGAAAAGCCGACACTTGCGGCTCTTGATTTCGCGGCGTATTTTTCGAACCCTATCCGCATGGCGGGTATGGATGAAAAACCTGAAAATTACACGGGCAAGAACGCGAATGCAAAACTTGCTGATTATCCGTTCCCTATGCTCGATTCAATTTCGGAATACGAGCCTGAGGCTGTCGCGGGTGTAGCTCCGATTGCATGGGAACCGTTTGCAAAGATTCTCTATGCGCAAACGGGGGATGACTCGCTTGCAAAGTCCTTGAACGAAGTCGAAGCGGTTAAATGGGATGAGCCCGATGTGTTCCGTGCTTTCCAGACGGTGAGCCGTTTGTGGGGTGTGCCCGGAACGGGTGATAATCAGGGCAAAATCGAATGGTGGGTCGAAGTGATGCCTGCTGTTTGGACTGGCCGCGCTCCGTTCTACGGAAAACTCAAGTTTGTTTCGGGTGGCGAATCGGCTGAGGTCTTGAATTATTACATGACTGCCGAAATGAATAGCGAAGAAGCGATGAACTGGGCTCGCACGCTTTCATCGTATTGGTACCCGACTTTGAATACCGATTTGGAACAACATACTCCAGGCGCTATTTGGGAAAATTCCCGTGCAAATCGTCCATTTGCCGTGATGCGCGGTAACCCGATGGGTAGCCCGATGTGGGTTGCTTTTGAAGTGCCTGCATTCCGCTTGACGGATGAACAGTTGCGTGCTGCCGTTGTTGCAGATTCTTTGGCTGCTGCAGGTGAAGTTGTACCTGTAAACCTTACGCTTGATACGAGTTCCTATGCCCGTTTGGAAACGCTTGCATCGCTTGAAAATAGTTGCCCTGCAACGCCTGCAACCAAGAAGTTCCGCGAAGCGTTAAAGAAAAAACTTGCAAAACTCCCGAAGGAACAGAATGCCTGGTCTGACAACGGCATGCTTTGGTTCCGCCGTAATGCAAACTACCTCGTTGCGGATAAAATTAGCGGTCAGGATAGCCTTCACAACCCGCTCCCGCGAATGGTTGAACTCAAGCAGTATCTGGATTCGATGAACGTTCAGCTCTTGGTCGTGCCGATTCCTGTAAAAGAAGAAATTTATGCGGACAAACTTGTGCAGGGGACTCCTGCAGATTTGTGCGTGAATGTGAACGGTCGTGAATTTATCCGCGAAATGCTTGCTGCTGGCATTGATGTGTTGGACCTTTACCCGTTATTGATGGTTGCACGCATGGGCGATGAACCGCCTCATTACAGCTACCAGCGTTACGATACGCATTGGGCGTTGCCGGGTATGCTTGCCGCGATGGAACTGCTTGCAACTCGCGTGACGCAGTACAGCTGGTATGCTGATGCGAACCCGCAACCGGGTAGCCTTGTGATGAAGGATACGGTCGTGCTCCGCGAAGGCGATTTGGTCGCTCACTTGGCCGATAAGGAAAAGTCTAAATATCCGGCTGACACTCTTGCTGGAATGAAAATCTACAAGGGCGACAAGCCGTACAAGGGCGGCAAAAATGCACCGATTCTTTTGATGGGCGATTCGTTCACGGGCGTGTTTGAATCTGTGGACCAGAAGAGCGGTGGCCCGGGTTCCTTGCTTGCGTATGCAACAGGGCTCGATGTGCAAGTGCTTACGAGCTGGGGCGGCGGCCCTGGTGTCCGTGCCCGCTTAAAGAAAATGAAGAAGGACATGCTAAGCAAGCGTCTTGTGATTTACATGATGACTGCTCGCGACTTCTGGCAAAGCCCGATGGAATGGGACGGACTGTAGCGTCTTCGGCGCATTTATGCTCGCGCGTTTCTTCTGGCCTTTGTTCCTTGCGGCGTTCGTGATTGCGCTTTCGCTTCTGCTTTGGAGCGGACGTTTCGATAAAATGAGCTATCGCGAAATGGCGTGCGTTTTCGAAGAGCGTGCGCCTTCTTGCTTGGATTCCGTCAGTGATTGGAGTAAGGGCCTTGCATTTTTTGATAGCAGTGTTGCCGCTTCCCGCGATACGTTGGGTTCCCTCAAAAAATTGCTATGGGAATTCTGGAATATCGAATTTGCAGGGGCAGGCGAGGCTGCTATTGCAAAAGAGTCTGTGCTCCCGCTTCGCGTTCTCGAAAATCAAAAATCCGGTTGCATGGGGCTTTCGTGGCTTGCGCTCATGGTGGCGGAATCGCGCGGCTTGCATCTCGACGCCATTCTCCTCCCGGGGCATGTTTTTTTACGCTATCATTTTGCGGATAGTTTGGTGAATTTGGAGCCGAATCTCCGAGGGTATTCGTACACAGATGCGGAATATCGCGAAAAATACAAGGATGGGCGATGGACCGGTCTTGAATTTAAACCGCTCGAAGCGCGACAGTTCGTAGGTCTTGCGGCTTTTGATATCGGCAATCTCTACCTCGAAACAGACATTCCGCGCGCGCTCACGTGGTACCGCATGGCAGAAGAATTTTTCCCCGAATATCCGGGAATTGATGCAAATCAAACTATAGCGAAAAATAGATTGCCAAATCCATTTTGATTACTTATTTTAATTGATGAAAGGCTGTTTTTAAGGGGAAAACGGCTAGAGAACGAGTGGTTTGGGTTAGCCTAAAAAGCTATTTTTAAGGAGAAAATGTCTAAGTATTTTGCACATCCTTTTTTCCTTGAAAAGGTACTTTTTTTAGTACCGTTTTTGCTCGTTCTTGCTGGTTGTGACACTTTTTATGGTGATCACGTTTGGCTCAATGCTCCTGTAGAAAATGATAATGTCCATGACGGATTGATTGTTATCAAAGCCTCGAAGGTCAGAAATTCGAGCGGCGGAACGCTTTCGTATTTGGGCACGTATGCTTCGGCAGCAAAGGCGAGTGAACGCCCGCAGTTGCGTGCTGCTTTGAATTATGATTTTTCCATGGGCATGCACGAGGTTACTTGTGCCGAGTTCAAGTCTATTATGGGGACTACTTTTGATGAACGTTGCAATGGCGAAAATTCAGATTTGTTGCCTGTGACAAAAGTGACCTATTACGATGCTGTGCTGTTTTCGAACGAACGTAGCAAGCGCGAAGGCTACGATACCGCTTACACTTACTCCTCGACTGCTTTTGATGCCAACGGGAATTGCATCTCAATGGAAGGGCTTGTTTTTCACCCCGAAGTGGATGCTTACCGTTTGCCGACCGAAGCGGAATGGTTGATGGCTGCCGATCGTGACTGGAACCCCTCCGGTGAATGGAATGCCCAGAATTCTGGGTTTGAACCGCAAAAAGTATGCTCGTACCCACGCCTTCGTGGAGATTTCTGCGATATGGGCGGAAACGTAAAGGAATGGGTTTCTGATTGGCTTGGCTATTTCAAGGATACGACGATTACGAATTACGTGGGTGGCCCTGATGGCGGCGTTCTTGGCGAACGTGTTATTAAGGGCGGGAGCTACCGCAATGAACCGTCGGCAATAAAACTCTACAATCGCGGTGATGTCTATATCGTGACGTCGGCTGCAAAGTCGGAGTATTTGGGGTTCCGTATTGCGTTTGGAAAAATTGCGAATGCGGTGTGGATGGGGCGCGACGGCAAGGCGCGTGATAGCCGAATCATCCCGATGGCAAGTGCTACGCTTATCAAGGATAATCTGGGAACGTACCGTACAAAGCTCGTGTTCCGTAACGATGTGTCTGGCAACTTGGCGTTTGTCGATTATGTCAACGGAACGCTTTCGGTTACTGAAATTTCTGATACGATTGATTCTTACCATCCCGATATTTCTCCGGATGGAAGGCTTGTCGTGTTCTGCACGGGAATGGAAGGTGTCTCGGGAAAATCCGAGGCTTATATCCGTGCGCTTTCGACTGTTTATGCAAAGCCTTTGAAAGTCAATGTGAAAGGGAATGTTTCTATCCCGCGTTGGCGAGTGCTTGAAAATGGCGATACGGTGATTGTCTATGTGTCCGATGCCGGAAACAATAAGGATGAATCCTCGTTCAAGTCGAAGAGTACTTGGCAGGTGAAGTATGCCAATGGTCGTTTCGGAACTCCGCAAAAACTTTTTGATGGTGCGTACCATGGCGGGATTTCTGGCGATAATAAACTTGCCGTGACGGGCGCGCGGTTGCTGCGTGCGCGTATTGCTGGTGCAAATGGATCGCTTGCGAATGGTCGCGATACGGTGTGGTATAACGGGGAACAGGCTTGCAATGTGTCGCTTGCCAATGATGGTACCAAACGCGTCTCGTTCCTCGATTTTGGCGGTAAGACCGGTGCCGATTTTGTGGGGGAAAGCTACGGAACGCATGAACGTTTGCTGATTGCCGATAGCACAGGTAAACTGATTAAGACGATTGCGGCTCCGGTTGGCTATAGCTTTGACCATGCGGAATGGGTTTTGAATTATACAAGTCCGGAGCCTAATGGCGGCTTTATCGTCGCAACGCTTACGAATGCCAATGGTGCCCATGCAAAAGTGGTCCTTATAAATGTGGGCGATGGAACCGTGACTGATTTGGTGGAGGGCGATGAACTTTGGCACCCGAGTGTCTGGAGCCAAAAGGTTTATGTTCCCGAAAAGAGTAAACTTGATCCTGATAGTGCAGGCGTTTATTTGCGCCCTTCGGACAAGTGGGAATCTGTTATCATGCGCTACAAGATGAACCTTCTTTGGAAGTATCGCGATTCTGCGAACGTGGTTATCTTGGGCTCGTCGCGACCGATGTTTGGCGTAACGCCTTCGCTGTTTGACAAGCGATTCTTTGCCGTGAATTTTGGACAAACGCCCAATTCCATTTACATGTCCCGAGATTTCTTGGACCGCTATATTTTGAAGCACATGAAGAATCTCAAGTATATTGTTGTTTCGCTTGATATTGATTTTTGGCATAAAGTAGATGGCCCTGATGGCGATAACTTTTTCTATACGGATTTCTTGAATTATCCTGGCTACATCTATGATGCAAATCATGATTACTGGAGCGATGGCTATCCGGAAGGCTTGTTGGAATATACCGAAAGTGCTGTGGGCTCGTCGGATGAAAGCCATTACATGAAAGATCGTGGCCGCTATGCGAATGCGATTTGCCATTCGTGGCGTGATGAACCTGAAATTGAACAGGATAGCAGCTATCTCGATGAACATAGGAATTTGATTGACGATAGCAAGGCCGCTCTTGTATCCATTATCAAGGCTGCTGCAAAGAAAAATATCCGTGTTGTGGGCCTTATTTTCCCGCAGAGCCCGGGCTATGCGAAAACGGGTGCGTTTGGACGTTATGGCTTGCGCCGCAGTTCTGCGAAAAAGTTGATTAGCGAACTCGAATCGCTGAATAAAGAATACCCGAATTTTGTTGTGATGGATGAAAATAAAATGGGTGAACATGATTACACGAACTTAATGGCCGTAGATGAAGACCATTTGTGCTATGGCGGTAGTGTCATGTTGACTTCTCGGCTGAATAACCTGTTGTTGTCCTGGGAGAGTAAAAAATGAGGTACTTTAGTTTTTTCATGTTCATTTTTGCACTGTTAAGCGCATGTAGCGATAACAGTGGTTCTCCCGTGAACGATGAACCTGAAAAAAATATTGTGCCAATCAAAGGTTTTGTCTTTGTCGATGCTCATGGGCAATCCACCTTCTTGGGTACCGATGTGAGTGGAGCCCGTCAGAGCGATATGCCTCAGATGGAATCATTTTTTACGTATGACTTTTACATTGGCGAACATGAGGTCACTTGCGGTGAATATAATGCCTTGCGTAAGGATGCTGCTGCCAAGTGCGAAGGCTTGTATGGCGATAACAGCCCTATAACGAATGTGACGTTCTACGATGCTGTACTTTATGCGAATGCCAAAAGTAAGCAGGATTTACTCGATACCGTTTATACGTACACCAGTGCATCTTTTGACGCGTCGGGGAGTTGTGACAACTTAACGGGTCTTGTATTCCATGAAAATGTAAAGGGATACCGCTTGCCGACCGAAGCCGAATGGGTTTATGTGGCAAGTCAAGGCTGGAATCCTGAAAAGGGTTGGAATAGCATCAATTCTGAATACAAGTTCCACGACGTGGGTACATCTCCTGCAAATGAAATTGGCGTTTATGACATGGCGGGGAATGTCCTGGAATGGGTCAATGACTGGCTCACGTATTTTAAGAAGGAACCTGTAACGAATTTTGTCGGTGGAGCCGATGAAGGTAGCCTTGGTGAACGTGTTGTAAAAGGCGGAAGCTATAGAAACGAACCTTCTACAACGAACTTGCATAGTCGTGGCGATGTCTATACGGTCATATCTTCGACAAAGGGCGATTATCTCGGCTTTAGGCTTGCTTTGGGAGCAATTCCCAATCCGACTTGGCTCGATGAAAACGGCTCTGTTAAGGAATCCGTTGTAAAATCGCAAGTGGCTATTTTTGAAATGAAGCGAATTACGGGAACATTTGAATCGAAACTTGTGTTCCGTAATGACCTTGCAAGTAACTTGTCCTTTATTGATTTTGGAAGTGGTGTTATTTCTGTTGTCGAAATTGACGATACGCAGAAAGCTTACCACCCGGATGTTTCACCGGATGGAAAACGCGTTGCTTACAGCACGGGCGTCGAAGGCATGAATGGACCGTCGAGTGTATATGTGCGAAACCTTGATGCTAAAGGTTCTGACTTGGTCAAGTTGGAAGTTGAAAATGCGGCCATTCCGCGTTGGACTCTTTTAGAAAATGGCGATACGGCAATCGTTTATGTGTCGAGTGCTGCAAATAATAAGGATGATGCCACTTTTGCAACAATGAGCACTTGGAAGGTCCCGTTCAATAATGGAAAATTCGGAAAGCCCCAAAAGCTGTTTGATGGAGCCTATCACGGTGGCGTGAGTTTGACAAAGCAAATTGCGGTTTCTGGTGCTAGGCTTTTGCGTGCGCGTGTTGCCCCGAGAGGAAAGACTGTGTTCAATGGAATTGATACGGTTTGGTATGGCGGTGAACAGGCTTGCAATGTGTCTCTTGCTAACGATGGTAGCGATAGAACCGTGTTTCTCGATTTTGGCGGCAAGACTGGAGCAGAATTTGTGGGGCAGTCTTATCGCACTCATGAACGTCTCCTCGTTGCCGATGTAAAGGGCAACCTTATTCAGAGTGTTGCTGCCCCGAAAGGCTATACGTTTGATCATACGGAATGGGTCTTGGGCGGTACAAACTATGTTGTCGCGACACTTGCAAATGCGAGTGGCGCTCATGAAAAGATTGTGTTGATTAACTTGTCGGACAATTCTGTGAAAACGCTTGTCGAGGGCGAAGAACTTTGGCATCCGTGCTTGTGGCATTCCAAAAACAATTACAGCAGCGAAGAACTTGATACAGATAGTGCCGGCGTTTATTATTTGTCGAGCGCTTATTACAGTGCCTTGGAACTTCGCGTGAAAATGCAGCGCTTCTGGGAAGAACGTGATAGCATTACCGCTGTTGCTCTTGGTTCTTCGCGTACAATGTTTGCCTTGCATGACAAAAGCATCAAGTCGCATCACATGTTGAATATGGCTTATTCTGCAGGGCAGATGACAGGAATGTCTTACCTGTTTATCCATTATGTATTGAACCATCTCAAGAATTTAAAAGTTCTCGTTCTTGAAATGTCTCCAGACTTCTTGTGGTATGATGGTTTTTCGACTTGGATCAATGTTATTTACAATAAAGTGCCTGGATTCAAGTACGATGAAAATCATGAATTCTGGGTCAACGGTTTGCCGGAACATTTTGTCGATGCCGTGAAGGTGACTCCGCGTCCTGAAACGGCACTCCAACATCCCTATACGCTAGAAGACTTCTTGCTGCCGGATAATAGTTGGGGATTCCCTGTATTCCTGAAGGATTCTACGGATTCTCCAAAGAATTCACCGGTCTTTGAAGAAAATTACCTGTACTTTAAGTATGTCATCAAGGTTGCACGTACATTGGGAATAAAGGTTGTTGTGACTGTATATCCGCAACATCCGGGCTACGCCGAAACTGGGTCGTTTGGCGTTTATGGCCCCAAACGCAGCTATGCCATGGACATTATTGATTCTGTAAAGGCAATGGATGTCATTTTGTTTGATGAAAATAAATTTGGCGCGCACGATTACACGAACGAAATGGCGTATAACGTCGATCATTTGAGTACGTTGGGCGCAAAACAATTTACAAGAAGGCTAGATTCATTATTGTCTGAATTAAAATTAGATAAGTAAATATTTTAGCAAGGGGAGCAAGTATGAGATGTTTTCTTATTCTTTTAATTGCGTTTTTATGCGCATGTACTGAATCCAATCATGCATCTTGGCAAGATGGGCCAGATGTAAATATTGCGGTAGATTCCCTATCTGGAATGTTGCGCATTTCAAGTAAGGGTGCTGTTCGCTTGGGAACGAATGATGCATCCGCAAAATCGAATGAACGCCCGCAAATGAGGGTCGAATTGGACTACGATTTTTCGATAGGCCGTTATGAAGTTCGTTGCGATGAATTTAATGCTTTGATGAAGCCCGCAATTGGCCTTACCTTGAAATGCCTTTATGGAAAAAATCCTGCGACGGATTTGACTTACTATGATGCGGTGCTTTTTGCAAATGAACGTAGCAAGTCCGAAGGATTCGATACGGCCTACACTTATGCCAATGCGCAATTCGATGCAGAAAATCATTGCACCAATTTGGAAGGCTTTGTTTTCCACCCCGAAAAGAAAGCTTATCGTTTGCCGACCGAAGCTGAATGGGTGCTTGTCGCAGGCGCAAACTGGAATACGGCGGAAGGCTGGGTTGCTGAAAATTCGGATTACCAACTCCATGAAGTCTGTTCCCGAACGAATAATACGGCAAGAGTTTGTGATATGATTGGAAATGCAATGGAGTGGGTGAATGATTGGAATGGAAATTTCCGTGATACTGTTTTGACGAATTATGTTGGCGCTCCTGATGGCGGCACCTTGGGACTTCGAGTTGTCAAAGGCGGTTGCTTCCGTAATTCTGTGAAAACCATTAATTCGTACAATCGCGGCGATGTTTATACCGTGACTTCGGCGACTCGAGCTGATTACGTCGGTTTCCGTCTTGCTTTCGGTGAAATTCCGAATCCTGTTTGGATGGGCTCTAATGGTAATGCGGCCTCGAGTAGAATTACCGCGCTTGCAAATGCTTCGCTTTTGCGTTCCTTGATTGGTACATCCAAGGCGAAACTTGCATTCCGCAATGATGTTACTGGAAATTTGGCCTATATCGATTTTTCTAGCGCGGTCCCTTCTGTAATCGAAATTGAAGATACGCTTGAAATGTACCATCCCGAAATTTCGCCAGATGGTAAACGTGTGGCGTTCTGTACAAAAATTGAAGGTATTGCAGGAACATCAGAAGTTTATGTCCGCGATTTGAATGCAAAAGGTTCGAATCTGGTGAAATTGAATGTGCCGAGTGCGGCAATTCCTCGCTGGCGCGTTCTTCCCAATGGTGATACTGTCATTGTTTATGTAACGGATGTCGGGAACAATAAGGATGATGCTGTGTTTATGACAAATTCGACATGGCAAGTGAAATTTGCAAATGGTCAGTTCGGCATGCCGGAAAAGTTAATGGATGGCGCTTTCCATGGCGGAATCAGCGAAGATAATATGCTTGCTGTCACGGGCGCTCGACTTTTGCGTGCGCATATTGCACTGAATGGGCAATCACCTGCGATTGGAACGAATGTAGTCTGGTATGGCGGTGAACAGGCTTGCAATGCTTCGCTTGCCAAGGATAGCAGTAAGCGGACTTTATTCCTTGATTTTGGCGGAGTCACGGGGCAAACTTTTGCGGGTACAAGTTACATAACGCATGAACGTTTGTTGGTTGCCGATTCGAGCGGAAACTTGGTTCACTCTGTGGGGGCTCCGAGCGGCTTTACATTTGATCATAGCGAATGGGCTTCTGGAATAGGCAACATTGCTGTTGCAACGCTTACGAATGTGAATGGTGCCCATCCGAAAATCGTTATGGTTAATTTGCTGGATGATAGTGTCATTGACCTTGTGGAAGGTGATGAATTGTGGCACCCGAGTTTATGGGTGAAAAAAGGAATGAATGTGGGGGACGATATCGTCATCGACCTTGATAGCGCCGGAGTCTACTTTAAGGATGGACAGGACTGGGCGCACGTATCGCTTGGCTATAAAATGTCGATGCTCTGGAAGTATAAAGATGATATTGAAATCTTGTGTGTAGGGAGCTCTAGAACCGAAAACAGCCTTATGGTAACGGCTCTTACTTCGGGTTTTGCACTGAATACGGGGCATTCGGGTAACGACATGAACGCATCCCTGTATGTTGCCGAAAATTATGGGCTGAATCATTTGTCGAAACTGAAATTTATTGTAGTTTCTATTGATTTGGATCTTTGGCACAATTCGTCGGAATATACGGAAATTTTGATGGCGAATACGCCGGGCTTTGTGTATGATGCAAACCACGGTTTTTGGGTGTCGGGTATTCCGGATTGGTTCTTGGATGCTGTGGAAGAATCGTCCCAGTATTCAGAAATTGCAAGAACGATTTATGAACCGACTCGAGGATTTTTCAGTGATAACGGCGTTGCCTGGGGCCCTGCTACGGTAGAATTCGATTCTAGCTGGGGTGGCGCTACGGGCGATGCGAAGATTAAGTGGAATTTGGAACGCATCAAAAACTTTATAATCAAGACGGCCCCTTTGGGTGTTAAGGTTGTCGGCGTTGTGTTCCCGCAGAATCCTGGGTATCGTGAAACCGGTGCTTGGGGCCGTTATGGTCCGCGCCGTTCTAAAGCGATGGCTGTTTTGGATTCTCTGAACAGGTACCAAAGCGAATATCCGCATTTCCGCTTGTTGGATGAAAATAAAAACGGATATCATGACTATGGCGATGAATGTGCTTTGAATACGGACCATCTTAGTATTCAGGGCGCAAGTAAGGTAACATTACGCTTGGATTCGCTTTTACGGACGATGAAATAATTTGCTTTTGCCTATATAAATTTGTATTTTTTAGGAATGAAAAAAGCAGTCTTTGTCGGTACATCTTTTTTAGTTGGTTCTTTCTTACTTTCTTGTTCGGACGATTCTCCTACGCAGACCGAAATGGGCTCATCGCTCGTTTGCAGCTCGCAGGAAAATTGTTCGGATGTTACGTTGCAAGAAGATTTTGCATTAATCCGTTCTTCGGGCAAAGTTGCCGAATTGGGGACAAATTCCAAGTCCGCAAAGGCGAATGAACGCCCGCAAATGGATGTCAAGTTCACTTATGATTTCCAGTTAGGCAAGCATGAAGTTACTTGTGGCGAATTTAATGCGCTGATGGACAAAAAAGGCGGTGTCAAGTTGGATTGCGAAAAGGAATCTTTGCCTGCGGTCAACGTGACCTATTACGATGCCGTTCTTTTTGCAAATGCCAAAAGCAAAGCCGCTGGAATGGATACTGCTTATACGTATTCCTCTGCAGAATTTGACAAAAATGGCCATTGCAACCTCTTGAATGGCTTTGTGTTTAAGCCGGATGTTGAAGCGTTCCGTTTGCCGACTGAAGCAGAATGGAGTTTTGCTGCCGGTTTGTCGTTCAATGTTTATAAGAGCTGGAATGTCGAAAATTCAGGTTCTAAGGCGCACGAAGTTTGCACGAAAAAAGATGAAAACGGCTTGTGCGATATGCTCGGTAACGTGACCGAATGGGTGAACGACTGGCTTGGAAATTTCCGCGATACGTCAATTACCAATTACGTGGGCGGTGCCGATGGCGGTAATCTTGGCGAACGCGTTATTAAGGGCGGAAATTACAGAACCGCAATTTCGGATATAAACTTGTATGCTCGTGGCGACGTCTATACCGTGACGGGAACGAGCGCCTCGGATTATTTGGGATTCCGCTTGGCTTATGGAAAAATCGAAAATCCGGTTTGGCTCGATGCATCGGGTTCTGCGGTTGCTTCTAATCTTTCCCTTGTCGCTAGCTCCCAGAATATCACGCCGCTTTTTGGAACTTCAAAGTCCAAACTTGCGTTTAGGAACTACAATACCAAGAATTTGGTGTTTGTTGATTTTAGAAGAGTCTCGCCGACAATTGTAGAAATCAAGGATACAATTGATGTTTATCACCCGGACATTTCTCCGGACGGAAAACGCGTTGCTTTCTGCACGAGAGAGGAAGGCCTGAGCGGTGCCTCTAGCGTTTATGTCCGTGACTTAAATGCCGAAGGTTCCAATCTTGTTAAGCTTGATGTAAAATCGGCTGCGATTCCGCGCTGGCGCGTTCTCGAAAATGGCGATACGGTGATTGTCTATGTAACTGATGCCGGTAACAACAAAGATGAATCCGTATTTAAATCGGCTTCGACATGGCAGGTGAAGTTTGCCAATGGAAAATTTGGCGAACCGCAAAAATTGTTTGATGGCGCTTACCATGGCGGTATTAGTGATGACGAATCGTTGACGGTGACAGGTGCTCGCGTGCTCCGCGCTCGTGTGGCTGCTAAGGGCTCGATTGCAAAATCGGATGCAAAAGATACTTTGTGGTATAATGGCGAACAAGCTTGCAATGCTTCTTTGAATAAAAAGAGCAAGCGTACGTTGTTCCTTGATTTTGGCGGAGAAACGGGTCGCACGTTTGTTGGTGAAAAGTACCGTACTCACGAACGCTTGCTTATTGCCGATAATAATGGTAAGCTTGTTTCTTCAGTTGCGGCTCCGTCGGGTTATACGTTTGACCATAGTGAATGGGTGCTGAATGACGAAAATGTTGCCGTCGTAACGCTTGCTAATGCTGATGGCGCTCACAAAAAAATTGCTTTGGTGAATACCAAGGATAGCTCGGTGACGGTACTTGTCGAGGGTGAAGAAATTTGGCATCCGTGTTTCTGGGTTTCTACGGGTAATTCTTCGGAATCGTCGAATTGGGATGCCGATAGCGTCGGTGTCTACGTTTCGGCAGGGAACCAAACAAACTATTTGCTTTCTCACAAAATGCCGATGTTCTGGAAACTCAAGGATTCCGTAGAATTTATCGGGCTTGGCAATTCGCACATGTGGGCAGGCTTTGATCCATCACAAATGAGCGTTTCGGCGATGAATATGGGTGTCGTTCCGTGCGACATGCATTGTATCCATTACCTTTTTGAAAATTATGTTGTGAATCATGCATCCAAGGTAAAGTATGTTGCTGTGGGTCTTGATATTGATTTGTGGTATAATATTGATAAACGCATGGATATTAATTTGTGCAGGGGCGATGCCCTAGGCTTTGTATATGACGAAAAACATGAATTTTATCCGGACGGAGTCGATAATGCGTTTGTGGATCTCGTCATGGAAAATGCCGTAGATGAGGCGCAGTCGGTTATTAAGGAACGCGGCTGGTATGCGGCTTCGGATAATAGAGGCTGGGCCGATGAAAACGGACATGTCGTTATTGACCCGGATTCTACGTGGAGTAACTGCTTGTTCAATAAGAATTTGTCCAATTGCCTTGTGGATGAAGACCAAAATACGTGCCTTTCGAAATATACGATGAGTGTTTGCATGAATGATGTTGTAGACACGAACTATAACATGTGCTTGGCCAAACATAGCTTGGATCAATGCTTGGGAATTTTCACGGGTGATATTGATAAGCTGAAGGACCTTGTACGCATTGCCAAGGAACGCAATATCGTTGTAATCGGTGTCGTTTTCCCGGTGAGCCCGGAATATAAGAAGACGGGTGCTTATTCACGTCATGGCATGCTCCGTAGCCATGCTAAGAAAATCCTTGATGAAATCAATGAATTTGCAGAGGCCAAGTCGAATTTCTTTGTCTTTGACGAGAATAAGTTTGGCGACCATGATTACCCCTCTTCGATGGCAAACGACTATGACCATTTGAACAAAGATGGTGCAATACAGTTCTCGAAACGTTTGAATGAATTTGTCAAGTCGATTGATTCGGGGAAATCTTCGAAGTAGGCGCTAGATGATGTTGCTTTTGGTATTGGTGTCTATAGCGGTTGCGCTTTTTGCAGTGTTTCCGCTGACAGATACCGATATCTGGTGGCATTTGGCTTGTGCACGCGAATGGGTGACTACATGGACTCCGGTTCGTGAGCCTGTCGTGAATGTGCACGAGTATTTTCAGCAAATAGTTGCTTTTGTGTACAACCTCGGTGGTGCGAGGTTGCTCGTTGCGTTTAAGGCGATTCTGTGGGGCCTCGTTTTTGCACTGTTCTTGTGGCCTTCGGTACGAACTCGTCAAGACAACGTCATTGCGAACCCCGTA
This sequence comes from Fibrobacter sp. UWB11, assembly GCF_900143015.1. NCBI lineage: Bacteria > Pseudomonadati > Fibrobacterota > Fibrobacteria > Fibrobacterales > Fibrobacteraceae > Fibrobacter > Fibrobacter sp. UWB11. The sequence goes on along the minus strand of NZ_FSRT01000001.1, from coordinate 1,657,826 downwards.
GGGGTGAAGCAATCTATTATTTGCTTTGCAATTTTTGCGGTAATCCTCTTTATTTTCCGTTATCAATTTGAAATCCGACCGGTACTTTTCAGCTTGATTTTCCTCGGCATTTACTGGAACGTTTTGCCGTGGCTTTTTATTACAGCTGGGAAAAGTCACTACCTTCGCCATAAAGGTCTTGGGGAGGAACATCAGTATAGCGTTCGAATTTATAAAGCAAGGTTAATTGCATCGGCTTTGTTGATTCTTGCCATTCAATGGTTCTGGTGCAGATTTCAGGGATTGTATATTCTTGGGTTGCTTTTTGCATTTACGGTGTTCGCGTTCGAGTTTGAAGTGTGGAATATGGTTGTTTGGAGCTGGAAAAAATTGGATTATAAAAGGTATTGGGGGCAACTCGCTTTTGTCGCGATTATGCTTGTAATGCCCTTCTTGCATCGAGATGGTCCGCACTTGTTCATTTATCCGGTGGGATTGTTTGATCGTTTGGTAGGGCTTTCTCCTTCTGCTGCCGTTTTTGCAAGTGAAATTGCTGAAAATCGCTCTCCCATAACGCTTTTGATGGCGGGGGAGAATGTATTGCAATCAGCGCTGATGATTGTTCTTATTCTTGCGGGGCTTGCGTTGGCGTGTGTCCAGTGGTATTCTCGAAAATCACCCTATTCTTCGGGGCGGTTGGTTTGGCAAAGGACGGAACGGACCGAGGCCATACTGGATTGCCGCTTGCAGCCTTTTTGCCTTGTTGTAACGGCTGTTCTTGCGCTTATTGCCGAACGCAATTTTGTGCTCTTTTTGCCTGTTTTTTTTGCGGTCGCCTTGAAAACGCGATTCTTCGCTCGTTTGAGTTCTGCCGAAGGTAAGCGGTCGGCTCTCTATGCGCTACTTCCTATGCTCCTCATTGCGTTCCTCTTTGGGCTTTGGGTGAAATCGCTATTGGCTTATGATTCCATGGTGGCGTACCAGCGCGTTCCAGTCGCTGCTGCAGAATGGATGAAATCGCATCCGCATTCGGGGAGACTTTTCAATGATGACCGCGCCGGGGGCTATTTGGCTTTTGTGAATCCATCCGATTCTACGTATATCGATGGTCGTTTTATCCTCAAAACAGCGGAATTTTTCGAAAATTACCTGCGGTATGCAGAATCTCCGCGTGTATTCCTCCATGAAGCAGAATTGCAGAACATGGACCGCGTTGTGCTACCGCTCCGCTATTATGCCCGCTGGGATAAATTGATTGCCACGCTTGATTCTGCCGAAAATTGGCACGTGGCGTATCATGACCCGTTTTTTGTCGTGATGGACCGCACAAATCGTTAAAACGTATGTGTTAAATAATATAAATTTGGCTGTTAAAAATTTATTTTTATATGGATTTAACGGCCCATTGGGCATAGGAGTTGTGTATGAATTGTTTGGCAAAATTGGGTCTTGCAGGCCTCTTTGCTTTTGGTCTTGCTCAGGCTAAGGTGAACTTCCCGTTTCCGCAGATGTCCGATTATGGTGGAAACGCAACGCTTTTGAGCGACAAGGCTAAGGCTTCCGAAGAATTGAAGTCCCAGTTTGCTTATTGGCTCAAGACCATGTACAACGAAGAAGGCGATGTGGCCGGTGTGCGTTCTAACCCGGGTTCCAACGAATACTTCTCGGAAGGTGTCGGTTACGGCATGCTTTTGATGGTCTACTTTAGCGACAACACTACGAGCTATCAGTCGCAATTCGATAAAATTTGGAACTTCTACAAAAAGATGATGAACGAAAACGGCCTGATGGTGTGGAAGGTCGGTAATCTCAACCAGGCTTACGATAAAGGTGCCGCTCTCGATGGCGATATCGATGCTGCAGCCGCTCTCGTGATGGCTTACTATCAGTTTGGCGATGAAAAGTACAAGGAAGATGCCAAGAAACTCATTCAGTCCATGAAAAAGTTCGAATTCGAATCGAACGGTTTGCATTTGCCGGGCGACAAGTGGGGCGATGCCGGTTACAACCGCAAGAATCCGGGCTATTTTGACCCGGCTTACATGCCGCTTTTTGCTTTGGTCGATACTGAAAATGCCGATTTCTGGAACAAGACTGCTTACGATGCCAACATGAAGTTGTATGAAGCTAGCTCTGCAGAAGTTACGACCGGCCTTATCGATGACTGGACTGACAAAAATGGCAAGAGCGAAGATGACCAATACAGCTACGATGCTTCCCGCGCTCCGTGGCGTAACGCCAAGGCCGTTTGCTGGCATGGTGACCAGCGAGCTCTTGCTCTCGACAAGAAAATGGCTGAATTTGTTTCTACAGTGTCTGCTTCGCGCATGAGTGGATCGGTTAATCGTTCGTCTGGCGGTCTCGGCAGTGATCACAACAGCACGTTTGTGACTTCTCTTATGACGGCCTTGATTTCGGATGCTAAATACCAGTCTAAGCTTGACGAATACTGGAAAGAAGCCGTCGCTCTTGGTGATGAAAATTACTTCAACCAGTCTCTCAAACTTTTGAACGGTTTGCTCGTTTCGGGCAACATGCCGAATCTTGCCGCTGCAACACCTGCGGGCCCGGTTTCTTCGAGCTCTGTTCCGGCTAGCTCCAGCTCTGTGGAATCTAGCTCTAGCAATGGCACGATTGCCTTGCCTACAGCGGTGACTAACGCTCCGAAGATGACGCTTTCGGGCAGAACGCTCCAGCTTGAAACTGACGGAAAAGTTCATGTTGACCTGATTTCTGTGACAGGTAGCGTTTTGAAGTCGTTCGATAAGGACGCAAGGGGCACTGTCGCCATCTCCTTGAATGGCGTTCCGAGCGGTCTCTATGTTGTGCGTGTCAAGAACGCTAATTCCGCAGTCCTTAAGAAGATTAAGTTAGACTAAGTCATTTAATCTAAATTGTGAATAGGAAAAAGTCCGGGAACAGTCAGTTCTCGGACTTTTTTTTGCTTTTGTTTGAATTTTTATACGCTTTGTCTGTTTTGAATGAACTTTTTTGAATAATCTTTGTTTGTAAATATTTGTTTGGGTTTATGTGAACTTGTTTTTACATCTAAACGAAATTGTAGACTTTTCAAGCTGTAAAAATAAAATTACAGCGGTGCTGAAAATGCCGAAATTTTGCAAATTTGGCGGTTTTGTATCTATATGATATAATTGTTGTATGATTTTTGTTATTATGTATAAATGATTTACTACATTTATTCAACCTTAAAATAAACTAAAAAAGGCAAATAAATGAAAAACATTAAGAGTACATCATTGCTCTTGGGCGTAGCCTCTGCTATGGCTTTTGCTCAAGACGGCGCCCCTTGCATTCCGTTCGTGAATGGCACTGGTCATTATGGCGATAATTGCTATAATGCCGGCCTTGACGACATGGTGAAAGGCAAGTGCTATACTATGAATCCGGATCGCAAGCTTGAAAATCCGCAGTGGATTAACAACTTTGCATCCCAGACATGGTGGTGGGTCGAAACGGATTGCATTGAAGCTCCGGCATCTTCTAGCTCTGTCGAAGAATCCAGCTCCAGTGTTGCTCCGGCATCTAGCTCCAGCGAAGTCGTTTCTTCTAGCTCTGAAGAACCGGCATCCAGCTCCAGCGAAGTTGCTTCTTCCAGTTCCGAAGAACCGGCATCCAGCTCTAGCGAAGTTGTTTCTTCTAGCTCTGCTGAACCGGTTTCCAGCTCCAGCGAAATTGTCGTTGTTTCCAAGTGCGTTGAATTCGTAAACGGCTCGGGCAACTACAATGGCAAGTGCTTCAATGCCGGTCTTAACGACATGGCTGAAGGCAAGTGCTACAAGATCAACCCGGAACGCGGTCAGGTTAACGACCTCTGGATCAATAACAGAGCCGTTGACGCCTGGTGGTGGGTTGAAACTCCTTGCGCAGACGAACCGGCATCCTCCAGTTCCGTCGCAGAATCTTCTAGCTCTGTTGAAGAATCCAGCTCTAGCGTGGAATCTTCTAGCTCTGAAGAAGTCTCTAGCTCCAGTGTAGAATCTTCCAGCTCTGAAGAACTTTCTAGCTCTAGCGAAGAATCCTCCAGCTCCGTTGAAGAATCTTCTAGCTCTGTCGAAGAATCCAGCTCTAGCGTGGAATCTTCTAGCTCTGAAGAAGTCTCCAGCTCCAGCGAAGAATCTTCCAGCTCTGAAGATGTCTCCAGCTCTAGCGTTCAGGTAGAAATCGTTGAACTCTGCATCGATTATAATGGCAAAACCATCAATAAAAACAATGTTGCAGATAACTGCTATAAGTCTGGCTTGAAGAATATGGCTAAGAACACGTGCTATACCATCAACCCGGAAGTAAAATCTACGCATGGTAGAGGATATGAGGGTTATAGCACTGATGTGACGAAGAAAAAGAGTGGTTATAATAAATATTGGTGGATTACAACTCCGTGCACCGCTGAAATCATCGTCTCCAGCTCTAGCGAAGAAGTTTCTTCCAGCTCTGAAGAAGTCTCCAGCTCCAGCGAAGAAGTTTCTTCTAGCTCTGAAGAAATCTCCAGCTCCAGCGAAGAAGTTTCTTCCAGCTCCGAAGAAATCTCCAGCTCCAGCGAAGAAGTTTCTTCTAGCTCTGAAGAAGTCTCCAGCTCCAGCGAAGAAGTTTCTTCCAGCTCCGAAGAAGTCTCCAGCTCTAGCGAAGAATCTTCCAGCTCTGTTGAAGAATCCAGCTCCAGCGAAATTGTCGTTGTTTCCAAGTGCGTTGAATTCGTAAACGGCTCTGGCAACTACAATGGCAAGTGCTTCAACGCTGGTCTTAACGACATGGCAGAAGGCAAGTGCTACATGCTCAACCCGGAACGCGGTCAGGTTAACGATCTCTGGATCAATAACAGAGCCGTTGACTCCTGGTGGTGGGTTGAAACTGCTTGCTCCGACGAACCGGAATCCTCCAGCTCCGTCGTAGAATCTTCTAGCTCTGTTGAAGAATCCAGCTCTAGTGTGGAATCCTCCAGCTCTGAAGAAGTTTCTAGCTCTAGCGAAGAACTCTCCAGCTCCAGCGAAGAATCCTCCAGCTCTGTTGAAGAATCCAGCTCCAGCGAAGAATCTTCCAGCTCTGTTGAACCGATTTCTAGCTCTAGCGAAGTTGTCGTTTCCAAGTGCATCGAATTCGTGAACGGCTCTGGCAACTACGACATCAACTGCTACAACGACGGTCTTCTCGAAATGGCAGAAGGCAAGTGCTACGCTCTGAATCCGGATCGTATTGCTGATGGTCAGTACAAGCAGCAGTGGATCAACAATGTTGCCACTCAGGATTGGTGGTGGACGGAAGTTCCTTGCGATGACGAACCGATTATTCTCATCGACGACAAGATCAAGCCGATTGAAAAGGTTCTCGGTCGCGACAATGGCACGACTGCAATCGCAGCAGCTGTTGAAGCTAAGTCCAACATTGCATTCATGAACAACACCTTGAGCATTGCAACGACCTCTAACGGTGCTAAGACTGTTAAGGTGTTCAGTGTCCGTGGCGACATGCTCCTCTCTGAAACATTCTCCGGCGCTTCTATGAGCTTGGATATGTCTAAGTTTGCGGGCAAGGGTGCTGTAATCGTTCGTCTCGCTGAAGGCCGTAAGGTTCTCGCAACGAAGCGCATTGCAGTTCGCTAATTCGCTAACGCATAAATTCAGTTTGTGAATAAAGGGCTCCCTCTTACGAGGGGGCTTTTTTGTATGTCTATTTTTCTATTTTATACTACATAGAAGTGAGTAGATTAAATGAATATTTTTCGTGAAATGTGCTTCCTCGAAAGAGGAAACCTTTTTTTTGGGGGGGGGTAAACGCTTTTGATTAATTAATTGGTGACAAACAGGCAAAAACGTTTAAATGGCCTTGAAATAATTAAAAAACGTAATTATATTTGTCTGCAACAAATAGAATAAAGTATCGCTGTAATAATTTCAAATAAAACGGAGGGAGAAAATGAAAATTATTCAGATTATGTTACTATTGTTGTTCTTGGCTGCGCAAAGTTTTGCAATTCCTGCAAGCAACGCCACTTTTCCGATGAAACAGCCTGATGGATCAATTCTTGTGGTTCGTCAAGTTGGCGATGAGCGGTTTAATTTCTATGAAACTGCTGATGGCTACATCTTGCAAAAGGATGCTCTAGGTTTTTATGCCTATGCAGATGAGAATGGTAAATCTTCGGGAGTGTACGCTCGAAATGTGGGCGAACGCAACGAAACCGAGATTCGATACCTTGCAGGTCTTAATCAAAATCTGATTTACCAGAAGTTGCGTGAAAATGCTCAAATTGCAGAAAATTTTGGATATGAAAAACCGAAATTTGCCAAATCTACGATACAGCGGTTACCCAACTACAATAAGAGCGGTGAAGTCCATGTGCTAGTCATTCTGGCGCAATATCAAGATGTGAAGTTTTCAAGCGCTGACCCCAAGGCTCAATTTACTGAGTATCTGAATAAGGAAGGGTATAATAAGTATCATAATACCGGAAGTGTTAGAGATTACTTTATAAAGAACTCGAATGGAAAATTCCGCCCGATTTTTGATGTTTATGGTCCAGTGACGCTTTCTAAAACACGCGCATCTTATGGACAAATTGATCCGACTCCTATACGGGAAGCTATGAATTTGCTCGATCGGGGTGGAATTGATATGTCGTTGTATGGTGTGTATACATCTGTGATTTTTGCAGGTCCGAGTTCGGCTGGTTCGGGCATATCGGATGCTGTTTGGCCTCACATGGGAAGTGGATCTAATATCGGCAACTATTCTTGCTCAAACGAAATTTCTAGTCATGCGTATGCTTACGATAACACAACGACTGCTTTGGAGGGAATCGGCGTTTTTATCCACGAGTTTAGTCATCTTCTTGGCCTGAATGATATGTATGATGTGAATAAGACGAGTAATCGAGAAAGTGTTGGCTATTGGAGCGTTATGGCGAATGGCGATAATCTTTGCCCTAGTAATGTGGACCACGTGACGAATTGTGCGCCTGTGCTTTATACCGCATTCGAAAAAATGTCGATGGGCTGGCTGACTCCTGAGGAAATCAAAGAGAGCGGTTCGTTGCGCTTGGATAAAATAGATGACAATCAAGCATATAGCGTTACTAATCCGAATAATCCAGATGAAATGTATTTGCTTGAATATCGTTCAATGAAAGGTTGGGATGCTCAATTGCCGAATTCGGGGATGTTGATTTGGCATATCGATTATGATGCGAGAGTTTGGAATAATAATGGAATTAATGCTGATGGCAACCATTTGCGTGCTGATATTATTGAAGCTGTTCCCAGAACAAGCGGATATGGCTCAGATAGTGATCCGTTCCCGGGATGGGATAATGTAACGGAATTCAATAAGTTTGTCTTTTATGATGGGTATAATGCGAATATTGCTCTTTCTGGCATCAAAGAGTCCGAAAATCACGAATATGTTACGTTTAATGTCGACAAGAATGAACCATTTATCGAGTCTTCTTCCAGCTCTGACAATCCAAATCTTGTTGAAAGATGTATTGAGTTTAAGGGGAATGTTGGCGACGTTGAAAAATACTGTTATAAGTCCGGTTTGGATAACATGAAAGAGGGAAAGTGCTATGTTTTGAACCCGAATCATCCTCGTAGTGTTTTATTTGGCTATTTTGTTACGGATGCTTCTGATGGAAGCTGGTGGTTTGAAACTCCTTGCTATGAAGAGGTTTCCAGCTCCAGTGCGAAATCCTCCAGCTCTGTTGCTTCTAGCTCCAGTGTTGTATCTTCCAGCTCTATCGCTTCTAGCTCCAGTGTTGCATCCTCTAGCTCTGTCAAATCTAGCTCCAGTGTTGCTTCCTCTAGCTCCGTTGCTTCTAGTTCCAGCGAAGTTGTCGTTTCCAAGTGCATCAAGTTCGTGAACGGCAAGGGTGACTACGACAAGAACTGCTACAATTCTGGCTTGAGGAACATGGCAGCCGGCAAGTGCTATACCATGAATCCGGATCGCGTTCGTGAAGGCGTTCCGCAGTGGATCAACGATGATGTCAACCAAACTTGGTGGTGGGTCGAAACGTCTTGCGGTGAAGTGGTTGTTTCCAGCTCCAGCGCGAAATCCTCCAGCTCTATCGCTTCTAGCTCCAGTGTTGCATCCTCTAGCTCTGTCAAATCTAGCTCCAGTGTTGCTTCCTCCAGCTCTGTTCAATCCAGCTCCAGCGCAAAATCCTCCAGCTCTGTTCGATCCAGTTCCAGCGCGAAATCCTCCAGTTCTGTTCAATCCAGCTCTAGCGAAATTGTCGTTTCCAAGTGCATCGCATTCAAGAACGGCAAGGGTGATTACGACAAGAACTGCTACAATTCTGGCTTGAGGAACATGGCAGCCGGCAAGTGCTATACCATGAATCCGGGTCGCGTTCGTGAAGGCGTTCCGCAGTGGATTAACGATGATGCCAACCAAACTTGGTGGTGGGTCGAAACGTCTTGCGGTGAAGTTGTTGTTTCTAGCTCTAGCGCAAAATCCTCTAGCTCTGTTCAATCCAGCTCCAGCGCGAAATCCTCCAGCTCTGTTCGATCCAGTTCCAGCGCGAAATCCTCCAGTTCTGTTCAATCCAGCTCTAGCGCAAAATCCTCCAGTTCTGTTCAATCAAGCTCTAGCGAAATTGTCGTTTCCAAGTGCATCAAGTTCGTGAACGGCAAGGGTGATTACGATAAGAACTGCTACAATTCTGGCTTGAGGAACATGGCAGCCGGCAAGTGCTATACCATGAATCCGGATCGCGTTCGTGAAGGCGTTCCGCAGTGGATTAACGAAGAAGCCAACCAAACTTGGTGGTGGTCTGTTGTTCCGTGCGATGCCACTGTTGTTAATAAGGCTCTTGGCCGCGACAATGGCACGACTGCTATTGCAGCAGCTGTCGAAACTAAGGCTAACATTGCATTCTTCAACAACACCTTGAGCATTGCAACAACCTCTAACGGTGCTAAGTCTGTTAAGGTGTTCAGTGTTCGTGGCGACATGCTCCTCTCTGAAACGTTCTCCGGCGCTTCTATGAGCCTCGATATGTCTAGGTTTGCGGGCAAGGGTGCTGTAATCGTTCGTCTCGCTGAAGGCCGTAAGGTTCTTGCAACGAAGCGCATTGCAGTTCGCTAATTCGCTAACGCATAAATTCAGTTTGTGAATAAAGGGCTCCCTCTTACGAGGGGGCTTTTTTGGTTATTGAAATTTCTATTTTATACATCATTGGAAGAGAGTGAATTAAATGAATATTTTTTGCAGAATTAAGTATATCCCGATCATTGCAATGATCCTTGGCTTGGGCAATTTTTTGAGCTCTTGCAGTGACGATTCTCCGTCGAATGTTCCGCAAGTGGAAAGCGCAAAAGAGGATACCCGGACTATAGTTGGCTATGTTGATCGAACGCGTGGTTATTCGATGACTGAGGTTGTTTTGCGTGAAGTCGATAGCACGCTTTCGCAAACAGGTGTGGCGTACCATGGTTTTGTGGATGATTATTCGGGGCATTTTTCCCTTGAGAATGTCAAACTTACACAGCCCTATGTTTACCTTGAAGTGAATGGCAATTTCTATTCCAATTGCTATGATGCGAATGAAACAGAACCGATGACCAACTGGAAGGTTCTAGAAGCTTATGCGGATGTTCGTAAAGGCGATTCGATAAGCGTGAACCTTTTGACGCATATGCAGGCGAAACGTTTAAAGCGCTATATTGATCGTGGACTTTCGTTTGATTCGTCGATGGCTTTGCTGCAAAAAGAAATTTCGGATTTGTTCCTGCTCGATTCTTTGCACGAAGACTTTAGCAAGATGAATCTTTCGACGTTGCGGGACTACAATTACTACTTGTTGGGCGTGAATGTCCTTAACGAGACTTATGTGTGGAAATCTGGTGGACTTGACGAATTGTTGAAAGAAGATGTTTTGACGGATTCGCTGTTCTCGACTTATTGGAGCTATGCGTATTATTTTAATCATAATTCAAGTTGCGATAAGTTCGATGATTTCGTGCCTGGATTCGGCTATAAAACCGATGCATACAAAGTTAAGGAATACTTGAATAACATCTGGCAGAAGAAGTATAATCTCGGAAACTGCTCTGCGGAAAACTATCATGAAATCAAGGCTACCGAATCTAACAAGACGCAGTTCCTGTATTGCGATACATTAGGGTGGACCCTTCCTAGAAATGGATGCTATGATTTGGACATGATTGTTCTGAACTCTTCTGTGGGCGATACACTTCCGGGCCATTTGACTAAAGGAACATATTGTACGGATGATTATTACAAGTGGGGGCGCATGTACGACGGCTCTGTTGGATGGACTAAGGCTAGTGCCGCCGAAAGTGGTGTCGGCTTTGCTTGTACGAAAGAAACGTTGAATCGCTATGGAAAGAGTGGACGCAAGTGCTACCGTTGCGAATATTCTTATGGATATTATTTGCCTGCTGTTGACATGAGTGAATGCGATGAAAACCTTCCAAAGCAGGAACCATTGAAGTAGGGGAGATGAATATGAAACTGAATGTTTTAGGAATAGTGCTTTGTTTGCTTGCTTTGATGGGCTGTAGTGAAGTATCTAAAGGTGTTAATATCGAAAGCGAAGATAATGCTCCTGAATATGAATTAAACAAATTAGTTGGAGTTGCGTCTTTTATTTCAAGTGAAGATTATAATTCTATTGATAGGGGTGGCACTAAGTACGAAGTGACTTTGTATGAACTGGATTCTAGTGCTTCTTGGACCGGTCGCGAATTTACAACATATGTGACGTATCCGAATGTATTCAAATTTGAAAATCTCAAATTACAATCGTCTAATATTGTAATGTGTGTTAGGAATAAAATGTCGAGAAGCGGATATTGGAGCTTTGCAGACTTGAGCAGGGTGGATTCTGTCTATGTGAATTTTATGACAAATATGGAGTACAACAGGATTCTCTACTTGATGAAAAAGGGAATACCTTCTGATTCTGCTGAAAGAACCGCTCAGCATGAAATTATGGAGTATATGTTGTCCACTTCACTTGATATTAAACTGTCTAATCAAATTGAAGGGAACGAAAAAGATGCGGAACTTCAAGCCGTATGGCAAATGCTTTCGCGTATCCCCTATACAAGACTTTCTAGCCAGTTGAGCTCTGATACTGCTGTGTTCTGGATGCTTGAAACGGATTCAGCAAAAATCGATACGTTTAAAACGAAATATGCTGATATGATAGAAGGAAATTTATGGGTAAAGTCTATTCCTAAAACAGATTACCTTGTTACTAAGCTGAGTGGCTATGTGTTCGGACAGACAAATGGTCTTGGAGAATGTTCCGACAAGAACGATGGGGAAGTAAAGAAGGTTACAAATCCTTTGAGCCGCTATTTTGAAAGACCTTACATGTGCTCTAAAGATACGGGCTGGATATGTCCGAACGGTACTTTTCAGGAATTGTATGGTATTGAAAAAGGTCATGATGGTGAAGTGATAAAAGCGAATTTTACATCGTTTTCTTATGCCTATGATTCGCTTCAGGGAAAATGGGTCAGTGCTCACGTTGAACAAGGATTTGCATGTGTTTCTTCAAGATTTGGTATGGTTCTCGTTTCGGAGACCATGGGAAAACCTTCGTATCTTGTATGCAAGGTGAGTGAAGATAATCCAAATTATCTGTATTGGGCTGCTACGGGTACGGAGGAAGATTATATTGCATATTGGTCTCGTAATCTAAAATGTGAGATAGGTATTGTTCAAAAACTACCCAATGACTCAACTGTTGAAGTGGTGTGTGTCGATGGTAAATTCCGCAAGGCGACAGATGTTGATAAAACGGGTTCTGTACTGGAACTGGAAAAAATCGCAAATCCGTGTGGTGAAAAGGAAGAAGTTCGCCGTGGTAAAACCGATTCTACGCTCTATTTCTATTGCAATAATGGAGAAATGGGCTATTCGAACGAAATGGAATATACTTTGGGCTATGGCTGTAATGCTAATCATGTGGGGTACCACCAGTATCAAAATTCCATTTATTATTGCAACAAATTCACGTGGAAATATTCGACAGATTCGCTTGTAAAGGGTGTTTTGGTGGATAGCCGCGACAATTCGGAATACAAGACGATTGGAATCGGTAATCAAGTATGGATGGCCGAAAACTTGAACTATGAAGTGGAACCGAGCTGGTGCTATGGCGACTCTCTTGAATATTGCGAAAAGTATGGGCGACTTTATCAATGGGATGGTATTCTTGGGGCTAGCGCCAAGGTGGAAAATGTATGCCCGGAAGGATTCCATGTCCCGTCTAATAAAGAATGGGATGAACTCAATGTTTTTGTCAATTTATGGTTCCACGGCAATTCTTATTCGGCGAGAAAAGTTCTTTTAAGTAGTGATCCCAAGGAATTTGATAACATAGTCCATGTCGGTGATGATCTTGTTGGCTTTACGGGAATCTATGCGGGACACCGAACTGCAAATGGATTCTTTACAGGTCGATTGACTTCGGCATATTTCTGTAGCGCAGACATGAATGAAGAAGGCTCTGCATACATTTATATGCTTCGCCATGATGAATTTGATTTGACCAAGTACGCTCAGAAAACGACTTCGAATTGCAACGTCCGCTGCCTTAAAGACTAGAGATCCAGCGTCATTTGATCTTCAGCGGACTTTGCTGTATTGCTCGCGGCATCAGCGGGGATGCTGTTATCGGCTGAATTGCCGGCATCCTCGTTAGTACTTTCGTCGGCGTTAGCAATTTGCGCCATAAGCCATGCTTCGTCGTGCACGGGAATTCCGAGCTCGTTTGCCTTGGTGAGCTTGGAACCAGCCGCTTCGCCTGCCAAAACCCAGCTCGTCTTTTTACTGACGGAACCGGAGACCTTGCCGCCATTCTCTTCGATGAGCTTGCGCGCTTCATCGCGGTCCATGTTCGGGAGCGTTCCCGTGATGACCGCCGTTTGCCCTTGGAATAAAGTCTTGACAACGCCCTTGAATTCCGTCGGGAGTCCGAGCGCTACGAGTTCGTCAATTTCGTTCGTGTAAAGCGGCGTGTGGAAGAATTCGTAGACAGATTTTCCGATGCGCTCGCCGACGTCAGTTACGTTTTGCAGTTCTTCGACAGTCGCTGTGCGGATTTTTTCAAGCGTGCGGAAATGCTTTGCGATGTTACGGGCACTGGTGCGGCCGACAAAGCGGATGCCAAGACCATGCAACAGATTTTCGAGGCTGCGCTGTTTCGATGCGGCGATGGCATCAAAGACGTTTTTCGCGCTTTTCTTTGCCATGCGTTCCTGCGATTCCAGGTCTTCGAGCGTAAGGCGGTAAAGGTCCGGAATTCGCTTGATTTTGCCGGTGGCAAGGAGGCTTGCTATAAGTGCGGGGCCGAGATTTTCGATGTTCATCGCTTCACGGCTTACGAAATGCTCGAACAAACATTGCACTTGCGCTTGGCAGTGCATGTTTTCGCAACGGAGAATCACTTCGCCGTCGATGTGCGTGAGTTGCTCACCGCACACAGGGCATTTTTCGGGGGCAACGACGGGGGAGGCTCCTGCGGGGCGCAACTCGCGCTTGACATCGGTGATTTTCGGGATGATCTCGCCACCCTTCTCTACGCCGACTGTGTCGCCGTAGTGCAAGTCAAGCCTTGCCACTTCGTCGAAGTTGTGGAGGGTGGCGCGCTTCACGGTTGTACCTGCGAGGCGCACGGGTGAGAGATTTGCGACAGGCGTCACGGCACCGGTGCGACCGACCTGAAATTCTACAGACAAAAGCGGTGTGTAGGCACGTTCTGCCTTGAACTTGTAAGCGATGGCCCAGCGCGGGCTCTTGCTTGTGCTGCCGAGTTCTCGCTGCTGTTGCAAATCGTTCAGCTTCACGACCATGCCGTCAATGTCGAACGGGAGACTGTCGCGGCTCGCTCCAATCTTCTCAGAAATCGCCATGATTTCATCGACCGTGTCGGCGGTCCAATAATCGTTCGTATGGAAACCGAGACGCTTGAGCTGCTTCAAGTTCTCTTCGTGAGTTTTGTTGTTGCTTTGCGGAATGTGGTATGCAAAAAAGCGCATCGGGCGCGTCTTGCATTCGGCAACGCTCTTGAGCTTGAGCGAGCCCGAAACCGTATTGCGGCAGTTCTGGAATGTCTTCTTGTTTTCCAAGATGAACTGCTCGTTCAAACGTTCAAATGCTTCGCGTTCCATGTAGACTTCACCGCGGACTTCGAACGTTCCCAGCGGAATCTCCGACGGGTCAATCTTCAATTTCTTCGCGTCAAAATATTCAGGAATATCTGCAATCGTGAGGGCGTTCAACGTCACATCATCGCCCTGAGCACCATCGCCACGAGTCGCCGCCTGCTTCAAACGACCATTCTCGTAAACCACCGAAAGGCTAACCCCATCGATCTTCCTCTCGCATATCCACGTCGCGCGCTTTTCACCCTGCGCGCTGTTGTGTTTGTCATTCCCGGCGCATTTGTCATCCTGAGCGGAGTGTAACGGAGTCGAAGGATCCAGTGAACTCTCGATATCGGCAATTCCTTCTTCCGCAGCCTTCACAAATTCGCGCATTTCTTCTTCGCTGTACACGTTTGCAATGCTGAGCATCGGCACGGCGTGTGCGACTTTTGCAAAATCATTGGTGAGGTCGCTACCGACCCGTTGCGTGAGTGATTCCTTGCCGCGCAATTCCGGATACTTCGCCTCGAGTGCTTCCATTTCCTTGAGCTCAAAGTCAAAATCCTGGTCGCTCATGGGGGAGACCCCGTCCTTGTAATAAAGACGGCTAGCTTCTTCCAGTTGTTTCTTTAATTCAAAATAGCGGGTACGGTCAATATCTTTCTGCTCACTCATGTAACGCAATATAGAAAGAGTGGCTGCTAAATAAACATCTTCACGCCGATGGCAATGAGGATAATCCCTGCGATAAGTTCGGGAATCTTCGTCTTAAAGCGCTTGGCGGTATGTCGTCCGATTTCAAAACCGATAATCCCTGCTGCAAAACTTGCAAATGCGATGGCGCTTACGGCAAAACTCAAGTTGACGCTCATAAAAGCAAACGAAATTCCAACGGCAAAGGCATCGATGCTTGTGGCGATGGACAAAAGCAAAATGTTCGTGAGGCTTAAGTGCTTGCACGAGACCGCCTCATCGCCACCCCTGATGGCTCCAAAAATCATGCGACCGCCCAAAATGCAAAGGATTCCGCAGGCAATCGGTGTTCCGACGGTGTTGAACCAGCGTTCCGCGAAGCTCCCGAGAAAGTATCCGAGCATGGTCATGCCGCCCTGAAAAACGCCAAAAGAAACAGCCTGGAGCCCTGCGCGCGAGCGCTTGATTCCCGATTTGCAAAGCCCGGTCGAAATGGCGACCGCAAAACAGTCCATCGCTTCGACAATCGCGATAATGATAATCTCTATAGTGCTCATGAAAAGTCGCTTTTTTGAAAATGCGAAAAACGACATCAAAAATAAAAAAATATATTGTAGAGGGGGAGGTTCGTTCTTGGTGTAACTAACAATGAACAACAAAGTCGTTACAATTGTTTTTATCGCGCTATGCTTGCTGCTCCTGCTTTCTGTAGGCGGCACGTTCTGGGATGGTTCGGTTGATTTGCTTTTGCATAATGGCGGTAACTGGAAATTCCCCAAGACACTCTTCATCTTTTGGATGGGAATGTCCCAGGCGGGTGTTCTCCTTTCGGCATTCTTGCTCATCATGAAGGTGAAAATCCACCGGCGTACGTCGCTTTTGTTGGAACTGAGCTCCCTGTGCAGCCTTGTTGTCGCTATTGCGCTTGCGATGCTTTATTCGAACTCAATCATGATCGATAGCGGAGTGTATAGCATTGGTATTGTAGGCTTTATCTCGCTTTTGTTTTTTGTGACGCATCTTGTGGCGGCGGATTCGGCTGAAGATTTGGCGCTCTGCAAGGAACTCGCAAAGATTAGGCGGCCGCTTGCATGGATTATCCTTCCGACGGTGTTTTGGGTGGTTTCGTCTTTTGCGCTTGGCTTTGCGCAGTTTGAAAATTCCGTATGGCAGGGCTCGTTTTTCCCAGTGAACGTTGTTGCGTGTGTATTCTATATGGGGCTTGCCAATTCGATTATACTGCTTTCGTTCGAGAATTACTACAACCGTATGATTGGGCGATTTCTGATGCTCTGTAGCTGGTTTATGTCGCTGTTGTTCCTTTGGTTGATTTTATTGAAGGGCGGGGGCAGTTTTGCTTCGTTTATATTTGCCTGCGCTATCCCGCAGTTGCTGTTCTTTGAGGTTGTTCGCGAAAACCTCTGGGGACGCCTGCTAGTTGTCTTGAGTATTTTGTTCGGTATTTTGCTAAAGTGCGATTTCGTGGTGAACCACAACGATTATCATTTTTTCGCCAACGCGAATTTTGCCAATGCAAGTCTTATGTTTGCAGGGGGTACGCTGTTTGTCGCTTTGTTCTTTGGCGTGCGTTTTTTGCTTTCGCGGTTCTTTGAAAACGATGAAATCCTGATGGGCGAAGAAAGCGGCAACTCGGATGGCGAAGTGCCCGATGTGGAAGAGAAAAAGTATTACTCTCCATTTTCGGCTCCGGAATTCAAGGTGGTTCGTTTGCCTGTGCTGTGTGGAGTCCTTGCTGCAGTAACGTATGGCTATTTTTCTTCGGACTGGATTACTCTTGCTGGCCCGTTTGGGGCGTACGTGAGCTGCTTGTTAGTCTGTTTGCAACCCTTTGTGCATCTTGGCGTAAAAAGGCGTAGGGGAAATCGAAAATGAGCATGTTTGCAAATGCAGTGGCATGCCTCTTGTGCCTGATTTTTGCGGCGTTCCTTTGGAAAATGAAGGGAATGTTCCGCATTACGCTCGTGATGTTCTTGATTGTCCTGACAAGTTGCCTTTATACGGTCTTTGTTGGGAATCTGTTTAACCCTGTACTTGAAAATTATCCGTTCCGTATGCTAGCACTTGCGTTGTGTGTGTTTACGACCGGACTTCGCGAAAACCGCAGGCGCTTTATGGTGCTTGCTCAAACATTCTGGCTTTGGGTGGAACTTGTAGGGAATGTCTCGCTTTGTCAAGCGGGGGCCGAAGCCCCGTGGATACGCCTTGCCGCCATTGCCGAAATTGCTCTCGGTTGTTGCTTTATGGCAAGAATTTCTAGAGAAATAGAATTCGGGCTTATCGTTTTGTGGATGGCCGTCTGGATGTTCTTCTAGGAAATGTGCGTGTAAGTGATTTTGTTCAAAAGTCTCTTTTCGAATTCTTCCTTAGAGAGAGGCTTGTCGAAAAGGAATCCCTGAATCGTAGAGCATTTTGCGTCTTGTAGAAAATCTAGCTGCTTGCTGTTTTCGACACCTTCGGCTACGACTTCGAGGTTCAGTTCGTTGATCATGTTCACCATGTTCTTGATGACAACTTCATCGTGGTGTGTTTCGTCTCCAATGTGGTCGAGGAGCGACTTGTCGAGCTTGATGACGTTGACGTTCAAGTCCTTGATGGCGGAGAATGTGGAGTACCCTGTACCGAAGTCATCGATAGAAACGTTAATGTTGTTCTCGCGTAGTCCATTTACGAATTTCTGCATGGAAACCTTATCTTCAAAATCGGAGGCTTCCGTCAGTTCAATTTCGATGTACTTGCTATCGATCTTGAATTCCTTCATGATGTTCAAGATATTTTCCATAAGGTGCGGGTTGCGCAGATGGTGCCTTGAGAAATTCGAAGAAACGCGGACGGGTTCCATGCCTGCATCAATCCAGGAGCGGATGTCTTCGCATACTTTGCGGAATACGTAAAAGTCGAGCTGGCAGATGGATGCTTCTTTTTCGAGAATCGGCAAAAATTCAACGGGAGCGATTATTTTGCCATTGCGATTCCAGCGCACAAGCGCTTCGCAACCGCAAAGCTTTTGATCCTTGACGGACACTTTGGGCTGGTAATAGACGATAAATTCCTTGCGGCGCAGAGCCTCGCGGAAAAGCGAAGAAATTTCCTTTTCGTGGTAGGCTTTGTCGAGCATGTTTCTTGTGAAAAAGACGATGTCGTTTCCGGGATGGACTCTGGACTCGTTTAGCGCAACGGAACTGCAATGCATGATTTCGTTCATCGAATCATTGGGCTGGATATCGTAAATGCCCATGCGGCTTTGTAGCGTAAGCGGGATAGGTTGTGATTGCGGTATCGGAACGTTTATGTTCACCGAGGTCAATTTCTTGATGAATTCGTCTCTGTTCTCTTTTTTGACAAGAACAAAAAAGTTGTCGCCGCCCAGTCTTGCAATCATTTCGTCATCGTGGCACATTGCCATGACTGTATGCGTAAAGATGGTAATACCCTTATCTCCAATAGCGGGGGATTTGGACTGGTTGATGTACTTGTAGTTCTTGAGATTGATAAAAATGCCGCTGAAATTCTGCAGCTTGTTTTTGGATTTAAGCTCAATGCTGTGGTGTACAAGTTTTGCCGTGTTGGGGGCGCCTGTCATGGTGTCTGTTTGGCTTGCATAGTGGATTGCTCCCATAAGGCGAGCTCTGCCAAACATGATGAAAAGGTCGTCGCAGACGAGTTTTGCAGCTTGGAGTTCTGGTGTTGTAAATTTGTGGTTTTTCTTGGCGCGGACTTCGATGGTGGCCATTCCATTTTCACCCGTTCGATAAGTCTGGATTAAGGGGAACTGCTCGTAACCGGTGGTATCTTCGTAAACAATTCTTTCTTCGTTTAATCCTTCTTTGGATATAATGGAGCTTGGGGCTATAAGTTTAATTTTGATGAAACCAATGTTTAGAATATTGCAAACTGGAGGAATCGCGCTGGAAACGCGCTTAATCAATGCTGAAATATCAGGCACATTATCAAGAATAGCATCCCTAAAATCTTTATATACGCTACTGAAAATGACGTAGTCCATTTCCGCCCCTTAATGTCCACACATTATACACCGAATTAGTGCTCTAAATGTAAATAAAAATTTCATAAAAGGGAAAAAATATTTTTTTTATATGTTTTGGATGTATTCCATTTTAGAACGCTTGATTTTGATTACAAATACTAGTGGATTGGTGGGAAGAATATGTAGGCAATAATGATTGCCGCAATGACTCCGACAGCATCTGCAATGAGGGCACATGTGACGGCGTGGCGGGTCTTTTTCACGCCCACGGAACCAAAATAGACTGCTATGATGTAGAATGTCGTGTCGGCAGCTCCCTGGAACATGCAACTGAGACGGCCTGCAAAGCTGTCCGGGCCGAGGTTCTTCATGGCATCGATCATCATGCCGCGGGCACCGCTACCGCTGAGGGGCTTCATGAGGGCGGTGGGGAGGGCGGGTACAACGTCGTTTCCGACTCCGATAAGGCCGAGTAATGCTGAAATACCATTCATTACAAGATCCATGGCTCCGCTTGCGCGGAATACTGCAACACCGACGAGAATTGCAACAAGGTTCGGAATAATCATTACGGCTGTATTGAAACCTTCTTTTGCGCCTTCCACGAAAGCCTCGTATGCCTGGACTTTCTTATAGCAGGCGAGGCCGAGGAATGCAACGATAATGCCGAATAGAACAATTCCGCTAATAAAGAGACTCGTTGTGCCGATAGCTTCTGCGGTGAGATGACTAAAGTAGAACATGATGGCGATGACGCATGCACTGATGCCGCCGAGCCATGCGACGGTTACGGGATCCTTGAGCTTGATTTTCTGGAAAAAGCTGAGTGCGAAAATACCTGCGATGGTGCTGAAGAATGTGGAAAGCAAAAGCGGCAAAAAGACATCGCTTGGGTTTGCGGCGCCGAGCTGGGCACGGTAAGTCATTATGCTAACAGGAATTAGCGTAAGTCCACTTGCGTTTAAAACAAGGAACATGATTTGCGAATCGCTTGCGACGGTCTTGTCTTCGTTCGGGTTGAGCTCTTGCAACTGCTTCATGGCTTGGAGACCCATCGGAGTTGCTGCGTTATCGAGGCCGAGCATGTTCGCGCTGATGTTCATGAGCATGGTGCCTACAACCGGATGTCCTTTTGGAATTTGCGGAAAAAGTCTCGAAAAGAGCGGTTGGACAATCTTGGCGAGAATCTGGACTGCGCCTGCTTTTTCTCCGATTTTGAGGATGCCGAGCCAAAGGCTCAAAATGCCCGTGAGGCCGAGGGCGATTTCGAAAGCCGTTTTAGACATGTCGAATGCCCCGAGAATAGCTTTATTGAAAATGCCGGAGTCACCGAATGCGAGCCATTGGACGATGCATGCGATAAATGCACCAAAGAAAAAGACGAGCCAAATTACGTTTAAAACCATGGCTCAAATGTAAGAAAAAAATAGCAGGTGGTGCGCCATACCCCCTGCATAGTTATGCCCGCATTGTCACCCCGGATTTGTACAAGTATAAAGCCCTTCGGCTCAGCTATGAAAATGCGTGCATTTTCGCAGCGTTCGCCTTGGTTGCTTTTATTCCGGGATCATCTTACACGGTATAAAAGGCGATGCCGGCACTATGGCCGGCATGACAGTAAAAAACATTTCCTTTTTGTTGTCATGCCCGACTTGATCGGGCATCTCCGTTTCGTATTTCTATAAAGTCACGGACTTAATTTCCGAGCCGTCCTGCAGCGTGTGTATGCTGAATTTCGCATGTGCAGGCTCGTTTGCTGTTGCTGGCGTACATTCATAGAATCCGAAGGTCGGTGGATTCCCGCCTTTGGGGAGGCTTGTAGAACCGGGATTGACCATGAGAACATCGCGGAAGTTCTTTTCGAGTTTCCAGACGTGCGTATGGCCGAACAGGTAGGCATCGATTTGCGGCTTTTTATTTGCCTCGGCTTTAGACTGCATTGTCGACTGCGCTGAGGATTGCGCCGCACCCGTAGATTCGATGGCGTTCAGCGCATCTTTCGGGAAACATTCCGGCATAAAGATGTGCCCGTGGCTCAGGAATAAATGGAAACCATTGTCCTCGATGACTTTGTATTCGTTTTCGATAGAAAAATCGAGCATCATCAAATCTACATCGGCATCGCAGTTCCCGCGGACGGCAATTATGCGGTCTTTATAAGGCGCGAGTGCTTCGACGACTTGCATGGGGCCGTGGCCTGCCGGGAGCGGGTTTCTAGGCCCGTGATAAAGCGTGTCGCCAAGCAAGATAATCTTGTCGCAGTTGAACTTATCAAAGAACGTTAATGCTTGCCTTGCAGCCAAGGCTGAACCATGAATGTCAGAGAGTATTAATGCGCGCATTGTGACTCCTACTTCACTGTAATCATCGGGCTCGTTTCGCTCAAGAGGTAATTCCATTCTTCGCGAATCTTTTCGTATTCGGTCGGATCGGCGTAGAGCGCGAACGTAGTCCACTTGATTCCGCTAGAAGCCTTGGACTTCGGCTGTTTTTCAAAACTTACGTAGTCTGGAGTATGGTTGAGCGGTTTTGCTTCGGTGATGGTCACCGAGTGGCCGCTTGCTGTCTTGATGTTCAACTTAAAGCTGAAAATAGTTTCGTGCGGCATACGGATGGGGTGATGGCGCTTTGCAACTTTCGGGAGCTTAAAGAGGCTTCTTTCCCACACGTTCGGGAAGCGTCCCTTGAGTTCGGAACCGCCTTGACCGAAGTAACCCTTGGATAAGTATGTGTTCACGATAATCAGCGGCTTGTTGAACTGTTCAAGGTTTTCGATGCGGATGTTGCCGATGCTTACATCAGGTACGCCTGCGGCGAGGAACTGTTCCAAGAGCTTTTCCTGGTCCTTCACATCGCGACCAAAGAACTTGTTACGGATGGCGCTTGCGAATTTGCCTTGGAGCTGCACGGAATCGCGGAATTCGCATTTGCCGTCTTCGCCGATAAAGAGGTCGTGCTGGATTGCAATTTGATGTTCCTGATTGTCTTCGAGAATCGGGGTGGTTACAACGTGGCTCTGGTCTCCATCGATGACGAGGGCGACTTTGCCTTCCATGTCAAGCGGTACAGGGCGATCGTTTCCGGTCTTGTCGGTAGCATCGACCCAGCGTTCGCTAATCTTACCCTGCTTCGGGATGTAGAGAATCATGTGGTTGAACTGCTGGATGGTCGGCAAGTGCGAGAATCCTTCTTCGGTGAGGTGGATTGCCGTCAGGTAGCTCTTGACGCCGATGGCTTCGAGCATGTCCTTGAGCAAGAGTGCCATGTCCTTGCAGTCGCCGCGGTGTTCCTTGAGGGTTACTTCTGCAGTTTGCGGAATAAGGCTGTGACCGCCGAAACGCACATCGCGGTAACGGATGTCGTGACGGACAAAGTTGATAATAGCCTTGACGGCTTCATCGCCAATCTTGTTGCCGCGCACTTCGAACGCTTGCTCGCGAACCTTGACGGCCTGCTTGAACTGGTGGCTGATGAGGTTCTGGTAATCGTCGCCAACGTCGCGCCATTCTTGCTTACCCGTGAGCATGAGGCCTGCGCCAAAGTCACGGTACACGGGCATGTAAAGTTCCTTGCGGACAATCACGGGATTTTCAATCTTCCATTCAATGCCACCCTTAATGGCGGTCTTTTCGAGCGGACCGTATTCTTCAGTGACAAAGCGTGTTGTGTCGGCGTAAATACGGAAGACGGATTCTCCGACAGGCACTTCGCGGCTACTTTCGTAGTTGGTGTACGGAATCATGCCCTTGTTCTGGAGATTCGTGCGGCTGAATTGCATGTAAATGAAGTCACCCGGAGCAATTTCAGAAAGCGGGAAGTGTGCGGTTTGTGATTCATTGCCACCGCCGATTTCTGTCGCGTAGGTGATGTAGGCTCCGTTGAGTGTAGCCTTCTGCTTGAGTTTCCAATTGCTGTCGTAAACTTCGAGTGCGTTCAGGTAAATGCGGTCAAAGCCCGGCAAGAAGTCGAACGTGAATTCACGATAGATGGCTGCACCGCGCTGGTCCAAGACTTCGAGGAGCATTTCTTCGCTGCGAACCCAATTGGCGCCTTTTTCTGCCTTGAGGGCTTCTTTTTGGTAATGGATTACAGCTGGGAAGTCGCCTTCGACAGCGGTCTGCTTTGCCTGCGGGCGGAGAAGCGTCTTCAAGTCAGCGGTGCGATCTTCGACTGGGGTAATCGGCTTTTGAAGCGTGCGGTTGTCTGCCTTGCCGAGATAAGCCTTGGTTGCAGAAAGGAAACTCTTGGCATCTTCGTTATCCGGGCGGAGGGAGAGAGCCTTGGTGAGAGCCTTTTCTGCTTCGCGGTAGTTACGGCTATAGAAGAGGATTTTGCCGTGCATTGTCCAAATTTTATAGTCGTTCTTTGCCTTGGCGAGCGTTTCTTCGCTGATGGCGCGAGCTTCTTCGTAGCGGCCGAGGAACATGAGAGCGTCCATGAGTGTTTCGCCCAAATCCTTGCTCATGCCAAAACGTCCGCGGACTCCGTACAAAATATCAACTGCTTCGGCGTATTGGTCAAGTCCCATGTAGGTCTTGGCGAGATAGACTCCGAGACGGGAACTGGGCTGTGTGTCAAAGAGGCGCTGCACGACGATGAGGGACTGATGACGTTGTCCGAGGCCCCAAAGTGCATCACTCAGGTTGATGACGTATTCTGGATTGTTGGGGGTGTAGCGGAGGGCGCCTTCGGCACATTCGCGAGCGTGACCATAGTCGAACAGTGCTTCGTACATTTCGCCGAGAATCGAGAGCAATTTGCCATTCTTGCGCACAAGGTCAATTTGGCTTGTAAAGTAGCTGATGCCCGGACCGTAGAGTTCCTTCATTTGGTACACAAATCCGCAGTTGATGAGGTAGAGCGGTTCTTCCGGATCCATCTTGTTGGCGCGTTCAAAGTAGCTGAGGGCCACAAACGGCTGGTCTTCGAGCAAACGGAGAATACCCACTTGGCTCATGACTGCTGCATTAAACTTGTTCTGTTTTTTACGGGCTTCATCATCGCTTGCCATTTTCGGCATGGCGCCAACCTTGAGGCCTTCGACAGCGTTCTTCATCACCGAGACGTATTTCTTTTTATTGATGCCTTGAGTCCATGTCGCGATGAGGATGCCGCGGCCATTGTCGTAGAAGAATCGACCGGTGTAGTAGAAGTCGAAGTTGTTGACAACGCGGGTGAGGGTAAATTCCTGAGCGTAGCGGTCACCGACCTTGACTCGCTGAACTTCAATGGACGGATCGTTCATTGAAAGTCCGAGGCGGCTGAGGAGAACCTTGAACATGTCTTGCTGGCTGACTTCTTCGCTTGGGACGATGGCTCCATACACGAACAAGGAAATATCTTCTTTCTTGTTGCTGAGCACTAAATCGGGGTCTTCGTTCTGCTTGGCGACTCCGGTCCAGTTGTGCCAAAGCGTATCCTTGGTGCTCCAGGAATAGCCGAGGTCTGCGCTAGAGTATTGCGTGATGCGTTCGTCAGAAAGTTCCGAGACTGCTTCCTTTACAACGTCCTTGAGTTTGAATGTTGCGAAGAATTCTTTCCATTCTTGCTTGAGGGCGCCTGCCGTAAGCTGAACATCGTTGGCGGAGAGCGTGAGCGTAAAGACTTTGTTACCGGCACCGATGACGAGACCGACAGCTTCGTAAGGCGTGTCGTAGCGCTTGCCTGCAACATCGAAGAATGCGCCGGTGGTGCCGAATGCTTCTTCGGGATAAGTCTCGGCAAGCGATGCTTTTTTGCCGCTCGATTCAAAGGACTGCATTTCGATTTGGGCGCGGTCCATGAGTCGCAACGGTTCGCCCTCGGGGAGTGTTACTTCGACGAGAACAGCGCGGCGGCCTGTTTGCGGGTTATAGAATTCATAGGGGGCGTTATCCTCGCCACCGATGATTGTCCAACCAT
The DNA here is from genome assembly GCF_900143015.1 of Fibrobacter sp. UWB11. Taxonomy (NCBI): domain Bacteria; kingdom Pseudomonadati; phylum Fibrobacterota; class Fibrobacteria; order Fibrobacterales; family Fibrobacteraceae; genus Fibrobacter; species Fibrobacter sp. UWB11. Next base: position 1,633,109 of record NZ_FSRT01000001.1, on the reverse strand, counting down.
TGTCGGGTGCGGTGAATGTATAGCCGCTTGTTTCGATGGTGCCGCCGGTTGCTCTCGGGGCGACTGGTTCTTCGGATGTGTAATCCGTTTCCGAGGATTCATCATCGTAATAGGAACCATCGGTGTTGCCCGAAACTTCGTTCGTGGGCGTGGTGTTTACATCGGGTGTGTTACCGGCGCAAGAAAACAGGAAAAAAAGCCCGAATGCAACAGTCAAGCGGGCGAGGGAACTCTTTTTATTTACAAACGAATAACGCATAATAAACTTCGCAGGTGAAATGTTTAACACCTTAATTTTAGAAAATTAGGGGGTGCAAAAAGTAGTGTTTTGCGATACAAATGAGAATAATCTGAAAATAGGTTGTTATGTTTCTTAGTGTTTACAAAGTCTGTGCGAAAGCTGCGTTTTAAACAGTCGGAATGACTTGTGAACCTTCGAACGCGTTCTTGTAATGGGCAAATTGGAGCGGTTGTTGGTAAGCGCGGGCGCTCAGAACATCAAAGCGGCATGGCTCATCAAATCCTTTGGGTGCAATCTCTTTTTGCGTTGCCAAAAAATGGCAGGCCGTGTGCCAAATTTTCTTTTGCTTGAGCACATTCACGCGGGCTGCGGGATTTCCCTGTTGATTGTTCCATACGGATTTGACTTCGACAAATACGAGGGTGGAGCCATCACGGGCTACAATATCGAGCTCTCCGCCGTGGTAAGCATAATTGCGGGCCACGACTTCATAGCCTTCGCGCATCAAGAATGCGACTGCTTGAGTCTCGATAAAATTACCCTTGGATTTGTTCTGTGATTTCTTCGAAATCATTTGCTCCCCTTTTAATTTCATAGATCCTTCGACTCCACTTCGTTTCGCTCAGGATGACACTGTTGGTCTTTATTACGTCATTCTGAGGGCGAAGCCTGAAGAATCCAGTTAAGTTTTGATTTGCAATATTAGAATTTTACTGGATCCTTCGCGTTGCTCAGGATGACGGAGAATTTATTTCACTTCCATGCCTAATAGGCGGATTTCCGAAATTGCATAGTCGTCGTTATCTGCTTCGTAAACATCGTCGAGGTAGAACCGGAGTTCGGTTGTTTCGACTGTTTGAATGTTCGGGTATTGCATTCCCTTGATGTTTTCGAGATGGAGGCGCTGCTTAAAGCCATCCTTTGTTTCAACGGTGATTGTGCGGGGCTTTTTGAAAATGCGGAAACGGTCACCGAAGGCGTCGTCGATGGACTTTTGGTAGCCAATGGCAATGCCGATATTCGTAATGAGAGTGTTCTTGTCAAAGTACATGGCAAGTACAGGATTCAATGGCTTTAATGGCATTTTATTGAGCCATGCGGTGGAAAGGTCTCCATCGGTCAGGTTCGATAGCGGGTAGCCTTTCGAATTTTCAGGCTCGATTGCTCTAGTCTCGTGATTGCCTAGAATTTCGCTCCATTCGAGTTCGTGCAGTGTGTTCATGGGCTTGTGCGTGAACATAAGCAACATGAGCAAAATAACGATAATCGGGAAGAGTACCGAGAAAGCCACGATGATAAGTTTGTGCGGAGCCAGGTTGCGTCCGAAGTTTATTGCCGATTCTACAATGGAGGGGGCAACGCGACGCTGCGATCCCGTTTTGCGAGCAATGGAGGCGTTCTGGTGAGGCGTATCGTGCTGCGGGAATACTTGGTCACATTCGTCCAAAAATTCCTGCATGTCGTGGAAGCGTTCGTTGAGCTTTTTCTTTAAGCACTTGAGGATAAGTTCTGAAAGACCTTCCGGGATGTCTTCGCGGAAAAGTTCTGGAGCTGGAGGCGGTTCCTGCACATGCTTGAGCGCAATTTCCACAGGGCGACTGCCTTCGAACGGCAAGCGTCCGCAAGTCATTTCGTAAAGGATTACGCCCATGCTGTAAATGTCGGACTGGAGCGTGACTTCGTCACCGTGGCACTGTTCTGGCGACATATATTCGGGCGTGCCCATCGTCATGCCGGTGCGGGTGAGACGTTCCTTTTCCATCTCCTGGATGTACGAAATGCCAAAGTCCATGATGTAGACGCGGTTATCGCGCGTGAGCATAATGTTCGAGGGTTTCACGTCGCGGTGGACGATGCCCTTGCTGTGCGCGTAAAGGAGACCGCGTGCAATTTGCTTGATGATGACTTCAATGGCCTCAAACGAAAGTTTGCTCTTGTTTTGCAAAATTTCGGCAAGCGAAATACCTTGCACGTAAGTCATCGAAATAAAGAGCTGGTTGCCCTGCTGACCAAAGTCGAACACGTGAACAATGTTCTGGTGGTCGAGTTCCTTCATGGCCTGCGCTTCGAGATAGAAACGCTTGATAGCTTCGACATCGGAGGTCGAGTCGAGAATCTTGAAGGCTACTTCGCGGTTTAGCCTTTTATCGAGAGCCTTGTAGACATAGCCCATTCCACCTTTGCCGAGCGTTCCCAATAGTTCGTAGTTTTCGTTAAAGGGGTACGGAAAATTTAGCGGTTGTTCTGGACGTATCATCTTGGCTTCTTTAATTTGTGTAGTAAAATTGCAGTTACAATATAGAAACTAAGAGCGATGGCGATGGCAAAAATCGCATTAAAAATGTCGTCTTTTCGTTCTAGTAAAATGTTGAGGAGCGACGCTTGGTTGTAACGTGACCAGATGACGCTGGAAAGCGCGCGGCCAATGGGCTGCATTTGGTCGAGTGGCACGAGGGCTCCGGCGAGGGCAACTTGCGGGATGATGAGTAGCGGCAAGAAGGCGTTCGCTTGGCTCGTGTTCTTGGCGAGTGTACTCGTGAATAGCCCGACGGTGGTTGCGGGGATGGCGATGCAGGCGAAAATGCTAGCGATAAGCGCAATATTTGGGGTGGGGGTAATGCGGGTACTGATAAACGCATAGACAATGGCTGTCTGTATCAGCGTAAAAAATACAGGAAGCGTGCATTTTGCTGTTAGTGTCGAGATTGCCGAAACGCCACGGCGGAACTTGTCGCGGAGAATGTCTTTCTCCTGCACGATTTCGCGGATGGAAAGAGAGAGCGCAAACCAGTTGGCACAAAGGATAATTGCAAAAGCGACAGTCCAAAGGGAGGATTGGTCGGAGAATATCTGCGAAAGCAAAAATCCGATAATCGCAGGTTGCACAAAAAGCGCTGCAATGCGGCCCTTGTCGCGGAACCACTGCTTGGCGGTGATGTACACGGTGTAAGCAAAATTGCGGGGGAGCTTGGTGCGTTCAAAGAAGTACTTGGATTCTTTCTTTTTGACGTTGCTCGAATTTTCGGTAGCTCGCGACGCGGCTTGAGATGCACGCCACTCGGCGGATTTGCTTTGCGTGATGCTTGTGAGGAGCGCTTGCGGGTCGGTCGTGTTGAAATGCGTGTATGCGGCCTGAATGGTTCCGTAGAACGCTTCTTCGCCTTGGTGCAGTACGAGAACTTTATTTGCAATCTGCAAGGCCTCGTAGCTGTGCGTGGTGAGGATTATCGTATGGCCGAGGAACGCGAGCTGCTTCAAGTGCGTGCAAAGGATTCTTGAATTGTACGGATCAAGACCCGACAGCGGTTCGTCGAGGATAACGAGGCCTGGGCTTCCCATGAGCTCGCGCGCGAGGGCTACGCGGCGCATTTCGCCGCCGCTGAGCGTTTTCACGAGGTTCTGCCGGCGGTTGCTCAGCCCGAAAAGTTCGCAGAACTTTTCTAGCCTCGCGCGTGCATCTTGCTTGAAGTTCCGAACGTCCATCGACGACCTAGCACCGTCGAGAATAGTTTCCTCGACGGTCAGCTCCGGGCGGAGCGGCGGGTCTTGCGGCAGAATTGCAATGCGTCTGCGAATCTCGCTTTTGCGGTAATCGACACCGCCGATGCGCACAATGCTTTGCTTGTCGCAACTGTTGATGCCTTGAATCATCTTTAAAAGTGAAGACTTGCCTTGTCCGGAACGCCCGATAATCGCAAGAATCTCGCCTGCGGGGAGTTCGAAATCAATCCCTTTTAGTAATTGCTTTTTGCCGGCAAAGACATTCACGTTTTGCGCGAAAACATCAAAGCCTGTTGCTGAAGCCTCGATGAGCAAGTTGTTGTTGCGAAAAACAATTACGGCTGATTCAAAGCGGCATGCATCGCCGTTTGCAATTGTAATCGTGCGCGTGCGTTTGCCGCTTTCGTCTACAATTGCTTTTGCAAATTTGATTTCGGCATGTTTTTCGCGGGCGTAGCTAGAAGCGCGGGCTTTGCCGATTCCCGGTATTTCGACTTCTCTCCATTCGGCCGAAAGAGGAATCGTTTGCATGTTGCTTTCGGTTTCTCGCTCCATCACGAGAAGCGTAAGGTCACTTCCGCGGAGCGTCGCTCGCAACTGCCTCGGTCCGATGAGAATCACGTCGCCATCGTTAATGGCGGCGGTTTTTACATCTTTCCCGTTCAGCATGGTAATGCTGTTTTGGGATAAATTCTGCAAATTCCATTTGCCGTCGGTAAAGTTCAGAACCGCATGATACCTCGAAACCATCAGGTTATCGAATTGCAAAAGGTTATCCGATTTGCGCCCGATGGTAAATGGTTTCGAAGGGTCTGGATTGACGAGACGGAATGGAAACATCGCGTTTTCCCGTTATTGTAATTCTTTCACGAACGCTTCAAAACGGTCGCAAGCTTTTGCGAGATTTTCGTCGCTTGCGGCGTACGAGAATCGAACGCAAGTGTCGTCGCCAAAAGCGGCGCCTGGTACAATTGCAAGGCCCTTGCTTTCCAAAAGTGCGCTGCAAAAATCAATCGAGCCTGCAATCACCTTGCCATCCGGTGTCTTTTTGCCGTAGTAATCGCTCACGGGGGCAAATAGGTAGAATGCACCTTCGGGTGCGCGCGGCTTGGTCGAGAGGAACGATGTACGTTCGAGCATGTAGGCTCTGCGTTTGCGGAAAGCTGCCTGCATGGCGTGCACATTGCTCTTGTCCATGTTTAGCGCACCGAGTGCTGCATACTGTGCAACATTGCTCGGATGGTGCGTGGCCTGTCCCTGGATTTTGCCGATAATCTTTGCAATCGGAGCGGGGGCGGCATCGTAACCGATTCGCCAGCCGGTCATGCAATGTGATTTCGAAAAGCCGTTAATCACGATGGTGCGTTCTGCCATTCCCGGGAAAACTGCGGCGCTCGTAAATTCCGTATCGTAGACAAAGTATTCATAAACTTCGTCCGAGATGCAGTAAATGTCCTGTGCGACAATTTCTTTGGCGAGCGCTTCGAGTTCGCTCTTGCTGTAAACAGCGCCAGTCGGGTTGCACGGGTTGTTCAAAAGAATCGCCTTCGTGCGCGGCGTGCAAGCCTTGCGCAAATCTTCGGCGTCAATCTTGAAATTCTTTTCGATGCCTGCTTCAACAAACACTGGCGTACCGCCGAGCCATTTCACAAGTTCCGGATAGGTAACCCAGTACGGAGCGGGGATGATTACTTCGTCGCCCGGATTAATCAAGGCGGCGAGTGCATTGAACACGGCGTGCTTTGCACCGCTAGTCATGATGATTTGCGATGCATCGTAATGGAGACCGTTTTCTTCTTCCAATTTCTTTGCAACGGCCTTGCGCACGTCCAAAATCCCGACGGGTGCGGTATAGCGTGTCTTGCCTGCGCGGATAGCTTCGATTGCTGCATCTTGAATGGGGGTCGGAGTTCCAAAATCGGGTTCGCCTGCGCCTAAACTTACGACGTCCTTGCCGTCTGCGATCATCTGTTTTGCCATCGTGTCGATGGCGACGGTGAGCGATGCTGCGATATTTTGTGTTCTATCGGAAAGCGATTTCATTTTTTAGCTTCCTTTTTTTTCTTCTGTCTCAGACGGTATTGGTCGAGCGATCCAGCGATGAGGGGGAAAATGGTGAATTGGGAGATGAATATGCAGATAAGGCCTGTCAACGAGACGTAACCCATGCTGCGAAGCCCCGGATGGGAAGAAACGAGCATGCCGTAAGTACCGATGAAGGCTGCCATCTGCGAGAGGAAAATCGTAAAGAACTTGTCCCTAAGAATCGTGAGCGCGGTCCCTTTTTGCTTCTCGTAATAAGCGGTGAAGAACTGGAGGGATCCATCGATGCTTGCGCCAATCAAGATAGGGAAGGTGAGTGCGCTGTATGCCGAAATTTGCACGTCAAACGCGTTGAGGGCAGCCAAGAACCAGCTTGCAGCAAATACAGACGGGAGTGCGGTAAACAAGGCGCGGCTAAAGCGGTTGTAATAAACGAGCATGAACAGGAACACGAGTACTCCGCCTGCTTGTAATGGCCTGCGAATATGGTTCGTGATTCGGTCTAAGAATATGGCGCGGGTGATGGGGATTCCTGCAATGAGGTATGTCCCGTTTTGAATACCCTTAATTTGGTGAAGCTCATTGTATAGCTTTGTAATTTCGCTGCCGTAGTTTTCTTGAATGTCCGTGAAAACGAAGGCAAACCTGCCTTGGGTTCCTTGCTTATCGCGGAATTTCTTGGCGATGTATTCGGGCGGTTCAAATTCGTCACCTTCGTCGAATTCGAGCGCCTGTTCCACTTTTTCAAGATTTTCCAGTTCGCTCTTGGAAAGCGCTTCGCGGAATTCCTTGGTTACTGTGTTGTGCAGTTGGCGAAGTTTTTCCATTTTGCGTTGTTGCAAGTTTGGGGAAAACTGTGCCAGCGTAAATATGGAATTGACTGTTGAAATGGATCCATTTTCCTTGAGCTTGTTAAATTGTTCTAATAGCAATTCGCTCTCGGATTTGTCCGGAAGCATGATGATGATGGGGGTCTTGTTCAAGAATCCCGTTTCTGCAATCAATGAATCGATGACAGGATCTTTATAATTGATTTCTGTTGCCGAAAAATCGTTACGGATATGGATTCTAGTTCCGCCGATGTAAAGCCCGACAAGGCTTGCTGTAATGATAATCGAAAAAATGATCCAGTTTACACGATTGGAAAGCATCGAAATTCTGTATTCCGAATGAATTTGCGCATGCCTAATCGAGAAAGGTTTTTTGCGTTGAGTCACTTGCAAGAGGGCGGTAGAGAAAAGCAATGTGATGGCCCAGTTCAAGATGCACCCTGTGGAACCGAGAACGCCAAGTTCTTGAAGCCCCGGCAGAGGAATCAAGATGAGACATGCAAACAAGGCGGCAAATGCAAAACTGGAAACAGCGGTCGAAGGCCCAATGCCAAGAAGTGCGCTTTCGATGCAAAGTTGCGGGCTCAAGTTCTGTTCGCGTTCCAAGAAGTAACGGTTAAGAACGTGGTTGATGATTTGCAAAGCCTGCCCTGGGAGAACAATCGCAAGCAAAAGTGTAAACAGGTTGATGCGTCCGTAAAAAATGTAGGAGCATGCGAGCGTCGTAACGATAGGCGTTGCAATCGGCAATGCCGAAATAAAAATAAGTTGCGGCTGCCTAAAGAAATGCAAGATGAGAAGTAAAATAATTAGGACTGCGGTGACGATGCCCACCATCTTCGCTTCGGGCAAGAGGCGTCTTCCGGTCTGGATGGATTCGTAAACTTTTCCCGCAAAATGGACACGTAAATCGCTTGGCTTGCTTTCTTTTTCTAGTTGCGTCTTGACGTCAGAAAGCAAGTTACGGTTTGCCTGCAAATCCGAAATAGAATGGGTCGGATAGATCTCTACAATGCGGATGGTTCCGGTCTTGTTGGAATGGCTTACGGCGAGCTTGTCGAAATATTTCTTTTCGAGGTCGCTCAAGAGTTGTTCGCGCTGTTCCGATGTCGTTTGCGTGATGGAATCTATCGCGCTTTTGAGGTCTATGAACAGCGGATTGTTCTTCATGATGTAGCTATGCTTGAGTTCTTCAATGCGGTGCACCATGATATCGATATCGTTTTCGCTCGCGTACAAGAACTTGTTCTTCTTGTAAAAATCAATATCGGTCTCGAAATCTGCAAAATGCACCGAAGGGTTTTGCTGCATTTTTTGCGCGAGGTCTTTTGCGATGTGGTAATTCGCAACTGAATCCTCGGATTGCAGAATGACGATGAGGCTCCCGAGCCCGCCGAATTCGTCCTCAATTTTTTGGACGTTGCTGGGTTCACGCGCACTTGTAATGGTATCTTGCAATTGCAAGTCCCAACGTAAATGCGAGATAGGGTAAATGCTTAAAAGTCCTATCGTGAGGAAAATCGTAAGGATTATCTTAGGATAGGTTGCTAATTTTTTGATAATTTTTGCAAAGAGTGAAAACATCATCCTTAATATAACTATATATTAAAGGGAAAATGAAACGTTTGGTGACATTACTGGTGCTTGTAGGTGTGCTGTGTTTTCCAGCGCATGCGAAGAAGGCGCGCGAAGCCGTGCAAGATACTTCTTCAAGTTCCATGTCGTTCCTTGATGTTGTTTCGTGGCCCTTTATCCATGTTATCCAGCCTGTTTTTGGAATGTTGGTCTATCCGTTGGCGGCCCCTTTGCACTATGCAATCGATAATGGTGTTGCTGACAAGGCGGTGGACCTCATTACGTTCGGTGAAAATCGTAATATCTTGATTTATCCGGTGTTTAACCTCAAGCCGGGGAGTTCCACGATGATCGGTATGTGCTACCGCCACAGGAATCTTTTCCAGCAAGGGGATTATGGGGTATTTGAAGGCCATTATTATGCGAATAGCGATTTGGATGTGAAACTGCGCTACTCGAAACAGTCGCTTTTCGGTAAAAAACTGTATGGTGTCATGAGTTTTAACCTTTACATGGATCGTGACAATGGTTTTATTTTACCGGGTTCCAAGGAATCGTTTAAGCAGGCTGACACGACGTATAATTTTAGCGGTCAACTGGGGTTCCCGATTACGGAATCTAGAAACTTGAACTTGAGTATAGGTTCGGAGTTTATTTACCATAAAGCCGATTTTACGGATACGAAGGATTCTGTGCTGGATGACCCGAAATACCCGATTGTGGATCGCGGTCTGTATCAAAGTCACTTTGAAATACCGTTCTATGTGAACTTGGTGTTTGATAACCTGGATTTCCCATTTGCTCCGTCACGGGGACAGCGTCTAAGTATAAAGGCCTCGTATGTGCTGACGGGCAAGTATGGAGGAATCAATGCTAAAGATTTGACTTTGGCTGATTTGGACCGTTCTGAAGCAATTAAAGATGGCGGCAAGAACCATGACTATGTGAGTGTCGATGCCTTTTACCAGATATATTTCTTCATTGGACGGGCGGACCAGTATGTGCTTTCGGCAAAAGAGGGCCGCAAGACGAGAAAATTCTATACGGACTTTTCTTTGAATGAAGTGCTACGTGTGTGGCGCCCTGAAAATTTGGTCGAAACACTTTTTGAACATCGTGTGCTTGCTTTCCAGTTCCGCTTCCAGGGAATGTGGGAAATGGAAAAGGGCGGCGCTCCGTATTCGGCATTCCCGACTTTGAATGCGAGATTCCCGTTGCGCGGCTATACGGATGCATGGATGAGTCCGTTCGTGCTTGGGCTTTCTGCAGAATACCGTTGGCCGGTGGACCGACTTGTCGATGGCGTCGTGTTTAACGAATACGCTATGATTAGTGATAAGATAAATGGTTGGTCAAAGGACAATCTTTACAATTCGTGGGGATTTGGTGTCCGCGTTCGCAAACCGGATATGTATCTGTTCCGCGTGCAGTTTGCTTTCCACAGTTGGCATGGCTTGAGCCTTGTATTGACGATTGCTCCGGAATTCAAGTAAAAAAGGCCTATATAATACATCCGTGGAAATTTTTTGCTTTTTGGGGCATTTTTTGACAAAAAAAACGTTCTGAAGAGGTCTATCCACAATTGAAAACGCATGCTTGTTTGTTTATATTAATGATGTGGTTGAATGGCTTTTGAAGGAGGCTGCAAAATGTATAAACACTGGAGAAAATTTCTACTTGCTTTGACGGCGTTCTTTTGGAATGCTTGCGATAACACCGCATCGCCTGTGGCTCCTGTCATCCAGGATTCTAGTTCAAGTACAACCAATGGCCAAAATTTGAGCTCGTCTGTAGAAAATGCAAGTTCAAGCTCGGTTGCCGAAACTCAGTCTTCAAGTTCTTCGGATGTTCAGTCTAGTTCTTCGGAAGCACAGTTGAGTTCCTCTGCTGAATCATCGAGTTCCGTAGAATCCTCAAGTTCCTCTCCGATTGCCGAAAGCTCCAGTGGCGGAATAGAAGTCGTGCCTTTGTACGGTGTTTATATGGATAAGGAAACTTGCACGGCTCATAAAGACGACAAAGTTTATGAATGTACCGATGGGGTGACGTGCGTTGAATCTACGGCTGATGCCGAAGATGTTCCTGCAACGAGCGATCCGACTGAAGTTACTGCAAAATATGGTGTAGTTTACAAGCCCGTGGTTACGGCCAAATATGGTGTTGTTTATATAAAAGATAAAGTTTATACATGCAGTGATGGCAAGGTTTACAACGAAGCTGAATTTCAGGCTCATTATAATACCCTTATAATTGATGAGACTGTTGTTCTTTATGGCCCTCCTTGCGCGTTTGACGGCTCTTGCGGAAAAGATAAATAATTCGGAATTGATTCCGTATGCATCTCGGTTTTAAGAAGTTTCTTGCGCTTGAAGCGCATCGCCTTTATCGTCATAGCCAAATCAAGGCTCATCCGCTGACATACCTTTTTTGGGAATGTACGCTGCGTTGCAATTTACATTGCCTGCATTGCGGGAGCGACTGCGTTGCTGAAGCGATTCCGGACATGCCACGCGAAGATTTTATGCGCGTCTTGGATGGTGTTGCTCCTCATGTCGATCCTAACAATTTTATTGTGGTGATTACTGGCGGTGAACCATTGATGCGTGCCGATCTCGAAGAAATCGGCAAAGAAATCAAGTCGCGCGGATATCCTTGGGGAATGGTGACGAATGGACTTGCTTTAAATCCGGAACGTTATACGAAACTCATGAATGCCGGATTGCGCGCGTTGACGATTAGCCTTGATGGCCTTGAAGAAAATCATAATCATTTCCGCGGCAATGCGCATAGCTTCGAACGTGCGGTTCGTGCCATCAACATGGCTGCGCATACGGACGGCATTACGTTTGACGTGATGACTTGCGTGAATCGCAAGAACCTTAAGGAATTGCCCAAAATTTATAACTTGCTTTTAAATCTGGGCGTCAAGCGTTGGCGCGTTTCGAATGTCTTTGCAAAAGGTCGTGCAAAAGACAATCCGCTATTCCAACTTACGAATCAGGAATTTCGTCAAGTCTTTGAATTTATCCGTGAAGCCAAAAAGCAAAATCTCATGAATGTGAACTACGATTGCGAAGGCTTTCTCGGCAGTTACGAAAAGGCCGTTCGCGATAATCCGTTCTTTTGCTGGGCGGGCGTCAATATTGCGTCGGTGCTGTGCGATGGAAGCATTTCGGCATGCCCGAGCTTGCGTGGGGATTACATTCAAGGGAATATCTACAAGGATGACTTGTGGGATGTATGGCAGAACCGCTATCAGGTGATGCGTGACCGCAAATGGGCTAGAATTGGCGAATGCAAAACTTGCAAGTATTGGCGCTATTGCGAGGGCTCCAGCCTGCATTTGCGTGACGAGCGGACAAAAGAACTTGCATATTGCCATGTGAAACGGCTTGAAGCGGCTGGCGTTTAAAGGTGGTTTTACTACCTTTAAAAACATGGTTACGTTAGCTCTTTCTCATTTTGAAAAAAGTTTTCCGGCAGCGCTTCGTGGTAAGCGCCTGGGTGCGGTTCTCCATCCGGCTTCGGTCTGTGCCGATTTGAGTTATACGCTTGACTTGCTCAAGGATTTGGACGGCAAGCTCTTTAAGCTTTCGGCTTTGTTTGGCCCGCAGCACGGCATCAAGGGGCATACGCAAGACAACATGATTGAATGGGAAGGCTACGAAGACCCGGAATTGCATATTCCGGTTTACAGCCTTTATGGTGAACATCGCGAACCGACCGCAGAAATGCTTTCGCACGTGGATGCGATGCTTGTCGATTTGCAGGATGTGGGCGCGCGTTATTACACGTTCATCTGGACGCTCTTCCTTTGCATGAAGGCCTGCGAAAAGGCGGGAATCCCGGTGGTCGTGGTGGACCGTCCGAATCCGATCAACTGCGTAGACGAAGAAGGCCCGGTGCTCGACCTCAATTACACGAGCTTTGTAGGCTTGCATAGCATCCGCACTCGCCATGCAAAAACGATTGGCGAACTTGCCGAACAGTTCAAGGCCGAACGATTCCCGAAGTGCGAACTTTACGTGATGCATATGGATGGTTACGATAAGCGCATGTGGTTTGACGAAACGGGACTCCCGTGGATTTTGCCGAGCCCGAACATGCCTACGCTCGATACTGCAATTGTGTATCCGGGCATGTGTTTGTTCGAAGCGACCAACGTGAGCGAAGGTCGCGGCACAACGCGCCCGTTTGAAATCTTTGGCGCTCCGTTTATTGATGCGGTTAAGCTTTGCAAGTACATGAACGGGCTCAAGCTCCCGGGCGTGTATTTCCGCGAAAACTACTTCCAGCCGACGTTCCACAAGGGCGCGGGGCAGATTTGTGGCGGTGCGCAGATTCACGTGACTGACCGCAATTCGTTCCGCAGTTTTGAAATGGCGGTGAAGTTGTTGCAGTATATTTTCAACGAATACCCGAAGGATTTTGCGTGGAAGCAGCCTCCGTACGAGTACGAATTCCACAAGCTGCCGATTGATATTTTGCTTGGAAACGGAACGTTCCGCAAGGAATTTATCGAGTCGAGTATTTAATGCTTGCCGCTGTCGGGACTGCCGCAAAAAATGTGCCGAACCTTGTTTAATCTATGAAACTTAGACTTTCGACAGAAACTTTGAATCGCCTGAAGCGCTTCCGCAAGAACAAGCGCGCCTTTTGGTCGCTTGTGATTTTGGTGGTGGCGTACTTGCTTTCGCTCACGAGTCCGTGGACGGTAAATGATGAACCGTTCTATTTGCGTTATAACGGCAAGAGTTATTTCCCGGCGTTTGCGCGTTACAGCGAAGCGGACTTTGGTGGCGAATACAAGACGGAACAGGATTACGCAAAGCTTTTTGCAGATGTCGCAGAATGTAAGCAGGACGAAGAAGACGGATTCCCGCGTGCTGGAGGCTGCCCCGAGATGTGGACGCTTATGCCGCCAGTGCCGCACGATCCGCTGAAGGCGGATCTGAGCGAGGAGGGAACCCCTCCATTTGCGCCAAGCGCAAAGCACTGGCTCGGCACGGACAGCAATGGGCGCGATGTTCTTTCGCGCTTGATTCACGGGTTCCGCATTTGCATCAGCTTTAGTTTGCTCTTGACCGTGCTCGGAACTTTCCTTGGCATTGTTATTGGCGGCATCCAAGGCTATCTCGGAAAGTTCTGGGATACGGGCATGCAACGTATGATCGAGATTTGGTCGTCGCTTCCGATGCTTTACGTGGTGATTCTCATCGGCAGTATTTACGGCCGCAGTTTCTGGCTTTTGATTCTCATCATGGCGGCGTTCAACTGGCTTTCGCTCAGCTACTACATGCGCGCGGAATTCTTGAAGCTCCGCAGCATGACGTACGTGATGTCCGCAAAGGTTCTTGGGCTTGGCCATCGCCATATCTTTTTCAAGGAAATCCTGCCGAACGCGATGACGCCCGTGGTGACGCTTTTCCCGTTCACGTTGATTGGTGGAATCGGAAGCCTCACGTCGCTCGACTTCTTGGGTTTTGGACTCCAGCCGCCTACGCCGAGCTGGGGCGAACTCATGAGCCAGGGGCTCAACAACCTCTATGCTCCGTGGATTTCCGTGAGCACGGTCGCCGCTCTGTTTGTGACGCTTTTGCTCACGACATTCGTCGGCGAAGGCGTGAGGGATGCAATGGACCCGAAGTCGGGGGATAGATATGTTTAATGCAATACGACTGAATGGTCCATGCCAAGCTGGAACGGCTCGTATTGACGAACCGTGGAAGCGCGGAGCAATCGACTTCAGAAGTTCTGGTAGCGTTATTAAGTCGATTGCGGAGTCGTCAACCGACCCGAAGTCGGGAGATAGATATGTCTAATCCTGTTTTAAGCGTTAAAGATGTTTCAGTGGCGTTCGGGTTTGACAAGAACGGCAACTCGCGTGATGACAAACAGCCGTTGCAAGTGACGGATCGCGTCTCGTTCGACATTTTCCCGGGCGAATTTTTTGCGCTGGTGGGCGAGTCCGGTTGCGGAAAGAGCGTGACCGCGATGAGCATTTTGCGCTTGTTGCCGTGGCCAAGCGCAAAAATTGTGAACGGCGAGATTTTGTTTGATGTGGGGGCGAATGATACGCAGGCTCAAGATGCCCACGACTTGGTGAAGCTCCCGCTCAAAGACTTGCAATCCGTTCGCGGTTCCGAAATTGCTTGCATTTTCCAGGAACCGATGCAAGCGCTGAACCCCGTCGTCACTATAAAAAAACAACTTCTCGAAGTCTTTAAATATTCCAGTCAAAAGCCATCATGGACCCTATCGCGTTCGCTCCAGGGTGACAACGAAAAGACGAGTTCTGTTCAAGAATCTACATCATTGCCGCAACGACGTTTTACAAGCATGTCATTCTGGAGGCCGAAGGCCGATAGAATCCAAGATGAAACGTCTGATCCTCTCGCGATTATTCGCGAGCAGCTCCGTCTTGCCGGTTTCACTGATCCTGATCGTGTTCTGAATTCTTACCCGCACGAACTTTCGGGTGGCATGCTCCAGCGCGTTTGCATCGTGATGGCTCTTTTGCCAAAGCCCAAATTGATTATTGCCGATGAGCCGACAACGGCCTTGGATGTGACTGTGCAGGCTCAAGTTCTCGCCGTCCTCAAGGAAATGGCCGAGAAAACGGGAACCGCAGTTCTCCTTATTACGCACAACATGGGCATCGTTTCGCAGTACGCTCACCGTGTTGCCGTGATGTATGCCGGCCGCATAGTCGAAGAAGGTCCTGTCCGCGAAGTCATTAACCACCCACTCCATCCTTACACGCAAGGATTGCTGGCTGCTATTCCCGAAAGCCACAGCGACCTGCGTACGCTTGTTTCGATTCCAGGCTCCGTGCCGCATCCGAAGGACTTTGTGAAGGGTTGCCGATTTGCGGACCGTTGCTGCAAATGCGCTCAGGCTTCAGCCGATGTTCGCGAAAAATGCCTTTCCGCCGAACTCCCGACGAAAATTGCCGAAGCGGACCATTTCGCTTATTGCTTTTGCGCCAAGTAACTCCGCCTTGCAATCGTTTTTTGCATAAGTTTTACATCCCTTTCATTTTCGTTTTTTAATATTATCATTGAAAATACGAGAATCTTTTCGGGGAGAACGTTATGTTCTGTAAAGAGTGTCATAAGAATCTAAAGGATTTTGATGCTTTAATCGATAAAATGGAAAATTGCCCGTTCTGCGGGGCCAAATTAGTTCGCCCTCCGGTCAAGGTGGCGCAAAAAGATGTCAAGACTTTGTGTGATGCTCTTGTACAAAAAGTCGGTGATTCCATTTTTGCAAACGAATCGACTTTGGAAAAAGAACTGCGTGATTTGAATGCTCCCGAATTTGCTGATGCCAAGGACCGTTTGTTCTTGCTTGTTTTAAAGCAAATTCCATCAAGCATGTACGAAGTCAAAAGTTTTTCGGATGGCGAACAGCAAGAAGTGTTGGAAGCTTGCCAAAGACGTCTTTGCGTGGATTTAGGACTCTCTTTTGAACCTTGTGCGCAAATGCTCGATATCTTGCAAGAGTACATTTGGCAAAAAAGATTCTCGCTTTCTCCGAATCTTTACGAATCGCAGTTTATCGACCCTCGCGATGGTCAGGTCTATAAGACCGTGAGGATTGGTAACCAAGTGTGGATGAAGGAACCCTTGAAGTACAAGTGCGTTGGGTATGCCGGTGAAGGTGTGTATGAATGGAATGCGGTGAACAAGTATTGTGCTGTAAGGGGCTGGCGCGTTCCCAAGAAAAAAGATTTTGAAATATTGACTCAGACGGCAGCAAGTTTGGGCTGTGGTGATCCGTCGAGTGTGCTCATGTCCCGCAAGGGCTGGGAAAAGTGCAGCGTGACTCCGACCGATAACCTTGGTTTTGAAGCGACTCCAGTTAAAAGTAATACGGGAATCAGCAATAATTACTTTAGCCATTTTTGGACTGCCGAAGATAAATTCTGCTTTGAAATTTTCCCTGGGCGAGTAACGTTCAGCACACATTCGCAATCGTATGTGCGCTTGATCAAGGACGATACTCCGGAAACAAAAACACCAGAAAAGAAATAAAAAGTGCGCGGGTTGTCCCGCGCATTTTTCGTGCATTTCGAGCGCAATTCTATTTGAATTCTTCGCACCATTTGGGCACGACTTCGGTCGCTTTCCCTTGAATGACGACGTCCGTGTACGGATCGCCATAAGGCGCTTCGAGGTTTAAGCAGGTGACCTTCGCACCATACGAGTGTGCAAAACTTTTGAATCCTGCGGCCGGATATACGACGCTACTTGTTCCGATGTAGACAAATTCGTCGCAGTTCATCAAGGCTTCCTGAATCTCGTCCATGTACAAAGGCGTTTCGCCAAAGAACACGATGTCCGGGCGCACGGGGCTATCGCAAATGGGACACTTGGTGTCCATTGTTTCTTCACCTGTGAATTCAAATTCATGCTCGTGCTGGGTGCAACGGAGTTTCATCAAGTCGCCGTGCATGTGCAAAACGCGCTTGCTTCCTCCACGTTCGTGGAGGTCGTCGACATTCTGCGTCACCAGCAAGAATTCGTCGCCGAGGCGCTCTTCGAGCTTGGCAAGCGCGATGTGCGCCGCGTTCGGCTGGTGCTCGGGGAGGCCCTTTCGCAAGAAGTTGTAAAAATCCTTGACGCGTTTCGGATCACGGCGAAGGGCTTCCGGCGTGCAGACGTCCTCGATGTTTTCGTGTTCCCACATGCCGTCGTTTCCGCGGAACGTGCGAAGTCCAGATTCGGCGCTGATTCCAGCGCCAGTCAGTACGACGAGTCTTTTACGTTTCATAGATCCTCCTTACGAAATGGATGCAAAGAAAAGCGCTTCTGCAACGATGCCGCTTTCGAAATCGGGCAGGTAAAGGCTTTCATTTTCGCCGTGGGCATTGCATTCCGGGTCTTCGAGGCCCGTGAGCAAAATTGGGATGTTGCCGAGCGTGTTGCGGAAAAGTTCTGCGCCTGGGATGCTTGCGCCGCAGCCAATGAACTTGGTGGGGGAGGCGTAAGCGTCCGCCATGGCTTCGCTCATCTTTTTAAAGAACGGGTGATTCGTGTCGGTCGTGAACGGATTGGCACCGTCTTCCTTGTCGATGGTGATTTCCATGTTGTTCGGAACTTGGGATTTGAGGAAGTCGGCGAGCATGTCGGTGCATTTTGCAGCATCCATGCCGGGAGCAAGGCGAATGCCGATGCGGGCGTAAGCGCTGTCTTGCAAAACGTTTCCGGCGTTCACGCGGGAGCCGGATTCAATTGTGCTTACGATGATGCTCGGGCGGCGCCACAACGAAAGTAGAATTTCTTCTTCGGGCACGTTCAACTTTACTTGTTCAAGAACGCCGCCGTCGTTGCGGAAAATTTCTTCGGTCATGCCGAGTGACTTGTAAGATTCCAGCTCTTCCTTGGTCGGCGGGACAATGTCGTCTTCGTAATGCGGGATGAGAATCTTGCCGTCCTTGTCGGTAAGGCTTGCGATCATGCGGCAAAGAGCTTGTGCAGGGTCTGGAATCGGGCCGGACCAGGAACCGGAATGGAGCGGGGCCTTTGTTGCGCGAAGCGTTACGTTTATGGCGCTCATGCCGCGGAGCGTCGTCGTGATGGAGGGCGTCCCCTTGGCGAAGTTTCCGAGATCTGCGATAATGACTGCGTCGCTCTTCAAGAGTTCTGCATGTTCCGTGAGAATCCTTTCGAAGCCTGCGCTTCCGGATTCTTCTTCGCCTTCGATAATGAACTTGAGGTTCGGCCCTTTTTCGCCAAGTTCTCGGCGGACCTGTTCAAGGGCAGCGAGATGCACGATGATGCCGGCCTTGTCGTCAGCGGTGCCGCGTCCAAAGAGGCGGTCGCCTTTTTGTGTGGCTTTAAACGGCGGCGTGTCCCACAGAGGTTCTCTCATGGGCGGCTGCACGTCGTGATGTGCGTACAAAAGGATGGTCGGCTTGTCCGGGCTTGTAAGGCTCTCGGCGTAAACGCTGGGGCGCCCGCTTGGCGGCATCAAAAACTGGATGTTCGTGAGTCCTGCTTTTTCAAACATCGCCTTTACGGCGTTCGCGGAGTCCAAAACGTATTTCTGGTCAAAATTGTCAAAACTGATAGATGGAATGGCGACCAAACTTGAAAGCATGTCTATATAGCGTGGCATGTTTTCGTGAATATCTTTCTTGATTTGATTTTGCATAATTTTCTCTCTTTTTATAGAATTATAATTTTTTTCAAAACTCTGCAATGGGTCCTTTATTCGTTATATCAGTCTTGCGGGTGTGTCTTTGATGGCGGATTTTTCTATCTTACTGAATATGAACGATAATTGCATCAACCACGAATATTATATGCGCGTCAGTGACCGCATTTTGGCTCTCATTCGTCGAATTTTCCACAATAATCCAGAATTTCGCCATGATTCCATGAAGCATGTGGCTCGCTTTGCCCCGATTATCCCTCTTATGGGCGGTCGCCCGGACTTGAGCAAGACGCTGAATCGCGTGGTGACGTTTGCTGATGGCTCGAATCCGCTCCATTTCGGGGCTCCGATTGTGCTTGCGGCTGGTGCAAATAAGACTGCTAAGCGTATTTGTGATTATGCAAATATGGGTTTTGGTGGAATTTCTGTGGGTACCGCGACTCGCCATGTGCGCGAAGGAAACACGCACAGACCGCGCATTGGGTTCATCGAAAATGACCGAGCCATCCACAACAGCATGGGCCTCAACAATGATGGTGTCGAGGCAGTGACTCGTCGTACAGATGCTCAGATTGCTGCCGCGCACAGGGCCGGAATGTGCGTGGGCATTTCCGTTGCTGAAACGCCGGGCTTGACCGATGAAAACGAAAAGGTCAAGGATATCATCGAAAGTTTTTCCATTGCATACCGCGTGGCTGATTACATCGAAATCAATGTGAGCTGCCCGAATACGGGGGAAAATCGCCTTGATCTTGACATGTCGTTCATCGACAAGATTTTCTCTGAAATCAAGAATTATCGCGATGCCCAGAGCTATCGCAAGGCGGTTTATGCCAAGCTTAGCCCGGATATGGAAGAGGCTCACACGGCAACGATTATGGATGCGCTTGTAAAGGCGGGAGTCAACGGCGTTGTCATCGGTAACACATATCCGACCAAGAAAATCGAAAATCTCCCGGTCCGCGTCAAGTATAATGAACTGACTCCGCTCCGTGCTGATGGTGATTGCGGTGGCATGTCGGGTCGTCCGCTTTACGAAAACATGGTCAAAAATGTCAAGTTTATCCGTGAACATTATCCGCAGATGAGCGTGATGGCTTGCGGCGGTATTGACCATGGCTACAAAATTTACGATCTTATCAAGCTCGGCGTTGATGCGGTGCAGTGCTATTCTGTAGTGGCTTTCCGCTGGATGGCTGCTCATGCGATGCGCAAGGAACTTCAAGAAGCGCTTTCGAAAGACGGTTTCAAGACTCTCGCCGATTACGATTCCAAAAATCCGAAGGGCTAAAGAAAGCTGATGGTCCGAAGCGTTAAAATATTCTTCGCGGCACTTTTGCTTGCTTGTGTCCAGTCTTTTGCTGGATTCTTTATTGAGCAATCCTACGAAGAAGCTCCTGCAAAGGATTCTCTTGCTTCGCTTTCTTTTGGTGGTGAACTGGAACTTGTTTATTATTTGAGTTCCATACATCCAGGACTTTTGTTGAGTGGTGAATATCGCTTTCATAAACATCATTCGGCGGATTTGTTCGCGGTAGCCTTGTTTTCGGGGGACTACTTTGAGATTGGCGCCGATTGGAGATTCTTTTTCCGTGGTACGCGCGAAGACGATTTTTTGCGCTTGGGCATTTCGTTTATCTCGTTTGAACGTTACGACAAAAGCTATTTCCCGCCACGTTTAACGTTCGGGTATGGTCGCGATATCACGTTTTTTAAGAATGCAAGTTTCTTATGCCGTATAGAACTGGATGCTAGCTATATAATGGGGCGTGCGCTCGTCGAGCACAACGATGATGACTTTTTCGGTCGAGAAGCCCATTTTACAGCGGCTTTGAATATCGGTTTTTACCTGTTTTAGGAGTGTCTCATGTTAAAAATTGTACGTGCTATTAGTATACTCTTGTTGCTTTCGGTTTCTGCTTTTGCGGGGCCGTGGCTTGGGCTTATTTATAAGAAGGATACTTTTGAAAATCACCTGGCGCTTCATGTTTCGGGCGTGCATCCTGAATCGGGGTGCCTTGCTGCGGGCGTTGTCTCGGGCGACTTGGTCATAGGTATTGACGGTAAGGCCTTGGAGAACGTTGCGCAACTCCAGAATGTCATGAAAAAATCGAAGGTCGGTTCGAAAGTCAAAATAGAGATTTTCCGCGATGGAAAACGCATTCCGCTCACGGTGACGCTTACGGAACGCCCGGACGATATTTCTAGCCTCACGGGGTCTGCAATTGGGAGTAAGATAGCGAAGTTTGGTGATAACTTCTATATGAATGCCGAAAAAAGGCAAGAAACTCCGAAGGCAACGCTTTTGGACTTCTGGGCGACTTGGTGCGGCCCCTGCCGCCAAACGCTTCCTGTACTTGAAAAACTGTACAATAAGTATTCTAGCCAAGGGCTCGAAATTATCGGCATTTCGTCTGAACAGACCAAGCCGCTTCTCGCATTCTACAAGAAACAACACGCTTCTCCGTATCCACTGTATCGCGATGCAGACCAGGGACTCTGGCGCCGTTATGGCATCCATGCGGTTCCGACGCTCATGCTCCTTGATTCAAATGGCTATATCAAGCGAGTCTGGAGCGGGGCTCCGAGCTTCGAAATGCTCGAAAAGCTAGTTCTTGAAGTCATGGATAAATAGCGGGGGAGAGGTGGCACGACCTCACATGGCGGTCTTTGGTCTTTTTAGTCGCTTTTTTTTGAGATTATTACTACACAAATAACCCGTTTTTTTGTATCTTTCCAGCCAGCAAAGCTCCACCGTGTAGGTGGGTAGCAATTTCAACAATAAAAAAAGGATCCAATAATGGCTCTCAAACTCGGTATTAATGGTTTCGGTCGTATCGGCCGTATGGTGTTCCGCGCTGCTGTGGAAAACTTCGCAAATGACATCCAGGTTGTCGGTATCAACGACCTCCTCGACGCTGACTACCTCGCATACATGCTGAAGTACGACTCCGTCCACGGTGCTTTCAACCACGACATCAAGGTCGAAGGCAACTTCCTCATCGTCGACGGCAACAAGATCCAGATCTTCGCTGAAAAGGATCCGACCAACATCACTTGGGGCGCTCTTGACGTAGACGTCGTTGTTGAATCCACTGGCTTCTTCCTCACCGAAGAACTCGCTTCTGCTCACCTCAAGGCTGGTGCCAAGAAGGTCATCATGTCTGCTCCGTCCAAGGACGCAACTCCGATGTTCGTCTATGGTGTTAACCACAAGACCTACGCTGGTCAGAAGATCATCTCCAACGCTTCCTGCACCACCAACTGCCTCGCTCCGATCTCCAAGGTTCTCGACGAAAAGTTCGGCATCGTCCGTGGCCTCATGACCACCGTTCACGCTGCAACTGCTACTCAGAAGACCGTTGACGGCCCGTCCAAGAAGGACTGGCGCGGTGGCCGTGGCATCCTCGAAAACATCATCCCGTCTTCTACGGGTGCTGCAAAGGCCGTGGGTAAGGTTCTCCCGCAGCTCAATGGCAAGCTCACTGGTATGTCTATGCGCGTTCCGACTTCTGACGTGTCCGTTGTTGACCTCACTGTCGAACTCAAGAAGGCTTGCACTTACGAAGAAATCTGCGCTGCTATGAAGGAAGCTTCTGAAGGCGAACTCAAGGGCATCCTCGGTTACACCGATGAAGCTGTTGTTTCTACCGACTTCCGTAACTGCCCGAAGACCTCTATCTTCGACGCTAAGGCCGGTATCCAGCTCGACCCGACCTTCGTTAAGGTTGTTTCCTGGTACGATAACGAATGGGGCTACAGCAACAAGGTTTGCGAAATGGCCCGCGTGATCGCTGCTAAGTAAGATTTTTAACTAGTGTTAGTGGTGTGGGCGCAACTGCCTAAAGCAAAATAGATTCCCACACCTCCGCTAAAAAATTTAAGTCCCGCTCAATCGAGCGGGACGATTTTTTTTACCCCGGACTCTGCCTGGGGTCACCATCACAACGTCACTTCTTTCAAAAAATCTGCTTTGAGCTTGGAGAGTAGAGTTGCCGCTTTGCGCTTTTCTTTGATTATGCTTCTGTTGCGGAACAATGTGGGAATGACAGACGGATGGTGGAGGGCGAACGGCAACGAGGCTTCGATTCCAAATGCTTTAGACAAAATAATTGCAGTTGCTTTAAGATTAGGCGCAATTCCGCAAGCTATGGTATTCGCGTCATTTTTTGTATTTGCTTCTGATGTACTTTCGCTAGCAACGTTATCTGCTATTGTCTGCGCTACGAGATATGGAACGGAAAACATTCTGCCGCCTGCATGCATCATGCGGAGCGTAAAGTCTGCAAGCCTTGCGCTCTCCGGGAGTGTCGTGTCGAACCCGCCGGTACGTTGGATGATGCGCCTCGAGAAAATCCCCAAATAAGGGTGCGGTGCGGCAACATAGCGCAGTGGTGCGTTCTCGTCAATTTCGACAAAGCCAGAACCTTTGGATGCGGGCTTTAGCAAATATCCGCCTAAAAATGTTCCTTTGTTTGTGCGAATGCGCGGTGCAAATGCATCAACCATCGGAAAACTATCGGTGACTTCTGCAACGTTGTTCAAAAAGGCGCGGTCGATCTTGATGCAGGGGTGCGCGAAAACGACCCATTCTCCCTCAATCTCGTTTAAGTGCTTGTTCCAATCGCTTGTGAAGAACCAGCCGAGTTCGGGGTCCGTAAATGGCGGTTGGGGATTGCCTTGCGATTCGTCAAAGTTTTCGTCAAAAACAAAAACGTCGAACTGCCGCATCGTTTGCCTTATTCTTAGAACTCTACGCGAAGACCGAGCCTGTGCTCGTAGCCTAAACTTTGTGCGAGGACCGAGAACGCATAGTCGAAGGCGAACATGTTAGAGGTGTAACCGAGACCTAGGCTGAACATGCGTGCTTCGTTTGTTTCGTCAGGTCTGTCGGAGGAATTCGCCAACTCCTTGATGTCGCGTGAGATGTCGAGCCAAGTGCGCGTGAAACCAGCGCGGATGCGGAAAAATTCACCCAATGCATATTCTGCACCGAGATTCAAATCCGGTTCGGCGTAACGCGGAAAATCTGTTTCTGCGAAAACGGTTAAGCGCGGGATGCTACGGGGCTTGAGGAATCCGCCAATGGCAAACGTCTGGGACAATGGGTACGTGTCATCCGCGTCGTCTTTAACGTAACCGCGAAGCATGGTGCCGAAGTCCCTTGCAACAAACGAAAAACCGTAGTTCTTGCTGTCGGACATCCAGGTGATGCCCCAGTCGAATGCTGCTGCCATGGCGGTTTGATCGCTTGCATCTCCGGTCAATTTGTCCGAGGCGAACTTGAGCGCTGCACCGACTCGGATATGTTTCATCGGATAAGCGACGCTTAAAGTCGTGAGCTGGCTGAATGGCTTGTATTCGCTGCCGTTCTCGTCGCCATACTCGTTATAGCCTACAATCGTGCCGTACGAAATCCAGTTGTATGAAAACTGAAGGATGAATTTCTTGAACTCCGTTGTGTACGAAAGCGTACCTTGGTTGTCTGCAAATTCACCGGTTTGCCAGTGGGCTTCGATGACACGCTTTTTCCCTTCAGTCATAAGGATTGCAGCCGGGTTTAGCTGGACAATGGTCGGATCGGTAGAAGGGAGCGCCGACGCAGATTTTTCGAGAGCCGCATTGCGCGGGCTGTCAAAAGTTGAAAGGAACGAAAAAACTTCTTGCCCTGCATCGTGCTTTGAAAAGTAACCTAAATCTGATGCTGGACATGCGATAGCGAGTGCTGCAATTGCTGATAGTTTTTTCAATAAATCCATGATGTAAATTTATAAAAAAGTCAAAGAAAAATTTTGCAATAAATGCACTATAAGTGCGTTTTTTTATTTAATATGGCGTGCGAAGCCTTTACAATACAAAAATGTTTTTATATATTTGCTCCTGCTCGGGCTACTAGCTCAGTTGGTAGAGCAACGCCCTTTTAAGGCGTGGGTCGAAGGTTCGAGCCCTTCGTAGCTCAGTAATCGGTTCCATTTAATGGAGCCGATTTTTTTTATATTGATTGGTAGCGTTATAACCACAAGCAGGAGTGCCTTTATGGTTCCTTTCTTGGACCTGAAAAGAATAAATGAACCATACAAGAATGAACTAGATAGAGCCGCGGTAGACGTGGTCGAATCGGGTTGGTATATCCGAGGGCGTTATGGCGAACAGTTTGAACGCGCTTTTGCTCAATATTGTGGCGTAAAGTTTGCTGTGGGCGTCGGGAACGGCTTGGATGCACTTACGCTCATGTTGCGTGCTTCGATAGAATTGGGGCGCCTTCATGAAGGTGACGAAATTCTTGTTCCGGCGAATACGTATATCGCTACAGTTCTTGCCGTTAGCGCTGTGGGGCTTAAACCAGTGCTTGTGGAACCTGCCGAAAATAGCTACAACATGGATCCGAAATGTTTGAAGGATGCTTGTGGTGCTCGTACTCGTGCAATTTTGGTTGTTCATCTGTATGGTCGCCTTTGCGCTATGGATGAAATTTGTGAATTTGCCAATTCGCATGACTTGCTCCTTTTTGAAGACTGCGCGCAGGCTCATGGGGCGCGTCTCAGTGATGGACGTTCTGCAGGGACATTTGGTTCGGCGGCGGCTTTTAGCTTTTATCCGACCAAGAATTTGGGAGCGCTTGGCGATGCTGGCATGGTTCTTACAAACGATGCCGATGTTGCCAATATTGTTCGAGCGCTTGGCAATTACGGCTCCGAGCAAAAGTACGTGAATAGGTTTAAGGGCGTAAATTCGCGCCTTGACGAAATGCAGGCCGCGCTTTTGCTTGCAAAGCTTCCGCATTTGGACGAATGGAACGAACGACGTCGTGAAATTGCTGTGCGTTATTGCAACGAAATCAAGAATTCAAAGGTCTTGTTGCCTGAACTTCCTTCGGTGCCTTCGGAACATGTTTATCATGTGTTTGTGATTCGCCTCAAGAGCGAGAATTCTCGAAATGAAATGCAGGCGTACTTGAAAAAGCGCGGTATAGAAACATTGATTCATTATCCGATTCCTCCGCATTTGCAAGAAGCGTATGCTAATGAATTCAACGGAGAGTATCCGATTGCAGAATCGATGGCCAAGACGATTCTCAGTATTCCGATGAGCCCTGTGCTTACCGATGACGAAGTCTCCGAAGTAATTGGTGCAATTAATGAGTTCTAAAGATAAGACATCGCAAGAATCTGCGAATTTCATGAAATTGTTTTTAGGCTCGGGAATGGTGACGTTCCTGAATGCCGTGCGCGTTTTTGTTGTAAATAAATTGCTGGCCGTATTTCTCCCGCCGTCTGCATTTGCATGCGTGGGGCAGTTTATGAACTTTATGACGATGGGGCAGGCGACTTCTTCACTGGCTCTCCAGAACGGCTGGGTAAGCCTTACCGCGCAGAATAAGAGTAATTTTGAACAGTTACGTGGCGTGTGGCGTGGCGGTTTTCGATTGACGACGTTTGCTAGTATCGTTACGTTCGCGGTTGCTCTTGTTCTTTGCTTTATCGTTCCGCTTGAAAAATTCTTCCCGGATATTCATCCTCGTCTTGTCCAGGCTGCGGTTATTTTTGCTTTGCCGGGCGTTTTTGCAACGAATATCATTACGATTACCTCGTCTGTAATGAACGGTCTTGGTCATTATCGCCGTTGGGCGCTTATAAACATGGTGACCTCGCTGTGGCAAATGCTGTGGGTGGCGTTCTTCCTTTATACGGGGCGGTTAAGTGTTCTTTCTATAGTGGCAACGCAGTCTGTAATAGCGGGTATTTTTGCAACGCAAATTGCATCTCGTGCTGGATTCAGTTTGCGCGAAATTCGTAAGTCCGCGTTGGATATTCGTTCTCCGTGGATGTCGTATGCGCTCATGGGTATTGTTCCTATGGTTTTGACGCCTGTGGTGCTTACATTTATGCGACTTACAATTGGCGAAAATTTGGGCTGGAATGCGGCCGGTATTTGGCAGGGAATTTGGAAAATTTCTGATTTCTTGACGACGTTTTTCTCTGCAATTCTTGGTGTTATTATCTTGCCGAAAGTTTCTGCAAAATTGACGCAGTCAGAATTTTGGGGAATGTTTAGGCCGGTTCTTGTTAAGACACTCGCGCTTGCGCTTGTAGCGGTTGCAATTCTTTATTTAGGCCGCTCGTTGCTTGTAACGGTGATGCTTTCTTCAGCATATGCTGGCGCGGCTGATTACATGCCGATGCAGTTGTTGGGCGATTTTTTCCGTGTGGGCGGTTGGGCTTTGGGGCTTGTGCTGGTTGCGCGCCGTGAAACAAAAAAATTCCTGATTCTTGAAATTTGTTCTGAAGTTGTTCTTGCTTCTGCAACATACGGCTTTGTGAAATTGTATGAATTTAATGGTCCGATGATGGCTTACGCGCTTGAAAATTTCCTTACGCTTGTGGCTTCGTTCATTATCGTTAGTCGCTTAGATTGGGCAAAAAAATAATGGTAAAAATGGCTCCGAAAGTTTCTGTAATCTTGGCTAGCTATAATCATGAAGCGTACGTAGAAAAGGCGGTACGTTCTGTGATGGGGCAGTCTGGCGTTGATTTTGAGTTGATTGTCGTGGATGATGGTAGCAAAGACCATTCTCCAGAAATTCTAAAGCACTTGGCCGATGAACTTGGATTTACTTATGTCCATCGCCCCAATAAAGGTGTGATGGAAACGCTAAAAGAAGCGCTGTCTTTAGCGACCGGGCGATATGTTTGTTCGTTTT
Organism: Fibrobacter sp. UWB11; assembly: GCF_900143015.1. Taxonomy (NCBI): domain Bacteria; kingdom Pseudomonadati; phylum Fibrobacterota; class Fibrobacteria; order Fibrobacterales; family Fibrobacteraceae; genus Fibrobacter; species Fibrobacter sp. UWB11. The sequence continues at coordinate 1,606,057 of NZ_FSRT01000001.1, read as the reverse complement.
CGTCGGATGATATTATGCCTCCGGAACGCTTGAAAAAACAGAGCGACTTTTTGGATGCGCATCCGGAAGCTGTTGCTTGTTTTGGACAGGTTGTTCCTTTTTATAAAGACGATGAAATCGGAACGGAAATGGATGAACGTTATCTCCGCAGTGTGCCTCAGATAACGTTTGAAGAATCGTTTCTTGGAAAAAAGGCGTTGCATGGTTGTGCTGAAATGTTTGTGCGCGAAAAAATTCTAGCTATTGGCGGCTACGATATGCGATACGCATTTGAAGATTATCCGCTTTATCTGAAAATCCTTTATAATTACGGTCCGCAGCCTGTTTCGAAAGATTTTTTATGTTGCTATTATCGTGAACATGGCGATAACATGCATGTGAATCATGAACGTATTTATGGTGAAATTCTGCGCGTGTTGTCGGATGATTATAGCAAGCATCCGCTTTATAAGCAGGCCGTTCGCGCTTGGAAGGCAAATTGGTTTTCGGCAGAAGCTGCGCAGAGTAAACTAGGGGCTCTTCGTTTGATTCCCAAGGTGATTTCGCTTTCCCCGCGTTTTTGGCTTAGACTTCCAAAACTTTTTATTCCGCGAAAGTTGCTGAAGTATTAGTTTTTTGAGGCCGGAATAAACTCCGGCTATTTTTTTTGGAGAATAGATTATTCTTCTATAATTTCGTATGGTACGTTCCCAAGGCTGGCTGCGTATTTCGGGAAGTTCGACGGGTACGTTTTATATTTGCGGTTGCGATAGAGCTTTGCACTTGATGCTTTTGAAATGAGGAAAAATTCCGTGAACGCTTTCAAGTAATCTGTAGCTTTCTTGGAACTGTTGAAGTCTATGTGAATGCTTTTCCCTTTGACAGTAACGACGTTCGGCAATTTTTCTGCTTCGGCAAGGAACGTCGGGCTGTCTGCTGTCACAAGTATTTTGTTTTGGCAGCCCGTTGCGATTTCTCGCTTTATAGCGTTGAGTGCTGCGTTCAGCAATTTTTGTTTGCCTGCACTTGGCAATTCGTTGAAAGTAAATTCCTTGAAATCTCCGAGCTTGTTCTGAAAGCGGAATGAAAATGCCGAGTAATTTGTTCCTAGCAGGCTTTCATAGTGGATAAGCTCTTGCGCAAGGACCTCTGAAGGCTTGAATAAATCGTTGAAATATTCCGCAAATTTTTCACCGAGTGTATCAACGCAGGAATACAGATGAAATTGCTGGTGCGTTTTGTCGAGCTGCCGTTCCAAAGCGGAATCGTTATTGAAGTCTTCGCGATAGAGCAATACTGGCTTTGCTACGGAACAGTTCTTGCTGATTTGCTTTTCGTCAATAATCCAATTAACTTTGTTCGGTTCCAAGATTTCTTGCAATAAAAATGGCGAAGTGTGATAAATCTTGAAATCAAGATTGTGCTCGGTTGCGAATTTATAGGCACTAGCCATTCCGCGGAGGCGGTCTGTTAGTCCTCCGTGCATCCATTTGCCATCGGCCATGTAAATGAGCACTTGGCGTTTGTTGCTGCTATCTTCAAGTTGGCGACATTCTTCGCGATTCTCGTCTGCTTCGCGGCTTTTTCCGTTGAAATCGCTTTCACTTTTTTCTATGTAATCGTCTCTCAGGTGGCGTAATTTAATTCCACGCTTTATCAGATGGTCGTGAACGCGTTCTTCTCCGAGAACGTGCCGCGCAATGCGGATAACGGCTTCTTTGGGCGTCATGGGAATCATTAAATGCCTTTTTTCAACAACTTTAAAAATAGAGCGCGGGGGAGGTAAGAAAGCATAATGGCAATGCGGTTGCGCATGCGTATTTTCAAATCGAAAAATGTGCTAAAGCGGTACTTGCGAATATGTGCCAAAGCTTTTTTGCGGAATTCTGCGGTCTCTTCGGTGTCTTTGGTTCGCATCAGAACGCTGAAACCGGCGCTCACGAGCATGCTGCGGGCTGCTTTGTATAGCGGCTTCGATACCGGTTTCATTTTTTCAAAGACGTTTTCGGCAATGTCGAGTAGCTGTACAATCTTTTGCTTGTCAATTTGCGTTGCTAATTCACTGCCTGAACGCTTGCGGTAAAAGTAAAGTTTTGATTTTGTCGTTGCTACTTTGTTTGCTTCAAACAAAATTTCAGGAATTACGGCGAGATCTTCGTAAATCGTTCCTGCGGGGAATTGCTTTCCTTTCCAAAGGCTTGCTCTGTACAACTTATTCCATGCAGAATAGTCGGGCAGAGAATCCTGATAAAGCGAAATCCTTGCTGCCTCTTCGGCAGAAATGATTTTTGAAATTGCTGTATCGGGCGTGCTTCCGTCAGTCTTGAATGCTTCGTCTATATTTTGGGCTGCACTGCAGACAACATCGGCCTGATGCAATTGTGCTAAAAAGAACAACGTTTCGAGAAAATTGGGGGCAACGCAATCATCGCTATCGATGAAGGTCACGTAATCGCCACGCATAATCTTGAGTCCCGTATTGCGGGCTTCTGACGGACCTTTGTTCGGTTGGCCAATCAACCTGAATCGTGCATCGGACGAGGCGTAACTTGCGGCGATTCTTGCACTTTCGTCTGTGGAGCCATCATCAATGATAATGGCTTCAAAATCTGAGAAGGTCTGTGCAACAAGGCTATCGAGGCAATCCTTGATGAATGCCTCGGTGTTGTACATCGGGATGATTACGCTTACTGCGGGCATTATTCGCCTTTGTCTGTTTTGCTTTCGGTTTCGTCGGCAATGCCTTTGACAACTTCGATCCAACCGGCGCGGACAAATGCACCTGCCTGAACTAAATCGTTTTGCGCTTTTTCGTAAGCCTTAAGAATTTGGTTGTATTCCGAAACATCGCGCATCATCTTGACTTCGTGGCGGACCTTCTTTTCGAGCAAGTCCTGCTTCCATTGTGCTACGTCGGCGAGGTACTTGCAAGAGGTGTCAAAGCTGTCCAAGTACGCAGGCACGGTATCAAGAAATGTCTTTTCGTATGGTTTGGCTTTGGACTTTGCTTCTTTGGCAAGTTTTTTCTGCGAAGCGACGTTGTTTCGCAGCTCACCCATAAGTCTAACGATTCGGATATAATCTACTTGCGGCCAAATGAGGCTGAACGGCCACATTTTTTTCCAGTGGAACTTGAAAATCGATTCGTGCGCGGTGTTCTTTGCGCGCATCAATTCTTTGAGGTTGTCAAAGATAATCTGGGACGGTAACTTGAGTACATTTTCGCTCATATACGAAGAATATAAAAAATAGGCGTGTTTGTTCTTGATTATTACTTTAAATTTTCTTGATTTTTTTAAATTAAAGTTTAGATTGTTTTTGAAACGTCTTTTTTTAAAGGAATATTATGGATAAAAAGAAAATGAAGATCCTCGTCGTGGTTGACGTTGTCATCCTCGTCGCTCTTATCATTATCCTGATGACGCTCAAGGGCGGCTATGAGGAACAGGCTAAGCGCACTGCGAACGAACAGGAATCGGCTTATTTGGAAAAGAATACTCAGGTTCTCGTAGAACAGTGGCGTTCTGTAGACCAGTACAGCATGGCTTGGAAACTTGTTTATTCCATGCTCTCCGGTGCAAAGACCGAAGCTGCTTTCAAGAGCAACCTCGCTGCAATCGAGGGTGACAAGGACGCTCGCTTTAAACAGATTTCTCACCTTTACACAGGTGCTGGCATCAATGATGCTGTGCAAAACGGCATCTTCCAGAAGGCTGGCCTTGCCGAAGGCTCTATCCTTATCAAGAACGAAAAAGGTACAAAGGAAGTGGCTTGCGGTAAAAATTGCGTCGTGAAGTTCAGCTTTGCTAAGGGCAAACTCAAGAACGTTGATTACAGCGCTTTGGTCCAGTACAACCTTGCTAACACCCTCAAGATTGAAAAACCGGGTGAATACCATTTCGAATAAGGGAGAACGTCATGAATTTAAAGAATATTTCCATTGCACTTACCGTTCTCGTCTTTGGCGTTATCGCTATGCTCTTTATGCAGAAGGGTAACTATGTCAACCAGGCCAAGGAACATTACGAAGCCACGACCGCCAAGTCCTTCAAGGGCAATTCTATGGTTCTTGAACTTGTCAATAATGCAATTGACATGAACAAGCAGACTTGGGCGATCGCTTGCCAGGCTCTCCAGACGGTCAAGAATTCTCAGGACATGGCAAGGCTCGAAGCCAAGTTCTTCCCGGCCACCAAGGGTTCCAACAGCATCGCAAACAAGACGCGTCGCTTTGAAGCTAGTTCTGCAAACGTTATTGTCTCTACCTTCGGCAAAGTCGAAGAAGACAAGAAGACGGGCGTGAAGAGCCTTGCTGATTTGCAGTCCGTTGACGTGAGCGTCTTGCTTGGCAACTTCGCTGCTGCTACTGCTAGCGATGATGCCGAAGAAGATGGCGAAGAATAATACGGTTGTGATTCCCGCGGATGCGGGAAAACGTTAATGCTAAAAGGCCCCGCTTCGGCGGGGCTATTTCTGTATTGCAAAGACTTCGCGGGATTTCTATGGCGGAATCTTGCAGCGTTTTTTACAGCAATTCGCCGCGGATGATTTCGACAGAATCACCAACGAGACTTACGATGTTCGTCGGATTGATTTCGATGTTGCCGCAATCAACCATCATGTCCACGGAATGTTGGAACGTTTTCCAAATGTCATCGGTTTCGTAAATGTCTTCTTCGCTGAGCTTGGCGGCCGTGCTGAGAATCGGCTTGTCGAAATGCTGGAAAAGTTCCTTGAAAAACGGATGCGTCGGAATGCGGATGCCGATTTCCGGGCGCTTGACATCAAGCTTGCGTGCAATATGCGGATCGGCCGGGAGAATGAACGTGTACGGCCCTGGCACTCGCTGCTTGATGATGTTGAACGCAAAATTGCTCACGTGGGCGTAGCCGGTGGCAAAGCGTATGTCTGGAACAATCAGCGCCATGACGAACTTTTTCATGGGCTTCTTGAGCGCATAGAGCTTGTGGATGGCCTTGGGCGATTCGGCGTTGCAGCCGATGGCATAGCCTGATTCGGTGGGGTAAAGGACGAGTCCGTCGTCTTCGAGAATTTCTGCCGCTTGCTTCACAACTCGTGCTTGCGGATTTTCTGGATGTACTTCAATTCGCATAATTTTCTTACAGCATTTCGCTTTTGGAGGAATAATATATAAAAAATGTGTTGGTGAGGCTATATAAAATTTCTATCTTGCGGCCCGTGAAGCGATTTCATAGAACGATAGCGAAACTTCTCGTGGTGAATGGCTATATGCCCAAGCTTGCACTTGCGGCAGTTATAGGGGGCGTGACTGGGCTTGTGGCTGTGGCGTTCCATTTTGGGCTGTGGGCCGCGATGGAATTTGTGCGCTTGCCGTGGACGCTGGGAATGCTCCCGTGGTGGGCTTTTGCGGTTGTTCCTGCAATTGGCGGGCTTGCCGTCGGGCTTTTCATTCACAAGGTGGCACGTGCGCCAGAAACGGCGGGGCAGGGCACCGACAAGATGATTTATTCTTTCCACCACCAGGGTGGAAACGTTCGTGCGCGCGTGGCGCCGGTTAAGTTTATCGCAAGTATCATTACGCTTTCGACGGGCGGTTCTGCAGGGTACGAAGGACCGATTTCGCAGATTGGCTCGGGGATTGCATCGACCATCTGCAAGTTTTTCAAGATGCCGCGGATGTTGCGCGGGCAGTTCTTGCTGGCAGGGACTGCTGCTGGGCTAGGGGCTATTTTCAAGGCCCCGTTGGCTGGTGCGCTCACGTCGGTCGAAATGCTTTACCGCGAAGACTTTGAATCGAATGCCTTTGCAACTTCAATTGTTTCGTCTGTTGTTTCGTTTACGGTCTATATTGCGTTTGTGGGGACGGCACCGATTATTAGCGGTGTGTCGGCTTTCCCGTTTACAAATGGTGTAGAACTTTTGGCGTGTGCGCTCCTCGGAATTTTCTGTTTCCCGTTTTCTTATATGTACGTGCGTTGCTATTATGCTGCGGAACGTCGGTTTAACAAGTGGACTGCTCCTGCGTGGCTCAAGCCTGCGGTGGGTGGTGCGCTTATTTCGCTTTTGGTCCTTGTGTATCCCGAAGTCTCTGGCGGCGGTTTTGACTTTATCGACCGTTTGATGTCTGGGCTTGTTCCTCATTCGGGCGTAGGTGTGCTGCTGTTGCTTGGGGTTGTGCTTGCAAAGATTGTGGCGACAGCCTTGACGGTTGGCTCCGGTGGTTCGGGTGGTGTCTTTGGTCCGTCGCTATTTATCGGTGGCGTGGTGGGGGCCATGTTTGCTGGAATATGTGAACTTGTTGCTCCCGGATTTATTCGCATGCCGGAAATGTTTATTCTTGTCGGAATGGCTGCATTTTTTGCAGGGGCGTCAAAGGCTCCGATTGCAGGTGTCGTGATGGTTTGTGAAATGACAGGGAGTTATAGCTTGTTGCCGGGGCTTTTGATTGCGGCGGTCATGCATATGGCTTTCTCGCGCAACTGGACCATCTACAAGAGTCAGGTGCTCAATAAGTTTGCTTCTCCTGCGCATCGCCGTGACATGGATCGCGAACTTCTCCAAGCATACGATAAAATCAGTAAACAGTAAGCGGATCGCTGTTAGGTTTGCTGTGGAGGAGTTTTTTTTCGAAATTTTGTTACCAAATCCGTTTAAAAATGAATTTTGGTATCATTTTTTATGGATAAATTAAGTCTTTTGAGCTGAAATATCGTATTGTTCTCAGTAATTGTGGTACCAAATGGGGGAAAAATGGAATTTGGTAGCATGTGAACTCGTTATCGGGTGAAAAATGTAGCGAATAAAGTAAAAAAAATGGTGCCAAATAAGCAGAAAAATGAATTTTGGTATCAAAAAACGGCAAAATCGCTCTAAACGTCTTTCAAAACGTCCTTCAAATGCAAAAACAGCCCCCGAAATTCAGGGGCTGTTAAATGGAGTATAGAAATACTGCTGTGAGTTGCCTGCGGTTTACGAGCAGCGGAGAACTTGACCCGGACGAATCTTTTCGGACTTCAAATTGTTCAAACGCATAATCTGTTGGACCGATGTGCCATACTTGTGGGCGATCTTTCCAAGGCAATCTCCACGACGAACTTTGTAGAACTTGCTCTTGCCGATTTCTTTCTGGTAAGCCGATTCGATTTCCTGGAGCTTGTCTGTGTCGAGCGTGACGGAAATATCTCTGAAAGTGCCTTCGGCAAAATCGTAAACGGTTTCCGGGTTGATGTAAATGCCGTTGTAGCGCATTTCAAAATGCAAATGGGCGCCAAACGAGCGACCGGAGTTGCCTCCAATTCCGAGTGTATCGCCGGCCTGGAGTTCGTCACCGACTTTCACCTTCCAGCGTTCGAGGTGTGCGTAAAGCGTGGTGAGTCCGTTGCCGTGGTCCAAGATCACATAGCGACCATAGCCCTTGCGACGGCCCTGGTTTCTGACCTTGACGACCTTGCCTGCAAATGCGGCGACGATAGCGCGGTTTTCTCCGTGGCAGAGACCGAGGTCAACACCACGATGCATACGGTGCTTGCGCGGGCCATAATGGCCTGCAATACGACGGCTTTCTGTCGGGATGATAGAAGTCGTCATGTCGAGAACAAAGAGCTTTTCTGGAGCGCCTGTCGAGGCGGAGTCCGTTGTAGCCTTGATGTCGGCATCCGCTTCTGCATATTCGCGTGCGGCTTCTTCGGTATCGAGGCTATCGCTATTGATGCCTTCTTCGGTTCCCAAATCAGTTACTTCGACCTTGGAAACCTTGGCCGGAGCACTTGCTTTGCTTTGCTTTTTGGGCTTGATTTTTTTGCTGGAAAAGTTGCTTTCGGTGATGACGAACTTTCCAACGGAAGGATCCTGAGTCTCGATGTTAGCGAGATCTTCGATATTTTGAGTTAATTCTGTAGTTTTAGAATCAACCAGGCGAGGAACAATTTTTCCGGCCATATCGTCGTCTTTTGCGAAAAGCGCGATAGGCAGGACTCCTGCAATGAGTATAGTTTTGATCTTCATAAAAATAGCGGTATTATATATATGGGTCTAAAAATACACATTTTGTTTGATTTTGTCACTAGTTTTCGGGCGTTTTTTAACGAGTTATTAACAAGAAACAATGAAGTAAGTTTGTTGTAACAAAGTATTGGGCGAAATTGGCGTAAAAACGGCTTAAATTGGTCAAAAAGTCGTATTCTGCAAATGTAAAATATTGTTCAAAAGCCTTGTCCCAAGCGGAACAAGGCCGATTTCTTGAAAATTGACATTTTTGTCTATAAAATTTTTTGTAACTCTCGGAGTATCAACGACTTACATGTCACATTTTTCAAATTTTTCGTTGATTTCCTCTAATTTGGCTCGTATTGTTTCACGCTCGTATTGGTCGTTTTTGAAAATCTCGTTAATGTATTGGTCATTAATGAAAACTTTATGTTCCGAGGTATCGCATTCCGTTAGATTGTATTTTCTCAGAAAATTTTGATATCCATCTTGCTTTTCTTTTTGACGCGTTTTTAAATATTCTATTTCTAGAGAGTCCATCTCGTCTGGGTATGTTTCAAAAATTGGGACTACTTCAAAATGACTTAATTCATAGCATGAAGAGACCCCATATAAGGGCATATTTTCTATTTCAATGGATTCCTTAAAACAATCATACTTTGCTTTGGAAATTTTATTTGCATTGAGGAGTGTGTCAATTTTTTCTCGTGCGATAGAGCCCGCTGCAGCGGCATGAAGGTAGTATGCATTATAGGCTGTTACATCATGGCAGTAAGATTCTGCCGAAATACATTGCCCTATCAAACCGGTCGTATCCGGTTGCTTGATTTTAGCCAATTCTTGGTCTATGTCGATTGTGGCAGAAGGATTTTCTGCGGACGTTCCCGGATCGCAACTGGCCCAAAAGAATGAAGCTCCCGAAAGGAACATTTTTCCAAGAATGTTGTGGATTTTTTTGAGCATAAATTTCCTCCTCATCACTTACTGTATAAAAATAAATTAATGGGATGTAAAGAAATGTAAGAATTGATCCCAAAAGCATAGTTTCTTGAGTGCTATTCTGAATTTATTTGGATAAATGTATTATATAGAACAATCTTATTGATGATGTCCCCGTAATCTCTATCTTTGCTTGTCTATAAAAAAAGGCGTGCTTAGCACGCCTCTTTTGCCTTACGCATTTGTTGTCTAAATTAGAACTGGAAGTAAATGAACGGGCAAGAATCTGCGCTCATGAATTGGTAAATCACGAAGATGATGAACGCCGTCGCTGCAACCATCGCAGGAATCGGGAGCGAAGCGAACGTGATGCGATAACGGGACTTAAACTTCTTTGGAATCCAGTGGATAAGCATACCAGCGATAAACACGAGAATGATATTGATGTGTTCCCAGGCTATCGGGAGAATCGTTTCCCAGCGCCATGCGGTGCCCATCTGGTTCACCATGTTCTTTGCTGTGTTCCATGCGACTTCATTTGCTTCTGCCGGGTCGAGGTTAGAACCTGCACGGAAGAAAAGACGTGTAAAGGTGATGAACACAAACGTGAGCGAAACGTTCCAGGCTGTCTTGAGCCATTCCATTTTCTTGTCGCTGAACAGGTGGAAAATGATGGTCGAGTAAATACCCACGAAAAGTACACCGAACCACACGGCGGTAATTGCACATATAGGAATTGTGTAGTGCTTGTAGAGAATGGCGCTCAATGCAAAGAATCCAAGGGCAATTGATGCACGTACCGTTGCGCTGCGCTTGACCCAGAGCTTGTTGAATACTTGGCCAAAGCCGTTCAAACCGCCCCAAATGATAAAGTTCCAGCTAGCACCATGCCACCAACCGCCAACGATTTGCGTTGCCATGGCGTTCATGTTCGTGGTAATGGTCTTGCGGGATTCCGGCTTGAAGTAAGCGAAAATGCCAATGTAAAGGAAGAACACGCCGAGAGCGATACCGACCCACACGCTTCCTGAAAGAAGAATGGCCACAAGGCTCAAGAAGCCCATCCAGAAGAACGTGCCTGCGGTTGCATTTCTGTTACCGCCAAGAGGAATGTACAAGTAATCGCGCCACCAGCTAGAAAGCGAAATGTGCCAACGGCGCCAGAATTCGGTCGGGCTCTTTGCTTTGTACGGGCTGTTGAAGTTCTGCGGCAGGCGGAAACCCATGAGGAGGGCAACGCCAATGGCGATATCCGTGTAACCCGAAAAGTCGGCATAAACTTGCAGCGAGTAAGCGAAAAGGGCAATCAGGTTTTCGAGGCCGGTAAAGAGGAGCGGTGTGTCGAAAACGCGGTCTACAAAGTTTGTGGCGAGGTAGTCGCTCAAGATAATCTTCTTTGCAAGACCGTTCAAAATCCAGAACACAGCCATGCCAAATGCACGACGGGGGAGGAAATACGGCTTGTAAAGTTGCGGAACGAATTTGTCGGCGCGCACAATCGGGCCAGCCACGAGCTGCGGGAAGAACGAAAGGTAAAAGCCGAAGTTCAGAATGTTATCGACAGCCTTGATTTTGCCGCGGTAAATGTCGATGCAGTAGCTCATCGCCTGGAACGTGAAGAACGAAATGCCCACCGGGAGGATAATCTGGTCGACGAGCGAATGCGTGCCGAACATGGCGTTGCTTGCTGCAGCAAAGAAATTGTAAACGTGAAGTTCGATACCTGTAAAGTCGTAAAGGGCGTCCAAGAAGAAGTAGGAATACTTGTAATAGCAGAGAACGAGCAAGTCGATGATGACTACAATGATCATCAGCATCTTCTTTTTCCATTTTTCCGTAGATTTTTCAATCCACTTGCCAATGAAAAAGTTTGCGATGACGCAGAAGATGAGAATGCACACGTAACTTCCGCTCGTCTTGTAGTAGAAGAACAAGCTTGTCGCAAAGAGGAACGCGTTGCGGAGTAAAAGCTTGCTATGTACGAACGAGAAGATGGCGAATACTACCGCGAAGAACCCCCAGAAATAGAACTGGGTAAAGAGAAGCGGGGAGTTCGGGTCAAATGCGAATGTGCGAGTTAGGTAGGGGATGATGTAGTCAAGCATGGTTTGGGACTTTAGGAACTGTTATTTGTCCTTGGGTGCTGTTGATTCCGTATTTTGAGATTGCGGTTTCAATGGAATTTGAATTTGTTTTTGCGTGTTTTGAGACGCTTGCTGTAAAACTTTAGGCATAGGCACGTCGGCCTTGGCTGCCGATGCTACTTTTGGCATTTGCGGCGCGGTCTTTGTAGCAGGCGCTGTTACCTTTGCAGAAGATTGAACAGCTAAAGGCTTTGTCGTTGATGTCGTAATGGACTGGACGCTGGCGGCCTGCTTTGCTGGGAGTGTAGACGCAGGTGCTTGCGGTTCAGCTTTTGCAATTACGGGGGCTTCGGCAGGGAGGTTTGCGATGTGCTCAAAATAGGCCTGCATCAAAGCCTTGTAGAACATGTCGCCGAGCAATTGGTAACCGGCGGTCTTGAAATGCACCTTGTCTTTTTTGGCGAGGTCTGCTTTTTCCCACTTCGCCATGGAACCTAAGCCCCCCATGATGGAGAACTTGTCCCAGACTCCGGCCTTGTGCTTGTCGGCAAGCATAAAAAATGCCTTGCGTGCGATTTCGCCGTTCGGGTGCTGCACATATTTTTTCTTGCGGATTTTGCGGTAAGAGTCGTTGTTCGTTTCAAAGATGAACGCTGTTTTCGGGCTCACTTTGCGGATGCGCTTGATGAGCATGTCGTATTCGTCGCGGAATTGCTTGTCGTTAAAGACTTCGACGTTTGCATCGTTGATGCCGATTGCAAAAATTACGAGGTCCGGCTTGTAATAAGACATTTCCTTTTCAAAGAGCGGGCATGTTTCTTCGAAGTAGTTTGCCACTTTGGCACCGTTGATACCTACGTTTGTATAGGTGATGCCGGGGGCGTTGTTTTCGGCAAGAATACCGGTAAGCGTAAAGCGCGGACGTGGAGGAATAGTATCGACTGCCGCTGAATCCTTCAAAGCGGCTTGCAAGTCTTCGTCACGGTTGAGGCAATTCGTGTCGAGAACATCTTCGCAGTCGCCTTGGAACATGGAATCGGCTGCTGCAGCTGCTTGAGGCACTGAACTTGAAGAAGGCAAAAGTCCAAGGGAATCGAGGCGTATGGAGTCTGCTACGCGGGCGAGTGAGTCTGCTCGTGCAACAGAGTCTTTAAAGAGCGAGTCCGTGATGAACGCGGCGATTTCGGCCTGCTTGGTTGTATCTGCCCAGCGGAATGCAATTTGAATGGTATCTATCGGGCGCGGACTTGTGAAAACGTAGCTCTGGCTAGAGGCATCGAACGTTCCGAAAACATCCATCGAATCGATGCGGAGCACCGGTTCCACATTGTTGCTGTCGCTAAATCCGAACACTCTAAAGCTTGTTTCGCCCCAGATGGGTTCGCTGTTATACTTGTCTAAAAGGAGAGTGAGCTCTGCACGCGGGTCGCTGGTGCTAATTGCAATGCCAAGGAGGCCAAGCGGTTTTGTGATTTCGCGCTGGACATTCTTGTTCTTGTCCCAAATGCCTTTGTAAGAGCTTGCATAGCTTGCCGGTGTATTTGTTCTTGCTGCCGAATATGGAAATACAAATCCACGACCTGCCGAAGCACCCGGGTATTCCTTGATAAGGTGCTCGCGGATGCGGCCGGAAATAACGTCTGCCTGCAAGTGCGAACCACCGATGTGGAGAATTCTCACTTTGCCCCTGTTCTCGAAAACAAGCGTATCAAGTTTCTTGAAGAAAGTCTCGAAACTAGCGTTTCCTTGCGGGAATTGGATTGTGTTTAGCGACGTATCAATAAAATCGTATTTCGCAAAATCTACGTCATAGTAGCCCGGAGTAATCTCCATATCCTTTGCGGAAATGGAACCGATGCTAAAAATGCCAAGAAAAGCAGCTATAGCGGCAAGCTTTTTTCTCACTTATAAACCCCCTCCGGTTTTTGTGGATTTAGCTTTTTCTGCGTTCAGGTCAATTACGTTGGTTGTGTCTGCGTCAGATTTCTTTTTATCCGAATACTTGCGGATGTCCTTGAGCTTTGAATCGTTCAAGTTGTGTCTGCCGCGGAACAGGTAGTAATCGTAATACATGTGGAGAGACGAACAGAACAGGTCGCCCATGTAGGCTGCGCCACGGCGTGTAAAGTGGACGTGGTCGGTAAATCCAAGCGGGGGAGACTTTTTCACCCACTTGATCATGGAACCTTCGCCGCCCATCACGCGGTGCATATCCCAATAAGCAAGGCCGTTTTCAAGTGCCACTTCGCGCAACATCTTGATAGTGATGCCAAGACCCGGATAAGTTTGCCATCTTCCGTTAATTTGTTTTGCCATGTGGGCCGGACCGATAAAGAGAATGTCTGCATCGGGGTTAGCCCTTTGTACTGCTTTAATTTGTCTGGTGATAAGGTTCTTGTTGTAGTCCAAGCCCTTAGGTGTCATGCCCGGCACCAAATTGCCGCCGTATTCCATGATGATAAGCTTTGCGTTCATTGCCTTGTAAGATTCGGCAAGGAGCTGGCTATCGATTTTGTGGAAGATTGTGCCCGAACTTCCGCGCATGGCAACGTTGTCTACAGCAACACCATAAGCACCATCGACGGAAATACCGTAGATTTCGGTGCGGCCGCTCATATAAAGCTTGATGTTGGAAGTTGTATCCGGGAGTTTCCACGTATAAACTCTCAACTTCGTGAATTCTTCGTATGCCGGTGCTTCTGCGGTTTCTTTCTTGTTCTTTAATTTGTACTTGGTTGAACCATCTGCGTTAACGCCTACGGAATCAGATACCATGTGTTCGTATGTGAGGCGCAACTTCAAGTTGCCCTTTTTACCAGCAAGTACCTTGATTGTCGAATAGCCACCGACATGCGGGAACATGTCCTTCTTATTTTCGCGTTTCTTGATGCCGACAACTGCGGAACCATTGAGTTCACCCACCTGTGCCAACGGTCCATAGCGGTTGTGCGTTGCTTGTTCTTCTTTGGGTCCAAAGATAATGTAACGCTGCATGTTGCCATTGTTCCACTGCGATGTCGACTGCGACGGAATATGCATGACGGCAGGGAGCAAGCCCGGACCGTTACCGCCGAATTCCGTTTGCAAGTCTTCGCGGATAGTCGAAGAAATGCGGTCTTCTTCGAGCTGCGAGTCACCGTAGTGAATTACGTGGATCGTGGACGAATCCTTCTGTGCGTTCTGCAAGCTTTGGAAGAACCTGTCAAACCACGTGAGGTCGTCGTTCGGCAATTCAAAGCGTGTGCGACCTTCCCTGAAGAAGTCCTCGTAATATTTGAGGGAATCCGAGAATGCAGCAAACTGCTTAGCCTTTGTTTCTTCCATCATCTGGCGGATAGCTTCTTCCGGATCGACTTGCTCGACCTTGACTTCGTTTCCGGCGGAGTCCGTTGTTGTTTCGGCCTTCTCGAAAACTTGTGAAAGCTTCGGATAGCGAAGCGTCGTGTCGCCAATGTGGATTCCGTCCTCGGGGTAGGCGAGCGCCATCACCCCAAGGGTGAGGAACAAAGAAAGGATGGTGAGTAATACTTTTACTGGTGTCATAGTTAAGCTTTCAGCTGTTCAACAATCGCGGCGACATCGCCCACGTGCATCGTGCCATCGCGGAGGTCCTTGAATTCGAACTGACCGGCAGCCGCCTTGTCGCCATCGACATAAACGACAATCGATGCGCCTTGGTAGTTAGCCTGTTCCAACTGCTTACCCATTTTCATTGTTGCAAGCGGGTGAGAGACAGAGTTTCCGTTTGCGCGGAACACCTGGGCCGTTTCGAAAATCTTCTTCATGTCGTTCGTGAAGCTTGCGATGTAGAAGTCCACATGCTGCTTCGGGCTCGGCAAAAGTCCGCGTTCGCGGAGGAGGTCGGCAAGCACAACGTCGCCCATGCCAAAGCCAACGCCCGGGATGCGGTCGCCACCGAGCTTTTCGGTGAGGCTGTCGTAACGTCCACCGCCTGCGATAGCGCGCATGGATTTGCCTTTGTCGAACACTTCAAATACGATGCCCGTATAATAGGCGAGACCGCGCACAATGGAAAGGTCGAGGTTCACGCATTCGCTAAAGCCTGCGGCGGCAAGCGTTGCAAAGAGGTCTTCGATTTCCTTGAGGGCGGCGGTTGCGTTTTCGCTCTTCACGGCGGCGCGCACTTCTTCGATAGACTTACAACTCATGAAATCGTCGAGTTGCTTAATCTGAGCTTCGGAAAGTCCTGCTTCGGTAAGAGCCTTGGCAAAAGCTTCCGGACCGATTTTCAAGCGACGGTCAAGAACCGGGTAAACGAGTGCCGGGTTCGGGGCGCCAATTTCTTCGAGGTAAGTGGCGAGGAGCTTGCGGCTCGAAACGCCAATCGCAAAGTCGCTGTCCTTGAGGCCGAATTTGCGCAACATCGTTGCGATAGAAGCGAGCAAGTCTGCTTCGGCGTAGATGCTTTCGGTACCGATGATGTCCATGTTCAGCTGGAAGAATTCGCGGAGGCGACCCTTCTGAGCCTTTTCGTAACGGAACAGGCGCGGCATGGAGAACCACTTGAACGGCTTCTTGAGTTCGCGGGCCTTCTGGATCACGAGGCGGGCGAGCGTCGGCGTCATTTCGGGGCGGAGTGCAATTTCGCGGTCGCCCTTGTCCTTAAAGTTATAGAGCTGGCTTACGATTTCTTCGCCGGATTTTCCGGTGTAAAGTTCCAGATGTTCAAACATCGGGCCTTCATATTCTTCGTAGGCGAAACTTTCGGCGACCTTGCGCCAAGTGTCAAAAATATAGTTCTGGATGCGTTCAGCTTCCGGGTAAAAATCACGTGTGCCTTTAGGCAGTTGAGGAATTGCAATACTCATAGTGCGTGCAAAGATAGAAAAGTTACTAGTTCGTAGTTATTAGCTATTGGAAAAAGTAATCGTTACGGACGTTTTATGAGTCGAATTAGCAATCTTGTGTTTAATTTATTTGTAATTATCGTGTCGGTTGTGATAAGAAAAAGAATCGTTAGGTTGGGTCTTTCCGAAAAAAAGACTGTTCCTGCCGAAAAACTGTCCGGAACGGTCGGATTGGGTCTTTTTTCTACTCACTGGAAGACAAATAAATAATATGTAACATTGGTTCATATTGCCGGTTTTACATTTCTTTTGCTATATTTGGTACGTAAAATTTTAAATACCTTAAAAGGAAGGTTAATCATGGCTAGAAAGAAGATTGCACTCGTTGGTGCTGGTCAAATTGGTGGTACAATGGCTCTCGTGCTTGCACAGAAGAACCTCGGCGACGTCGTCCTTATCGACATCCCGATGACTCAGGGCATGCCGAAGGGTAAGGCTCTCGACATTATGGAAGGCCGCTCCGTCATCAATTCGTCCGTTGATCTTCAGGGTTCTACTGATTATTCCGCTATTAAGGGTGCTGATGTTGTTATCGTTACCGCTGGTTTCCCGCGTATGCCGGGCATGAGCCGTGACGACCTCCTCGACAAGAACTGCGGCGTTATCAAGACTGTTGCTGAAGCCATCAAGGAAAATGCTCCGGATGCATTCGTGATTGTTATTACGAACCCGCTCGATGCCATGGTCTACAACATGCAGAAGCAGTCTGGCCTCCCGGCTAACAAGGTTATCGGTATGGCTGGCGTGCTCGACTCCGCTCGTCTCGCTTGCTTCGTCGCTGATGAACTCGGCGTTTCCGTCGAAGACGTCAAGGCTCTCGTTATGGGTGGCCACGGCGACACGATGGTCTCCATCATGGAATGCGTCTCTGTCGGCGGTATCCCGGTTTCTCAGCTCATGAGCAAGGAAAAGTTTGCTGAACTTGCAAAGCGTACCGCTGGTGCAGGTGGCGAAATCGTGAACCTCCTCGGTCGCGGTTCTGCTTTCTACAGCCCGGCTACCTCTGCTATCCACATGGCTGAAGCTTACCTCCTCGACAAGAAGAGCGTGTTCTCTTGCGCTGCTAAGCTCAATGGCGAATACGGCGTAAGCGGTCTCTACTGCGGCGTGCCGGTTGTCGTTGGTGCAAACGGTGTCGAAAAGATTCTCGAAGTCAAGATGAGCGCCGAAGAAAAGGCTGCTTTCGACAAGTCTGTCGAAGCTTGCAAGAAGAACGCTGAATGGGTTGACGCACATACCTAATCAGACCGCTCGGCTCTAGTGTGGCGATGAAAAATTTCTTCTTCGCCTCGCTCTCACAAAAGCGTGCAAAACGAGAGTCGCGAAATTATGCCTGCGTAATTTCATGACCGAGTGAAGCCGCGGACGCCGTAGGCGTCAACCACGCCTCGTTAATACGAGGCGTTTGTTGTTCACGGGTAATCTATTAGATGTCATTCCTCTTCGAGGCTTGACTCTGCGGTTATCCAATACGAACGCAAGCGTTCGTGCTGTCTAACCTTGTATGTCATTCCCGCCTCCGAGCGGGAATCTCCTTCTTAGCAAAACAGCCCACGGGGAAACCCGTGGGCGTTTTCTTTTACCCCAGACGCTATTATGGGGCTGCTATCATGTATTGTTTTACTTCAATATAATCTTCTTTGCGAAATTGACGTTTTTCCCGTTGACGTGAACCATGTAGACTCCTGCATCGAGTGAAGCTAGATCGAGCGAAGCTGTTGTGATATCAATTGTTCCCTTGACGACAGTTTGACCTTGGGTATTTATGATATTGACTGTCGCTTTGGATTTGATTCCCGTAAAGTTAAGTGTGCGGCCCGCAAGAGTTGCCTTGGCTGATGATACATTGCGAATTGTCTTGATGGCATTGCTTCCTTCAAGACCACAGCCTGTGTATGGCCCAATTTGTTTAATATTGAAGTTGTAGTCTCCATTAACGGCTTGAATCTTGAATTTGACTGCAACCAGTTGCTTAGCTGCGTCTGGACCGGAAATTTTTGTTGTGCCGCTATACCAAGTGGGTTGTGTGAATTTAGACCAAGGTATGGCTTGGGTTACGGGGGTGGTGGTTGCTTTATTAAGCTTGAATATCGGGTTTGCATATTCGATAGTCGCATCGAATGCTCCGAGGCCAAGCTCGAGATCGGCTGCTATGTCTGATGTGTATGTGATGCAGAGCCCGCCCCAATCCGTAGCATCTCCGGCTTCGGGGTCTCCGTCAATACCTTCTCCGACAATGTTAAAGCCAATGCCTACAAAGGGATTGTATTTTAATGAGCCCTTAGATAGCGATGCGACGCCACAGACTCCTTTGCAGTGCGTAATTACTGAGTCTAGTGATGTCCCGGTTTCGGTTCTTGTATCTACAGGCCATGTGACTTTCGATTCACCTCCGTCTCCGTCATCGGCATAGCTGAACCAATAACCTGAAGTTTCGGAACCGTTGTCAAGTCCGGTATTGACCTGTGATATTCCATCTTCGCCGTTCCATGTTTGAAATGCTCCGGCGTATGCTGCAGATGCAGCGAAAATAGCTGTTGCCAGCGTGATTGTGTGTCTCATGATGTTTCCTCCCTAGTCCCAAAATGGAACTATAAATAAGATATACTCGTTTTGTATAAATGTTTTGAGGAAATGTCAGATAAAATGAAAAAGTATGAATTTATTATGAAATGTATTCTTAAGATACGTGTCATATGTGATATAAAGTATTTATATGATACGTTGTGTGCTATATAGAAGATTTTTACGTTTGGTCGAAAAAACTTTCTTAAAAAAAGCCCGCGGATAGTAAACTCGTTGACTCTTTCGCATTAGTTATGTCGGCCTCCGAGCCGGAATCGCCTTCTCGTATTTGCTTTACTTTAGTACAATCTTCTTTGCAAAATTCACGTTTTTCCCGCTCACACGCACCATATAAATTCCCGCGTTAAGTGATGCAAGGCTAATTGTTGCGGCGTTATCCATAGCGCCGTTAATAACGCCCTTCATCACGACTTGCCCAAGAGAATTCAAAACTTCGACTGTTGCTGAGGACTTGATTCCTGTGAATCCAAGCGTGCGTCCGTTCAGAATTGCGTTGACTGCGGAAACCCTGCGAACGACCTTGATATCGTCCGGTGGTGTGGGGATTCCGCATTTTTCTGGGCAGGTCCCGTCTTTTGGCCCGACGGCGCAAATTCTGAATTTGTAATCACCTGGTTCCGCCTGAATCTTAAAATGAATTCCGACAAGTTGCTTTGCTGCTGTTTCACCGTCAAATTTGACTGATCCGTCGTACCATGAAGGTTGCTTAAAGTCGGACCACGACACTACAATTTTCTTGTCGGTTTTTGATGCCGGAAGGTTTACTGCTGGGTTTGCATAATTCATCGTTGAATCGATGGTATCGCCAAGACCGAGTTCTAAGGATATGTCTGTATCCGATGTGTAGGTCACGCAGAGTCCGTCCCAAGCGGATGCGTCGCCTGCGACTATCGTGTTGTCCGTGGGGGATGCTTCCCCGACGATGTTGAATCCCATGCCGGAGAACGGTTTTTGAGTTGATGTGCCGCTATAGAGAGTGGCTGTCCCGCATACTCCTTCACAATGCTCAATAACCCCATCCATATAGTGAGGTTCGCATGAATAATATTCGTGACATGGTTGAACTGGATAAACGATTTTTGATTCACCGCCATTGAAGGAATCATTAAAATCGTACCATATTCCGTAAGTATTGGTTTCGTTGCCTAGTCCGGTTTCTACAGCGGGGACTCCGTCGGCTCCGTTCCATGTGATGAACGGTCCTGCGAAGGTAGCCGATGCTGCGCAAAGTGCTGCCAATGTAATCTTTTTCACCATCGACCTCCAAATTACCTCAATACAATCTTCTTTGCAAAATTCACGTTTTTCCCGCTCACACGCACCATATAAATTCCCGCGTTAAGTGATGCAAGGCTAATCGTTGCGGCGTTATCCATAGCGCCGTTAATAACGCCCTTCATCATGACTTGCCCAAGAGAATTCAAAACTTCGACGGTGGCTGTGGTCTTGATTCCCGTGAATCCAAGCGTGCGACCGTTCAAAATTGCGCTGACTGTGGATGTTCCGCGAACGGCCTTGATATCGTCCGGTGGGGTGGGGATGCCGCATTTCTCCGGGCATGTTCCGTCTTTTGGTCCGACTGCACAAATGTTAAAACGGTAATCGCCATCCTCTGCCTGTATCTTGAATTTGACCATGGCGAGTTGCTTTGCAGCGGCTTCACCTTCGATTTTGACGTCCCCGTCGTATGACGAAGGTTGCTTAAAGTCTGACCAACTGAAAACCATTCTATTGCTAGTCTTGGAGGCGGGCAATGGAACGGCTGGATTTGCGTAATTGATTGTGGAATCGGTAACTTCGCCAAGGCCGAGTTCCAGAGATATGTCTGTATCCGATGTATAGGTCACGCAGAGTCCGCCCCAAGAAGAGGCATCGCCTGTGACTAGTGTCCGATCTTTTTCTGAAAGTTTTCCGACGACACTGAATGCTAAACCCACAAATGGAGTGTAGGTTAAATTCCATTTGTTGAGCATGGCTGTCCCGCATATTCCTTTGCATTCATAGATGATGGGGTCTAGTGTATATGGGTATTCTGGGTTGAGGGGCATATCCCAATGAACCATGGATGCTCCGCCATCGCCATCGTCTCCGTAGGTGAACCAAAATCCGCCCCATTCGGTGTTGAGTCCTGTTTGAACTTGGTCGTAAACATCTTCATCAGCTCCGTTCCATGTGATAAACGGCCCTGCAAAAGTTGATGTTGCTGCGCAAAGTGCTGCCAATGTAATCTTTTTCACCATCGACCTCCAAATTACCTCAATATAATCTTCTTTGCTATATTGACGTTTGTTCCGCTCACACGCACCATATAAATTCCCGCTTTAAGCGATGCAAGGCTAATCGTTGTGGCGTTATTCGTGGCGTTGTTAATGGCGCCCTTCATCACGACTTGCCCAAGAGAATTCATCACTTCAGCTGTTGCAGTGGACTTGATTCCCGTGAATCCAAGCGTGCGCCCGTTCAAAATTGCTTTGACTGCGGATGTTCCACGAGCAATTTGAATCCCTGCACTTGGCGTTCCGCATTGTTCCGGGCATGTCCCGTCTTTCGGACCGACCGCGCAAATGTTAAAATGGTAATCGCCGTCCTCTGCCTGTATCTTGAATTTGACCATGGCGAGTTGCTTTGCTGCGGCTTTACCTTCGATTTTGACGGCCCCGTCGTATGACGAAGGTTGCTTAAAGTCTGACCAACTGAAAACCATTCTGTTGCTTGTCTTGGATGCGGGGAGATTGACAGCCGGATTTGCGTAATTGATTGTGGAATCGGTAGCTTTGCCAAGGCCGAGTTCAAGTTGTATGTCTGCATCGGAAGTGTAGGTTACGCAGAGTCCACCCCAAGAAGAGGCGTCGCCTGTGGCATAGGAAAAATCTTCATATGAAATTTGTCCGACAACACTGAAGCCTAAACCTATGAAAGGTGTGTAGGTTAAAATGCCTTTTCTGAGTTGGGCTGTTCCGCATATTCCTTTGCACTCCAAGACGATGGGTTCGAGTACATGTGGTGGTTCAGGATCTGTATAGACGTCCCAACGGACTGCTGACGCACCTCCATCACCATCGTCTCCGTAGGAGAACCAGAATCCGCTCGTTTCTGTTTCGTTGCCAAGTCCTGTTTGAACTTGGTCGTTAGCATATTCATCGGCTCCGTTCCATGTGATAAACTGTTTTGCGGATGTCGCTGTTGACTTTCCGCATTTTTCCGGGCATGTTCCGTCTTTCGGGCCGATGGCACAGATGTTGAAATTGTATTCGCCTGGTTCCGCCTGAATTTTAAAGTGTACGGCGGCAAGCTGTTTTGCTGCCGTCTCGCCGTCGATTTTAATGGCTCCATCGTACCATGAAGGCTGTTTAAAGTCGGACCAGTTGACGACGACTTTGTTTCCGTATTTTCCGTTGGGCGATAGAATGTTTGGAGCTTTTGCGGCAGGGAGCGTTACCGCTGGATTCGCGTAGTTAATTGTTGAATCAACGGTTTCGCCAAGACCGAGTTCCAAGGCTATATCTGTGTCTGACATGTAGGTCACGCAGAGCCCGCCCCAGGCTGATGCATCACCAATATCTGGCGCTGGGTTTGTTTCTGAGGTTTCGCCGACAACATTGAAGCCCACACCGACATACGGATCGTGTTCATAAGATTCTTTGCTTAGAATCGCTGTGCCAGCAAGGCCTTTGCATTCCTCGATGACGGGATCTAAAGATTGATTGATGTTGTCGTATGCATCTATCTGTGCTGGCCAAGCGATTTTAGATGTTCCCAAGTTGTTGTTATCGTTGTAAGAATACCAGTAGCCTTCTGTTTCGAGTCCATTGCCAAGACCTGTATGGATCTGAAACTCTGGAAGGAATTCTTCATAAATTTTGGCTGCATCCCAGGTTTCGAATGAACCTGCGTAAATGACTGACGTTGCGCAAAGTGCGACCAACAAAGATCTTTTCATAATCCACTCTCCTAATCAAATCTACCCAACGTAAAATATATTTACTTTTATGCTTGTTTCCCATAAATAATTTTCAAATAAATGAAATTTTTTTACAGCTGAATCATATGCAATCTTAATGATACGCTTTGTCTGTTGTTGGTCAATTATTCGTCGATAGTCGTTGGTCTTTAGTCATTCGACACGGGTTGTTGTTTCCGATTTAAAATGTCATTCCCGATTTAATCGGGAATCTCCCTTTTACAAAAACGAGAACGTTGTGTTAGCCTCCTTCGACTTTGAACAGAAGTGATTCTGTTGGGGGTGGCGATTCCTGCCGTTTAATCTAAACTGTTGACATTTAATTCGTGAAAATGTGGGCTATTTATGAATTTTTCTCTAAAAATACTCGATGTCATAAATAAATATGTGGACTTTTTATAATTTTTGATATATATTTAGAGCAGTTGTTGGTGTGGATTTGGAGATGTTTATGGGAACGAAGAGTTCTGTTTTTTTTACGATGTTGGAATGCGCCGTTTTTGGCGTATTTAGCGTGATTGGGGCACAGTCGGCTTTTGCCGCTAATCCGCTTACGACTGATTTTTATTCTGCGGATGCGGCGGCACTCGTGCATAACGATTCGCTCTTTATTTTTGCTGGGCACGATGAGCAGGGGCCGCAAGGCAATAACAATAAATCGTTCATTATGAATGATTGGCATGTGCTTGTGACCGATGATATGGAACATTATCACGATTACGGGGCGGTTCTGAGCGTAAAAACGTTCAAGTGGGCAAATGCGAGCGCTTTTGCGGGCCACTGCGAATACCGAAATGGCAAGTTTTATTGGTATGTGGCCGTTCATCATGGGACCATCAAGGAAAATGGAAGTGAAGGCTTTGCGATTGGCGTTGCTGTCGCGGACCATCCGTCCGGACCGTGGAAAGACGCGATTGGGCAGGCGCTTATCACCGACAATACGCCGAACGATGTGAAATTGAACATTGACCCCGCGATTTTCTACGATGGCGACGATATTTGGATGTATTGGGGCTCGTGGAATGCGGGCCGACGCGTGAAACTCAAGGAAAATATGATTGAGCTTGCAAGTACGCCCGAAGATATCAAGATCAAGGACTTTTTCGAAGCCCCGTGGATGCACTTTTTCCGTGGCAATTATTACTTTAGCTATGCCTCGGGTTACCCCTCGACGACGAATTATTCCATGGCTCCGAGCTTGAACGGACCGTGGACACAAAAAGGCGTCATCAACGACAAAATGGACAATTCCGAGACGAACCATCAGGCGATTTTCAAGTATCTCGGACACTGGTATTTCATGTATCACGGTGCTAATTCTCCGGGCGGCTGGACGTACCGCCGTTCTGTGAACATCGATTATCTCTATTACGACCGTGATGGAAACATCCAAAAAGTCAAGCGCACGAGTGGCGTGGATCCGGTGAACAATGCGCTTCTCGAAGAGGGCGGTTACCGCTTGACGGTTTCGCATAGCAATTTGGCACTCGAAGATAGCGATGGCATTGTGGTGCAGCAAACCGCAGACGAAAAGAACGAAGCGCAGCTTTGGGTGCTTTCTCATGGCGATTCGGCACGTTATTACACGCTCAAGAATTTTGCAACGGGCCGTTACTATTGCCCGCCCAAGACGTTGTTGGATACGGTGACAACTTCTGAAACATCTTGTGAAATTCGCATTGAAAATGCATCGGCAAAGAAGGGGTACTTCTTGTTTGCGGATTACGATAGCGATTACCTCGGCGATGTGCTGAACATTTCGAAGGAAGTCGGGATGCCGGTCATCACGTGGGTTCGCACAGGAACGGACAATCAGAAGGTGCAATTTGCGAAGGCGGAACTGCCGAAAGTTGAACCGCCGACGGATTCAGGCAATGGTGGGACGACTGGGCTTGCACGCAGTACTTTGAATGCGTCGGCTTTGCAACAGGTTCACTACGATGCTGGTGCTCGCGTAATTCGTTTGGGCATAGAAGCGTCTTGGGCTTTGCTTGATGTGAATGGTGTTGTTGTGCGTCGTGGTTATGGCCGTGAAATCCAAGTGCATTCCGCTCGTTCGGGAATGTACTTTGTCCGCACCGCCCACACCATCGCGATGGTTATGGTAAGGTAATGCTACTGTGTCATCCTGAGCGAAACGTAGTGGAGTCGAAGGATCCAGTGAATTTTTAAGGAGTATGGAAATGAAGATTTTGAATTTTGCGAATCTTGTGAACAGCGCGACTCTCGCAACGATTGGCGCTTTTGGCGTCTCCGCGGTATCGGCTGCCGATTGGTACGCCAAGGACAACTTGCAGCCGGGTCATGACCCGAGCATGGTGCGCTTCGAGGACGGTTACGCCCTCATGAGCACGAATAATAATTTGCAACTGTGGACATCCGAAGATGCTTACACATGGCAAAACCACAAGTCAACGGTGAGCAAAATTCCGCAGTGGGCTTACACGTATGCGCCAACGACCGAAGGCATTTGGGCGCCTGACATTTATTACATGAACGGTGAATACCGTGTGTATTATTGCGTTTCCGTTTTCGGCAAGCGCACATCTGCGATTGGCTATCAGTCCACAAAGTCGATTATGCCTGGCACAACGGGCTACGGCTGGACGGACCATGGCCACGTTTTCCATACGGTGGCATCGGACAAGTACAATGCGATTGATGCCGATGTCGTTCGTGATACCGAAGGCATTTATTGGATGGCTTTTGGCTCGTTCGGTCTTGGAATTCAGTTGATTAAGTTGGATGCAAAGACGGGCTATCAGGCGAGTGACGATAAGACCGTTTATAACATTGCACGACGCACGAGCAAGGCGAGTAACGGTGCCGAAGAAGGTCCGAGTTTGATTGAACATGGCGGCCAGTATTTCTTGTTTACTGCGTGGGATATCTGCTGCCAGCAGGGCAATGATATTGAAAAGACAACTTACAAAACTGCTTATGGCCGTGCTGATAAAGTAACCGGTCCGTATAAAGACCGTGCAGGTTACGATATGGCTAATGGCGGTGGCACAATCCT
Source organism: Fibrobacter sp. UWB11 (assembly GCF_900143015.1). NCBI lineage: Bacteria > Pseudomonadati > Fibrobacterota > Fibrobacteria > Fibrobacterales > Fibrobacteraceae > Fibrobacter > Fibrobacter sp. UWB11. The sequence goes on along the minus strand of NZ_FSRT01000001.1, from coordinate 1,580,653 downwards.
TATGGAACGTTACGGACGTTATGTCGGTCCGGGCGGCGGCGAAGCTTTCCAAGACTTGAACCGCGTACGTTTTGTGCATCACTATTATGATCTTAACGGTGACAAGTTCAACCACATCCACATTCGTGATGTTGTGTTTACCGAGGATAACTGGGCTGAGATGGGACAGCCCTTCCTCGGACGTTATTTGAGTGCCGAAGTCGAACACGGCGTGCTCACTCGTGCGGTTTCTGGCGATCTTGCGATTACCCGCAGCAATACCGCTTCGAACGGCGAATATCTTGCTTACATCAACACGGCTGGCTCCAAGATTCGCTTGCCGATGAACATCATGCAAGCGGGCGAGTATCTGTTGCGTTACCGCTATGCAAACGGCGGTGAAGGCGATGCTACGCACAAAGTCACTGTCAATGGCAAGTCGCAAACTGTGACGCTTCCGCCGACAGGTTCTTGGGGCACGTTTCCAGAAAAGTCTATCGTGATGATTCCTGCAACGCTTAAGCGTGGTGGCAACTTCATCGAAATCGAACCGCAGCCGAACGGCTATTTCTCGGAACTGGACCGCATTGACTTTTTGCGCGTGATTCGCGATACGATTCCGGCAAACGGCTTTGACAACGGCATCCGCGTGCGCCTCACGGACAAGGATGAATTTGCTATCAAGGACGGCGGTTACGCCATTTTTGAAAACGTCGTGACGGATTCTATCAAGTCTACGGAAGTGGCTATTGAGGTGAAAAGTCTTACTGGCGGCAAACTCAGCATTCGCGATGGCGCAAAGAACGGAACCGTCCTTGCTGAGTGCGACCTTTCAACGGCTAAGGCTGCAGCCAATGGCTGGTCTGAGGCAAACTGCGGAACGCTCAAAAGCAAAACGGGCATCAAGGACTTTTATTTGACCGCTTCGGGCGTCTCTGGCGAAGCGATTGTCGGAAACATTCTCTTCAAGAGTGCCCCCTTGCCGGAATCAAGTTCTAGCAGTGCTGTTGCGGAATCGAGCTCCAGCGAAATTGTCGTGAGCAGTTCGAGCGAATCCTCCGTGGCGCTCCCGGCTTTCCGTCCGACATTGAACTACTCGGTGACACAAATCCCTAATGGTTACCGCGTACACTTTGATAATGCTGGCGTTCATCAAGCTTACCTCTTGAATCCGATGGGACAAATTGTCTCCCATAAAAAAACTTACGGTACTGATATCGAATTTAATAATCTTCCCAAAGGCCGATACGTTGTAAAAGTGAAGTGATTTTTTGCAATTAAATTGTACCGAAAAATCCTTTCGGAATATAGATTAAATAGTGTATGCTGGTGTGTGGTTGAAGGAGTCATATGATTCGTTGTTCTAAAATTTGCACCGCTGCATTCCTCTTTGCAGGCCTCTCGTTTGAGGCCGCTTTTGCTGCCGATTGGTACGCGAAGGAGCACCGTTGGGCGGGCCATGATCCAGACATTATCCGCTACGAAGATGGTTATGCGCTTGCGACAACGGACAACCACATGCTCATGCAGTTTTCCGAAGACGCTCTGAACTGGAAAAATGGCGACCCCGCCATGCCCGAATTCTCGAAATGGCTTTATAAATACGCTCCGAACATGATTGATATTTGGGCGCCGGATATTCATTACGTCGGTGGCGAATATCGCATGTACTATTGCGGTTCCGAAATGGGTATCCGCTCGTCGGGTATGGGCTTTATGTCGAGTAAGGAAATTGACCCGACAAAGCCCGGTTACGGCTGGACAGACCAAGGCGAAGTCATTCATACTGTCAAAAGCGATTCGTACAATGCAATCGACGCGGCTGTGCTCAAGGACCTTGACGGAAAAGTTTGGATGGCGTTTGGTTCGTGGGGCACGGGCATTCACATTCTCGAACTGGACGAAAAATCCGGCAAGGTGAAAGATGGCGCAAAAATGAAGAACATCGCGAATCGCGGTGGCGCGGGCGTCGAAGGCGCAAGCCTTATTGAACACAACGGAAAATATTTCCTCTTTACCGCTTGGGACAACTGCTGCAAAAAAGGCGCAGACCTCGAAAATAATTCTTACAAGACAACCGTCGGACGCTCCAATCGTATTGATGGCGGCTATGTAGACCGCAGTGGCAAGGCTTTGCTTGATGGGGGAGGAACGATTCTCCTCAATCGTTATGGTCGTTATTACGGACCCGCTGGCGGTGAAGCTTTTGAAGACGTGAATCGTTTGCGTTTTGTGAACCACTATTATGACAAGAATGATGGTGGTAATTCTTACATCCAAGTGCGCGATCTCGTATTTACTGAAGACAACTGGCCCGAAATGGGACAGCCTTTCCTTGGCCGTTACCTGAGCGCCGAAGCGGAACACGGCATTCTCACGCATGTCGATATTTCGAGCAGTTCCAAGGCTTCGAACGGGGAATTCTGCGCGTACATCAACTACGATGACAGCAAGATTCGTTTGCCAATGATTATCCCGCAGGCGGGTGATTACCTTATCCGTTACCGTTACGACAACAACTGGACCGAAGACGGCGCAAACGGCAGCTCGCATTTTGTGGATATCAACGGCAAAACGCAAGAAGTGCAGTTGCCGCTAACGGGTGCCTGGAGTGAATTCCCCGAAAAGTCTGTCGTGTACATCCCGACAAAGCTCAAACGCGGTTCGAACTTTATCGAAATTACGAAGGGCAAACATTACGCCGAACTTGACCGTCTCGATTTCTTGCGCATCATCCGCGATACGATTCCGGCAAACGGCTTTGATAACGGCATACGCGTGCGTCTTACGGACAAGGATGAACTTGCCATCAAGGACGGTGGCTATGCAATCTTCGAAAACGTGATTACGGATTCCATCGTGGGCGCGGGCGTGAGTGTGCAAGTGAAAAATAGCGCAGGTGGCGTGCTGAACCTCCGTAAAGAAAGCAAAAAAGGCGATGTGATTTCTAAATGCGAATTGCCCACCGCAGGCGAATCCAAGTGGGTTGAAGTAAAGTGTTCCAGCATGCCCAAGCTCGAAGGCGTTCAAGATTTTTATCTGACCGCGGACGGTCTTGGTGGCGAAACTCTCGTGGGAAACATCAAGTTTAGCGAAGCGGATACGGGCTCTGTCGAAATTCGCGAAGGATCTAGAGCTCTCAGTTCGATGCCTGGAATGACCTATGACCGGTCCAACGCAGTGGTTCAGTTGGCGAACGATGCTCCGTGGTCTCTGTTCGACATGAATGGAGTTGTTGTCAAGCAGGGCTATGGTCACGAAATTCGCTTAAATTCCGTTACACGCGGTATGTATCTTGTGCGTTCGTCGAACCGCACCCTTCGCATCAACCGGTAACCTTTTCAGAAATTTTCATAAAAAAACGCATCTAAAGGTGCGTTTTTGCACGTTTTTTGCCATATTATGGGAAAAAATTGTTTTTTGTAATCTTTTTTTACGCAATTAAAATATATTAGAATGTAAAACATATTTTTCTAAAAGGGAGCTTTTATGAAAATAAACAGTATTTGGAAGTTTACGGCCGCTGCAGCGTTCCTGTTCGCTATGGATGCTTGCTCTAATTCGGCCTCGCCGGATGACGACGAATATGATGATATTCCCACGACTACTTCTTCTAACTCCACAAAGAGGTCTAGTTCTTCTGCTGCAGGAACCATTAGTTGCAGCATGCTCAAGGAATCTCTTTCTGCACCGACGAATTTCGCCGTAACCAAGGACACTGATTCCTCTTGGACTCTTTCTTGGGATTACGTTCGTAATGATTCTCGTGGCGAATCCGGTTTTGAAATCCAGTCTCTTGATTTGGAGGCTAAATCTCCGGATTGGGAAGGCGAAGGTACGACTAACGCCGATGTTACCATTTACAAGTTAAAGGGTGCGAAAAAGGCAGGCAAGTATTATCGCGTTATTGCGTATGATGGTTGCGGAATTTCCAAAGAAAGTAATCGCGTCCAAATTAAAGCCGATGGTTACACAAACGTAGATTCGACAACCGTGGTTCAATCGGATATGCCGACTGATGTCGCAATAACTCGTATTGCACCAAGCGTTTGGGAACTCAGCTGGAAATACAGCGAAACTAAGGATGACCCGAATAGGAAGTTTATTATCCAGACTTCTAAACTCAAGGATTTCAAGTGGACTGGTCTCAAGTCGCCGATTGAAGGCAACGTTCGCCACTATTACATCGAAGGCCGCGATAAGATTGAAACTTATTATCGTTTGGCAGTCGTCAATAGCGGTGATACTTCGGCCTTTACCGAAGCAGTCCAGTTGACACCTGATATTGAATATCGTAAATACATGTCTCCTGAAATTCCTGCTCCATCGCCTAGGATTACGATGACTTATATAACAGGTATCGATAGAGATGACGATCCCGAAACAGATGATTCAACGATTGTTAGGGCCGTTGGAACTTATACGATTATGAACAACGTTAGCAAATATATTGTTGAATCGGAATACACGGATACCGTCTATTACGAAGCCCGTTGGTTTACTTCTTACGAAAAATACAACAATTACAAAGAAGATTGTAAGGGTAAGCAAACGGTTGATGCATGCGATAGCTGCTATTGGACTGAAACATTCCCGTATCAGGAACCCTCTATTTCGAAGCGCTTCGATGCTATGGAAGACTTCCAGGATGCTGCTAGAAAGACAACATACTATGAATATTGTTATGACAATTCTGGGTCTGAGAAAAATTTTGCTTATTGCCTAGAAAGTTATGTTAGAAAGCTTTGCGGCTATTATGTGCAATTCCGCTTGGTTTGGAAAGACAATATTAATGGTAAGGGTAAAGGTGCTACCGATTGGAGTGAATGGACTGAACCGTACAATGTCGCAGATATTTCTGGAGCCGATAAAATCTGCAATTCTAATTAAACTAGATAAATTTGTATAAAATTAAAAACGCCGTTGCTAAGTGCAGCGGCGTTTTAATGTTGTTAAAAAATATCGCTATTTCAAGAACGCGAAGAAAACTGCAGCGATGATTAGCAGAAATGCGACAATGTGATTCCACTGGAGCGTTTCTGTATGGAAAACTGTTACAGCAATCGTCGTGAATACCGTGAGTGAAATCGCTTCTTGGATAATCTTCAATTGCATCAGGCTGAATGGCCCGCCGTTGATGCGGCTGCCGATGCTGTTTGCGGGAATCATAAAGCAGTATTCAAGGAAGGCTAGGCCCCAAGAGGCGAGAATCACGAGAATCAGCGGCCAGTCGGTGCTGATGTGCATTTCTTTGAGCTTGAGGTTGCCGTACCAAGCGAACGTCATGAAAATGTTGGAACAGCAGAGGAGGAGAATTGTAAAAATACCAGCTTTCATAATTTATTTCTTGTTTCTTTGACTATACGGTTTTCCCGTCGTCATTTGGTAGGCGAGTCGCTTGCGCACTTCTTCGAGATACTTGATGTAATTTTCACTCTGGTAGTCGCGATACGTCCAGTCAAAAGCGTGGAAATGTCCATTTTGGAAATATAGCGTCGGCTCTACGAAAATCCCGCGCTGCATATAAACGCGCTGGCGTTGGTCCTTGGTCGTTGCCAAAAAGAACTGCCCAAGCGTCATGTAGCCCGGATCGAGATTCACAGGGCGTAGTCCCGGCGTGCCGTTTTCTTTAGCGATTTCAAGTTCAATGTCGTTTGTCCAAAGCTTGATGTCGACAATCGTTTCGCGATCCACGAGCTGTTCGTAGCTGAAGAACGCTCGCACAGGAGCTTCGCCAATTTCTTCTTTGTAGTAGTTGGTGAACGTGAACGGAAACGGTTCCAAGTTCAGGTCTTCTTCGCCGAATTTTGCCTTGAGAACACCGCGAACCGCATTCACGGCTTCGGCATCTTTCGCGAGAATGCCCACGATAATTTTCACTTTGGCTGGAGTTCTAATTTCACCCATGGCCGCAAATTTAGTATTTTTCAAACATGAAATTTTCTGGACGCTCGTTTTTTGCTTTTATCCTTTTGTCTCTAGTCTTTACACTCTCGTCGGTGCACGCCGAGGCTCCGCGGGTGGTGCCGACAATTCTTGATTCTGTTCCGCATGAGACATCGCACTTTACGCAAGGGCTTTCCTTTGATGGTGATGATTTGATTGAAACGACTGGACTGTATGGAAAATCGGGCTTGTACCGTCGCACGTTAGATGGAAAAATTCTTGATTCCGCGCGCATTCAAGAACGATATTTTGGCGAAGGTTCTGTTGTTGTGGGTGATGAAATCTATTATCTGACCTGGAAATCTCACAAGGCTTTTATTTATTCCCGCAAGCCGTTTAAAAAGAAGGGCGAGTTCCGTATTCCGACGGAAGGCTGGGGCCTTACGCTTTGGCGCGACCAGCTTTTGATGAGTAATGGCACTGATGAACTTTTGCAAATTGCACCGGGCAGCTTTTCGTTGACGGGAATTATAGGTGTCCGCGATGGTCGCTATTCAATTAAACTTTTGAACGAACTTGAAATTGTTGGGAATACTTTGTATGCGAATATTTGGCAGACTGACTTGATTGCCGAAATCGAACTCCCGAGCGGGAAGGTGTTGCGTTATATTGACTTCTCGAAAAAAGCGGGGGAGATTCGTGACCGGTACCCCGGCGTAGATGTTCTGAACGGCATTGCCTACGATGGCAAAGATTTTTGGATTACAGGCAAGCTCTGGCCGCAGATTTATAAAGTCAAGTTCTAAAAACCGCGTTCTTCCCACTTGGCGTTATTGCCGATGTTGCGGATTAAGCGGAAACCGGCACCAACACCAGATGCGCCAACATCATAAAATCCATAGGATAGCTCTCCACCTTTTAAAACGGAAGGATGGTCTGAATTTCCAATAAACCTATTGTCTTTCAAAAGAACATGCTCAGCTGCTAGACCAAACATATCGTATAAACCGTATCCATTTGGCAAAAGCTGACCAACAGGTTCAGAAATATAATCACTTGTTTCTTCCATTGCATATGATGATTCAAATCGTGCATATTTTTGAATTTCATTTAACGGAGTCGCTGGACTGCCCCATGGTGCCTTTTTTTCCTTATCACCACCGCGAGCAAGCATCATCCATTCATCATAAAACGGGAGCCTATAGCCATCTGATTTTGCATTGATTGTTACCATAATGTTAATTGTATTGTGAGTGCCGGAAAAATCCCAAAACCCAATAATATAAGCCTTCTTCACGAAACCTTCGTATAGATATAAATCATCCGGAACTGAAAAAATGTAATATGGTTTTAATCCTTCGCGAATACTACGGGTGTTTGCATATACCATCGATTGGTAAAGAGTTACCGTATTCGCTATGGTATCATGTGCTGCACAATATGCGTTACGGGTACTAGCCATTTTTCTGGCAAACCAATCTTCATGATGCATTTTCCTATATTGAGGATTTTTATAAGTCGAAGTGGCTGGAATACTATCCCACAATACCTGAATCAATTCGCAGTTTGTTACAGGGTATTTGTCAACTAAATATGTTCCCGTAATTGAAACAAATCTTTCGGGATCTTCTTCTCCGGCATCATCCAAAGTCCAAAATTTGTTACTTTTTCTATTGAATCCGAGTTTGACTTCTTCATTTTTGAAGTCCAGATATTTCATCCCGACCGCTAAATTAATTTTATGAGAAATCTTCACATCCGAGAAATACACATTAAGTGTTTCAACCCCAATAAGAGTTGGCAATTGGAGCACTAAACATGAATCATTGAAAATACTTGATTTCAATGAAGCTTTCCAATCCTTAACTTTTTTGTCTATGCAGACTTTGACGATTTCGTTTTTCTCCACTTCGAGCCAAAGTTCTTTTCGCAGGGAATCGCGGCTTACCTTAAACGTTCTTTGAATTTTATCTTCTGGAATGTTTTTCAAATCTTTACTAGGATTGATGCCTTGGGCATTCGCAAACGCAACGCACATCGTCAGGAACAACAAAAAAATTTTCATACTATTCAATTCTATTTTCCCATTTGGCGTTGTTGCCGATGTTGCGGACAAGGCGGAAACCGCCTCTTGCAAATCCACTGAAATTATCTTCAAAATATCCGTAGTTAACTGCTTTCCAAAAAGAGCCTTCTGTGTCGATGCTTGCATCTCCGCCTTTTAAACAAGATGGTGAGCCGCGAAGAATTGTAAAGGGATTGCGTTCCTCAAAAAGGACGTGTTCCCCAACAAGGCCAAATACATCATATAATCCGTATCCGTTGGATTTTAATAGACCGACAGGGGCGGAATCGTATAATTCCTTTGCGGTTCCAAAGTTTGCATACTTTAATGCTTCATCGACTGAAGAGGCTTCTCCCCATGGAGCTTTATTCTTTTTATCTCCTCCACGAGCCAACATCATCCATTCATCATAATAGGGGAGCCTATAGCCATCAGATGAAGAATCTATGGATACTTGAATGGTTTTATGATTGTATGGAGAGAATCCGTAATAACCTATGATATATTTATTTTTGGATAAAATTTGAGACCTAAGAATTTCAGTTTCTGAAAAAATATAATAAGGCTTTAGTCCTTCTCTAACGCTGCGGGTGTTCGCGAATTCCATTGCTTGGTACAAGAAAACTGCTGATGCTGCTGAGTCATGGACTGAACAGTTTTCATTGCGAATACTTGTTCTTTTTCTTGAAAACCAAGCTTCTTGTTTTCTTTTTGCTCCAGAGTGGCGATATGATGATTTTTCTGGAATACTGTCCCACATCAGTTGCAGGAATTCGCAGTTTGTGACGGGATATTTGTCGACTAAGTATGTGGCTGTAATTGTTTCTTTTTTTTCGGGATTTTCTATAGGCATGCCCCAAAATTGATTCAATCCATACACATTAAAACCTAATAGCACTTCTTCGTTCTTGAAATCGAGATATTTCATCCCGATGGCAAGATTGATTTTGTAGGAATATACATCGTTATAGAAGTTGATGTAGTAAGGCATGTATTCTTTATAGAAATGCACCCTAAGCGTTTCAACACCAATAAGCGTCGGTGCTTGGAAAGCTAGGCACGAATCGCTAGATATAATCGCTTTTAAGGATGTTTCCCATGCGACAACAGGATCGTCAACACAAATTTTAACGATTTCGTTTTTTTCTACTTCGAGCCAGTTTTCTTTGTCCAAAGTATCGCGGCTCACATAAAATGTTCTTTGAATTTTATTTTCGGGAAACTTTTCCAGATTCTTTCTCGGCTTGACGCCTTCAACCGGCTTTTTGACCAAAATCGAACCATGAAATCTTTTTGCAAGCGCAACAAGCTTTGAATACTCCAAGCTATCCTTATACGCACCGCGGCTTTCTCCATGCTTGTCGTAATAGAGTTGAGCATTCGCAAGTGCAAAGCACATCGTTAGGAACAACAAAAATATTTTCATACAATTGAATATACAAAAAGAGAACTGGAATAGCTTGGTCCTTCATTTGTCATTTAGATTTTACTTCGGTCCATTTGGCGTTGTTGCCAATGTTGCGGATTAGGCGGAAACCGCCGGAGTAACCATTATAATAGTCAATGGCTGAATAACTGTAGCTGATTTTTTTCCAATCGCTTAAAAGTCCACCACCTTTTAAACAGGAAGGACAGTCCTCATCATAGCACTTGAAAGATTCTTTTTCTTGGCTAAAAGGGATTAAGGTATAAATTAGATCTACCATAGGTCTTGGCCAATTGTGCTCTTCTAAAAGAACATGTTCTTCTACTAAACCTAACATGTCGTATAAACCATATTCATTAGGTTGTAGCTGGCCTACAGGTTCTGATTTGACTTCATCCTTATATTTGGCAAATCTTGCATATTTTGAAACGTCTTTAATTTTAGCGGAATTATTGCACCAAGGCGTCATAGCCTCTTTTTCTCCGCCGCGAGCAAGCATCATCCATTCGTCATAATATGGCAGCCGATAACCATCTGATGTAGAATCTACCATCACAAGAATTGTTGAATCTTCATGATTTGTGAAATCGTATTGAGCTATAACATATTGATGTGTCGGTTCCTCGTATCCTGTGAATTTATAAAAAATTTCAATGTATTGGTATCTCGGTTTGACTGTAATGTCTTTACGCTGTTTGTGATAAGGCGTAATGATATGTATGTGCTTTTCTTTAGTTGCTGAGAAACGATAATATGGCTTCAATCCTTCTCGAATGCTGCGCGCATTGGCGTACTTCATTGCCATATACAAAGAAATCATATTTGCAGCAGAGTCATGGGTGTCGCATTTTTCGTTACGTATGCTAGACTTTTTTCTTTGCGCCCATTCTTTTTCTATTTGATAATCCTTTGGATTCAAGGGGATCTCATCCCACATTTGCTGAGTGATTTCGCAATTAGTCACGGGGTATTCATCTACCAGATAAGTTCCTGAAACGGACACAATCTTCTTTTCATGAGGTCGCATTTGACGAAGGTCATTGCCATATAAAGCTTCTTCTTTTTTGAAATCAAGATACTTCATTCCGACTGCAAGATTGATTTTATATGAACTGTCAGAGTCGGAAAATTTCACCATGATGGGGGAGAGTCCAATAAGCGTTGGTACTTGAACTTTTAAGCACGAATCATTAAGAATTTTAGTATCCAGCGTAGTTTCCCATCCGCGAACTTTTGAGTCCATGCAAATTTTGATAGTCTCGTTCTTTTCAACTTCGAGCCAAGTTTCGGCGTTTAATGAGTCTCGATTGAGGTTGAATCTTTTTATGCTTGACAAATCTGTAACGATTATAAGCGACAAAAAGGCGATGGATGTGGCGGCAATGTAAATCCAGAACTTTTTATTTTTCCAACTGCGAAACATAAGCGGAATATACAAAAATAGAGTCTGTTCTAATAGGATGAATAGATGTCTTTCTTGATTCGCGTTATTCTCACTCTTCGGGCTTTACGAACGCATGCGTTCTCAATGGCCTAAATGCTCGCTAGTTCGCATTTAATCGACAGGCCTGTCTCAATCCAAACGGTTACTTTACAAATTTCTTCGAACTTTATATATTTGGAGCACTAAAGCACTGGTATGTGCTCTGGTTTGCTTCGAATAACGCTGTTCGCGTTATTCTCACCCTACGGGCTTTTCGAGCTTGCGCTCTCAAAGGCTTAAACGCTCCTTAAGGTCGCGTTTAATCGACGGGTCTCAACCAGAGCACCCCCGGTGCAGGCACCGGGGGTGCTCTGGTTTCGACAGGGTTACCGAAGTGTTAGTTGCAAGTCGAGGTCTCAGACGAGGGCAACTCGTTAAAAAGTCTGAAAAAAAATAAGTGCTGACGAAAACTACGCACTCGCTGCCTAATTAACGGCAACGCCGGGCCTCATCCCGCTCCCATCGGGGTGTACGTCCGGACGCAATATGGGATAGGGAAGTGTCATGCCTGGGGGCATTTCCCGAGATTTACTAGGCTGGTCAAACTCCGCGCCGACCTTCTTGGGCGTGGATAAGACGAGATCTTAAATTCGAAGGGAATGCTTGTAGGAACGTACATGGACGTGATTTTGGACAGGGGTTCGACTCCCCTCACCTCCAGAAAAGAAAAGGGCTCTCCATGAGAGCCCTTTTCTTTTCTGTTTTATAAGAACCGCTCGGCTCTTGTGCAATTGGAAAAATCCATCTTCGCCTCGCTTTCGCGAACACGACCCGTTAATACGGGTCGCTTATCGCTCACAGAAGTAAATTTCAAAAAATCTTTCTAAATTAAATTCAAAAGGAGGTTGGATATGGATTGTCGAATCTTAGTTCGTTTCATTGGAATCCAACAGGATTTAGAAGCCTTGTGGGATGCTTTCATGGAACATTTTCCGGAAGCGGAGCTTCCTAGCGTGGATTCCGGCGAATGGTATTCCGTTGAGGATTTCATGACGGACGAGTATGAGTGCCGTTTCGAGGAACTTCCTGAATCAGAACTGTATGCGGTCGATGGAACGTTCCTTGTTGAAAACGAACCTCCAGAGGATGTCTTGACCGAAATTTTAGAACGCTTCGAACGCGTGTATGCCGTGTTCAAGTGGTCTACGATGGATGTTGGGGTAGGTTGTGGTACTAGCGAAGGCTGGGGCGAATTTAACGCCGACCGTGCTGATGACGGTTCTGACGAAGCAAACGAAATTTCCGAAGCAGTTCTAGGATTTTAGAACATCCAGCCGATAGCAATGATGGATTCGAGAACCGTCTTTTCTAAAAGATGAGTGCCTGAATTGTTGTTATCCACGTAAATCTCGTAAGTAGTATGATGTACGTTGGTACCCTTTTGGAATTTGGGAGATTTCACGAATGTTCCCAAGTTTAGTTCCGTTGTGAGGATAAATCTCTCATAGCATAAGTTGAAACCGAAACCGGCAGTTAAATAAAGCGCTAATTCTTTTTCTTTTAAATGCATTCCGTTGGAGACGGAATTGGAGTCGCGATGAATGTCAATGTTGTAAAGTGTCGGAACGGCTTGGAGATGAATAAAACCTTCTGCTTGGCTTTGGCTTTTTTTGTGGTTATTCCCTAAGGCGTCTACGTATTGATAAGTTCCCATGTTGCGACGTGCCCAATACCATTTCACGGTTAGGGGTGCTGTGAAAATGTCCATGGTTCCTTCTGTATCAGTATGTTTTTTGATGTCTGTCTTATTGTATCCGATATATCCGAATCGTAGTCTAGCACTCCAAAAATCGCTGAACAAATATTCGTAACCCAAAGAAAAACTCAAGCTCTGTGCTGTCAAAAAGAGTGATATTCGATGATAATTATTTGGAACTGCGCTCAATCCTACTAAGTCAACAGTATCTTCAGGTGCGGCTGAGGCATCAGACTTTGAATTTTGAAATGTATTGTTGAGTGTGTTGTCAATGTATGTGACTTTATGTGTATCTGTGTAAATGGTGTCAACGATTTGTTCTTGAGAAAATGCACTTGCAACGCAGAACAAAAGAATAACAAGTAAGTATCGCATATTAGAATCCTATGTTAAATTCGGTGCCGAAGAATAAACCTTTGCCAGTCATCCCGTTAAGAAAGTGATAGCTGAAGCCTTCGTTCTTGTATTCGCACCAATTGAGATATTGACGGGCTTTGTCGCTCCAGTATTGGTAACCGAATGTTATACCAAAATCCCATAGCATATTTCCCATATTTCTTATGTATCCCAGTGTGGCTTTTGTCGAAAAACCAGCATCAAAACTGCCTTTCATGTTCTTATCGCGTTTGAGGTTCTTGTCGTAAGCAATTTTGAAAGTTGGGTTTCCTAAGGCTTGAATATAAAAAGAAGAACTGTTGAGAGGTGTGTTTCTATGTATAACTTCGAGTTTTTCTGGATTAGTTTTGTCGATAGAGAATGTGAGCAGGTATTGTCTGTATCCAATACCCGGGCTTATAATACTCCTGAATCCTTCCCATGTTTTTTCATCATCACTACTGATTTTAATGGAGTGGTCTCCAAAGAGCATGATTGTGGAAATGTTAAAAATGGTGGATCCTCGATGTTTGTTTTCGATTTCCCAACTCAGGTCAAACAAGGGTGCGCCGCCCCATATTGAAAAAAGGCTAAATCCGCTTATGATGTTGATATAGAATTTTCTTCCCGGCGCGATTGTATCCGTATTGTAATCCAGAAGATATTCATTTTTCTGTTGTGTGAGTGTTGCTTGCTCTTGGGGCTGCTGAGATGCCGATTCTTGAATGTAGACCGTATCCGGTGGGGAGGCTACGTAAAGCGTGTCGGTGATTCTCTTTTGGACGTAGATTGTATCTGTTACAGCAAGTGTCGGACTTGCCATGAACGCCAAAATCGCGACGAAAATCCATCTGATATTTTTAAATTGTTTCATTAGAAAATCCCCACGCCAATATTCAATCTCAAATCAAGTTGGACGCCTGCTGAAATGTAGGAGATTTCTTTTTGGAGCAAGTCCTTGTCGGATGCCCCATACGAGATTCCGTATTCAATTCCGAATGTGGCTCGTTCCCCTCTAAATGCGTGGCCTGCATGCAAGTATGGCGCGAATAATGTTGCTGTATCGTGTCGAGAATGTGGCCTGTCGTTGTGCAAATAGGGTTTGTCGTCCCAAGTGTTTATATAGTCGTATTTGCGTATAAGCCAGTTTCCACCTACATCGAAATAAAAGCTGTATTTTGAGGGTCTAAAGTAATGGCGGTAGCCTAAGCCAATGTCTTTTTGCGAAATATTGCCTTCGTATATGGAGTTGTTAAGTGACATTTTGCTGTAGCGGAAATTTAATATGGCCGAGTTTTTGCGGCTTGTCGAAAATTCGATATTTCCACCTACCGAAGTAAATGAAGTGTCTATGAGCCACGGGATTGAAATGAGATCGAAGTGCAAATAAATGAGATGATGGGTGTAGTTTGTGTCGTTGCGGAGGTATTTTGTAGTGTCCAATCCGAGTGGATTTTCTTTAGTTGGGGCGCAACATGTGTTTTTGGTATAGTAGATGGTGTCTGTTCTTGATTTTATAGGAATATAAACGGTATCGCGAATGATTTGCTCCACGTAAACGGTATCGTGAATTTCGCTTCCGTTGTCCGGAATCGTTCCGTTTGGTATGGCGCAGAAAGCCGAAATACATAGCAATAAAATCAAAGACCAGGTTTTCATTGGTCACAAATATAACAACTGGTATTTGTTTTATTTACTTCTAATATTTCTTTTTGATAAAATGTATTTTGGGTGAATTTTAGGGAAAAATAAGCGCTGAAATGCATACTTAGGTGTAAAATTGGGGCTCATGAGCCCGGTTTCCTCCTAAGCAATTTTTTCTAACAACGTATCACATATTTCTGCGAGCATTCTTTCGTGCGTGCAGACTTCGGGCGACACTCCTTCTATTGTCCCCGTTGTGTAATAGCTTGTGCAGGCGCATTCATGCGCGCAACAGCGGTAGCGGATATCGCATCCTTCACATTCTTTTTTGTCGTTGTCTAAGAAGTTCCGGATTTCTTCGCAGGCGGCTTCATTAAAACCTGTGAAAACGTTCCCCTGCACATAGTTGGTGTTTGGGTTTGATGTGATGAACCGTGTGCAAGGGAACATATTTCCGTTTGTCGCGACACCGATGGCTCCATTGTACACATGGCACGAATAAAGTCTGTATCGCGAATTGATAAGTGCAATTTTTATCTTGTCGTGTATTGTGCCGAGGAAAAATTTGTCGCCTTTTTCACGGCATGCTTTCCAGTAGTCCGCCATTTTTTTGTATTGCAAAGCGAGTTTGTCAAAATCTTCGCCAGTCCATTTCCCATCGAAATCAACGCTTGTAGTAAGGCTTTGGAATCCTTGCTCGTGCAGCCACTTGACGCTTTCGAAAAGTGTGTTGACGTGCGCTCGCGTGACTGTGCTTAATGCGACAGCGCCGAGTTTTGCAAATCGAGGAATGTGCTTTTCTATTGCTTTGAAACTTCCCGTATTGTTGACTGTGCGGCGTGCAATATCGTGGTGGTGTTCCGGTCCGTCTAGCGATAGGAAGATGCGAAAATGTTCTTTTTCACAAAAATCGAAAAATTCATCGTCGAACAGCGTGCCGTTCGTGTTGACCGCAAATTGCAATTTAAAATTGCGTGCGATTCTGCCGTTATCCATTGCATCATCGACAATTGCCTTAGCGAATTCGACACCTTTGTAAATGGCGTCCCTGCGTAAAAGTGGTTCGCCACCGAAAAACGTGATGTTGAAATACGACTGCTTAAAGAAAATCGTGCGTTCCAGTCCGATGCGGATTGCCTGTTCAAGTGTCGCATCGTCCATGACCGTCTTGCGGTCCGCTTGCGATTCCTTGTAATAGCAGTAGATACAACGTAAATTACATTGTTCTGTAAGGCAAAGGACTAAATTCATGCTTGAACGTCGTCCTGCTCGAATGTCGTCACCATGCTTTCTATAAGGCAACCTGGATTGTTTGGGTCTTCGCAGAGGTGGATGCGGGGGCTGAGCGTGTCTATGACAGGTATAATCCGTGGATCTGGGATATCGGCTTCGCTGCTACTAGACTTTTCCTCGGACGAGCTTGATGGCGTTTCGCTTGAAGATGATTCTTCGTACGGTGGGAGAACGCCAGCTTCTATAATAGGCTCGTAAGACGAACTGCTTGGTTTTTCGACGGAAGAACTGCTGAGACGTTCAGAGGATGAAGGTGAGGAAATATGAGGTACTCCCGAGGAAATCGGGGTGTCTATTGAAGAACTGCTCGGTTGTTTTGCGGATGAAAGTGCTTCGATGGCTTCGCTGCTGAGGCGCTCTCCGCTAGAAGGAATGTCGGTATAGCTTGAACTGCTGAATTGATCTCCGCATGCGACTTCACCGCATGTCGGTTCTGGTTCTTGCGTTTTATTGGCGCTGCCTGTTGCAGAAATGCTGTCGTCGCAGGCGGTCGTTCCGAAGGATGCTGCAATTCCAAGGGCCGTTGCGACGGCACTTTTGGCAAAATTGCTCAATTTTGAGCTCTTGACGACTTTTTTCTTCTCGATTTTCATGGTTACTCTTAGCAATAGCGATTTTTAAACGTTGTCGAACATCTCGTATGTCGAAACCATGCTCACTAGCGGAAAATCATCGTCGTCATGGCACATAATGACGTTGACGCCCATGGAATCAATTTTGTTGCAATCTCTTGGCCATGGTGGAACAACTTCTGTGGAACTGCTAGATTCTTCCTTGACGCTCGACGAACTGCGGGGCTTTTCGACAAATGTGCTGCTGGAACTTTCGGATGAGCTGCTGACGATTTCTTCTGACGAACTGCTTTGAATTGGCGCAACAGGAGAACTGCTCGGCGTTTGTACAGACGAAGAAGAAAGCACTTCGATGGCTTCGCTGCTAAGGCGTTCGTGGCTCAGTGGAATATCGGCTACTGAGGAACTGGACTGTATTTCCGGAGTTTGGGAGGCGTCGCTGCTATTCGGCTCGTTTGCTGGGCCCATAACTTGACCACTTTCAGCATCGCTTAAACATCCGCTCATAAAAACGGTGGACATGCCAAGCACTGAGGCAACACCAACCTTAGTGGCACTAGACAGACGTGAATTTCCGGTAACCTTCTTCTTTTCGATTTTCATAATTTTTCCTCCTTACTTGTTTATTACCGTATGCTAATATAGTTTGTTTTGGAATATAAAGCGAAATTTTGGGCTTTTTTTGTGATTGTCTCTGAACGTTTTTGTTGCATCCGTTGCATATAGAGGGGGCAAAAGAAAAAACGCCCGGTTTCCCGAGCGTCTTTTGTAATTAAGTTCTCTTAACTAGTAACTATTAACTAATAACTAGTAACTGCGACGAAGTCGCGAACTACGTTTTATCTTCACCGCGGAGCATGATGACCTTGCCCGTGCGGATGTATTCCACGATTTCGAACTTCTGCAACAAGCTCTTGAGGGTATCGACCTTCTGGCTGTTGCCCGTAATCTGGATAATCATGGACGTCATCGTCATATCCACCGTGTTGGCATGGAAATGGTCGCAAAGCTGCAAGATTTCGGTGCGCTGTTCTGCAGTGCAACGAACCTTGATGAGGGCGAGTTCCTTTTCCACGGCGTCCGTACCGGTATGGTCCTTGGCCTGTACCACGTCCACGAGCTTCTCGAGCTGCTTGATGATCTGCATCAAGATTTCGGGATTGCCGTGAGCGATGATGTTCATGCGGCTGAAGTTCGGGTCGAGCGTGGGGGAGACGACGAGAGAATCGATGTTGTAGCCACGGCGGGAGAACACGAGTGCAATACGCACGAGCACGCCCGGGCGGTTTGCCACTAACAAGCTAATAGAATGTGCAATATCTTTCATTTTCTAATTCTCCTATTACGTCGATCCGGTGGGTTTTTCGAGCTGCGTCTTCGGCTGTTCGGTGATCATGCTAGTGATCGGAGCGCCTGCCGGAATCATCGGGAACACGTTGTCTTCCTTTTCGCATTCGCAGTGGATGAGGATCGGGCCGTCGTTGTAGTCCAAAGCCTTCTGGATCACGCGTTCGGCGTCGGCCGGGCGCTTGATACGGAGACCCGGGATGCCGTAAGCTTCGGCGAGCTTCACGAAGTCCGGGTTGCCCTTCATGTCCACGCTGGAATAGCGGTGGTCGTAGAAGAGTTCCTGCCACTGGCGCACCATGCCGAGGTACTTGTTGTCCATCACGAAAATCTTGATGGGGAGTTTGTGGATGGCTGCCGTTGCAAGTTCTGCTTCGGTCATCTGGAAACCACCGTCACCGCTGAAGCTGCAAACCGGCCAACCGGTTTCGTTGCCGAATGCGGCACCGATAGCAGCAGGGAAGCCAAAGCCCATCGTGCCTGCGCCACCGCTGGAGTGGAGCTGACGCGGATAGTTGATGTGGAAGAACTGTGCAACCCACATCTGGTGCTGGCCCACGTCTGTCGTGACAATTGCCTTGCCCTGCGTCAGTTCGCTCACGGTAGCAACGATGTGCTGCATACGGAGGCCGCCCTGCTTGGCGTAGGTAAGCGGATAGCGCTTCTTCCAGGTCTGGCAAGTCTTGATCCAGTCGGCGGTATCAAGCTTGTTCACCATCGGGAGGAGCTGTTCCAAGACGAGCTTCGCGTCACCGCACATGAACACATCCGGCTGCAACACCTTGCCTTCTTCGGCTGGGTCGATGTCGATGTGCATCTTCACGGCGTTCTTGCAGAATTCGCTGAGCTTACCGGTAATGCGGTCGTCCCAACGGCTACCGATCGAAAGGATCAAGTCGCATTCGAGGACAGCCTTGTTGGCGTAAATTGTACCGTGCATGCCGAGCATGCCGAGAGAAAGTTCATGGTCAGTCGGGAATGCGCCGAGGCCAAGCATTGTACATGCTACCGGAGCGCCGAGCTTTTCGGCGAGTTCCTTCACCTGGCGGTGTGCGCCAGAAATCATGGCTCCGTGGCCCACGAGCAAAAGCGGCTTCTTGGAGTTCTTGAGGTATTCAGCGGCCTTTTCAACGCTTTCTGTAGAAGCGTAGGTCGGAATCTTGTAACCCGGAAGGTCCATCTGATCCGTGAACGGAGCGGTGCAGGGGCCTGCAGTCACGTCTTTCGGGAGGTCAATAAGCACCGGACCCGGACGGCCTGTACGTGCGATGTGGAAAGCTTCCTTCATCACGCGCGGGAGGTCATTCGTGTCCTTCACCAAGTAAGAATGCTTGACGGTTGCAAAAGTCATACCGCTCGTATCGCATTCCTGGAAAGCGTCCTTGCCCAAGTTCGGAGTCGTCGTCTGTGCCGTGAGCACGACGATCGGGCTAGAATCCATGAGAGCTGTATAAATACCTGTAAACGTGTTCGTTGCACCCGGACCGCTAGTGACAAGAGCTACACCGACCTTACCGGTCTGGCGGGCATAACCGTCAGCCATGTGGGTTGCGCCCTGTTCATGACGGCTGAGCACAACTTTGATGCTGGAGTCGAGGATGGCATCGAACATCGGAATGGCCGATCCACCGGGATAGCCGAAAATAGTATCAACGCCTTCACGCTTGAGGCATTCGATAATCACTTCGGCACCACTTAAGGTCTTATTTGCCATAATTTATCCTGTCTTTTAAAAAATAGATGAAAATTTAGATAGGTTGAAATATAGGAGTAATTTTTGAGGGTGGCAAGAGGTAAAGACTGACTTTTGTGAAATTTTTTGAAATTTTTAGTGAAATTTTATTTTGAAACGACCTGTTTTGGTATGAAAATTGAAAAATTTTAGTTAAATTTTGAAAAATCACACTTTGAATAAAGTAAAAATTGATGAAATTTAGACTAAATTTCTGTTTTATGAACTTTTTGAAGGAAAAATAATTGTTTTGATGATGCTGTCATCCTGGAACGTCGCGATAGGAACGATAATTTCTCCTAATACATTTTGTGGGCGTTTCCCGCTTACTAAGTGGGCGTTCCGCATTTTTTTTACTATTTTAATCTTATGCTTAAGAAAATCATACTTTCTCTGTTCCTTGCGGCCGCTTTTGTGTTTGCCGCCGACCCGATCACCATTGAAGGGCGTTTGACCGAAATTCCGGGCAAAATGCCGAGCAATGACCTGTACAGCTATGTCTATGTATTTAAGTACAAGGTTGCAAAGGTCGTTTCGGGTAAGCTCGATGCCAAGGAAGTTCTCGTGGGTGTCTACAACCCGCTTATCGCTCGCGGCAAGGTCAAGGATAAAATGGCCGACAAGTCCAAGGGCAACGTAGGCGAGTTCAAGGCCAAGTCGAAGTACACGCTCAAGCTCATTCCGCTTGAAGGCAACTGGGATGGTGCTGTCGAAGACGAATACTTTGACGATGAATCCCCGCGCTACTTGGCTATTGAAGTGAATGAGTAATTAATGGTCTTCTCTTCCCAAATCTTTCTTTTCTACTTCTTGCCGACCTTTTTGGTTGGCTACTTTGTTCTGTTCAAGCTCGGGGCCAAGCATTCGTTCTTGAACTTGTTCATTACCATTTTCAGCTACGTTTTTTACGGCTGGCTGGAACCGTGGCTTGTGTTCCTCATGTTCGGCTGCACCTTGGTGGTGTATGTAGCTGGGCGTTTTATTTCGGCTCCGGGTGCATCTAAGTTGCAACGGAACGTGGCGCTTGGGGCTGCAATTGCAGTAAACCTTGGTGCGCTCGGATTCTTCAAGTATTATATGTTTGGCATGGGGATTGTGAATGATTTTGCGACCATGCTGGGCTGTGAGCCGTTCTCGATTATGACCGTGCTTTTGCCGGTGGGTATTTCGTTCTACTCGTTCCAGTCCATGAGTTATGCGATTGACGTATGGCGCGGCACCGCTCCTCCGGTCAAGAATTTTGCGACTTTCGCTTGCTATGTGGCGCTTTTCCCGCAACTTGTTGCGGGCCCGATTGTGCGTTACAATACGGTTGCCGAAGAACTTGAAACTCGTACGCATACGCTCGAAAACTTTGTTCGCGGTATTGCGTTTTTCTGTTTCGGCTTTGTCGAAAAGATTTTCCTTGCAAATCAGGTGGGCATTATCGCAGACCGCGTTTTTGCGGCGGATGCTCCGGGCGTCATCAATAGCTGGTGGGGCTCGCTAGCCTACATGTTCCAGATTTATTTTGACTTCTCGGCATACTCGAATATGGCGATTGGTCTTGGCCTTATGCTCGGGTTCCATTTCCCGCGTAACTTCAACGGCCCGTACCGCTCTGTCAGCATTACGGACTTCTGGAAGCGCTGGCATATTTCCCTCACGAGCTGGTTCCGCGATTATCTGTACATCCCGCTGGGCGGAAACCGCGTGCCGACGGGTCGCATGTACTTCAACCTTTTCCTTGTGATGTTTGTGAGCGGTGTTTGGCATGGCGCCAACTGGACATTCGTGTGCTGGGGGCTTTACCACGCCTTTTTCATGATTGTTGAACGTGCGAATAACAAGAATGCTTGGTATTACAAGGCTCCGCGTGTGGTGCAGATTCTTTTGACTCAGGTGATTGTGCTCTTTGGCTGGGTGCTTTTCCGTGCAGATTCTATTGGCGATGCCGTCCGCATGTGGAAGAATATGCTTGGCCTTGGCGCTACGGCCGCTTCTGATGTTATTTTGTCTGCTGAAATTTTCACGCCGACTTGCGTTGTGTTCATGGCTCTTGCGGGACTATTCTCGTTCTGGAAGTACCGCAGTTATGACTGGTGCGTAGAAGTCTCGTTTAAAAAGTCGCTTTTGGCTCTGGCTTTGTTTATTTTGGCAACGCTTGCGCTCTTTACCCAGAGCTACAATCCGTTCCTTTATTTCCAGTTCTAGCCTACACATTTCCTTTACTATATTATAATCCATGAAAAATGGTATTAATAAGATATTCTTCTGGCTCGCATTAGCGGCGAGTGTTGCCTTTGCTGACCCGATTCCTACAGAGGCTCTTACGCAGGGGGGCCTTGTCATGCGCGATCGTCAGCTCCGAGATATTGGTCTTGTGATGCGTGGTGGGCGAGGCGGTTTTTTTGATATCGGTTATACTTTCACGCCGTCGTCAGAACAGTTACAGTTGAAAAGTAAGTATGGTGTTCATGATGGTTTTGCGTTTAGGCACCATTATGGCATTTTTGGTAGCTGGGCTCTTGATTCGACTTCGCACTTGGGCTTTTTGACGTGGTTTGACCGTGCCGGTTGGGATACGCAAGACTTTTTCTTTTTCCCGCATTATGGAAAGTTTGCCCATATTTCGTCGGCGTTTACATGGGGCTTTTCATATACGAATACGAAATATGATGTTACGGCTGCGCTTGGCTTGCAGCACCAGAATTTGGAATTGGCAAGTAAGAGGGTTTACCCGAACGAAAGCGATTCTCTGTTGTTCTATTGGGGACATGCTCGTTACAAGAACATAAGTATTCAAGGAAGTTTTTACCGTAATTCATTCCAGACGCTTCGACTTTCGTTGGATTTGGAATCTCGTGAACTTTACGGTGGTGTCGGGAGCGGATACAAAACGTATTTGCCGAACTTGAGTGCTACGATTTATCGTCGTAAGAATAATGGCGATGATGATAACTTTGTTCGTTTGAATTTAGAACAAAATCTTTATGAGCAACAGCTTTATGCAGATGTGTCGTATGATTTTCCGAAGGGCGGTTTTCATTCAGCTATTTTGAAATATTATCCGGCAAATTTTTCTCGATTGATTGGATTTGAGGCTTCGTGTTTGCGTCGTAATGAAATTGGCGGCTCTAGGGAATTGCTTTGGGGGGGCGCTATTGACTTTATCATTCTCCGCTTGGGGTACAATTCGGCCTTTGATTATGACAACATGTTCGGGGCAAAAGGAACCTTCATCGCAGAAATCCATATAGATGTGGGTTCTATTGGAAGCAATAGGTTTGGTCGTGGCGCTTCGAAAGCTGCTCCCATGGAAACAACCCAGAAGAGCAGAGACCCGAATAAAGGCTTAAATTACCGTTCGGAATTGCGGAATATTGGAACTCCGACCGTTGATGCTCAGGGAAACAAGGTTATTGAAGCGAAGGGAATTCGCTACGAAAAGGTCGATGGTTCTGCAACACAGGGAGGCAACTAATGAAATATTTGCGTATGTTCCTTTGTTTGGTGGCATTGTCGCTCACCGCTTGCATGAGTCATGTGTTTACGGATACGACAACGAGACTCCAGGTCGAAAACAAGACCGATGTTACGATTTTGGGTCTCGATATTATTTCCGATGATGGTTCTTCTGTGAGCCCTTGGATTCGCGATGCGGTTGAACCGGGCGAAAAGAGTCGCGTGGTCGAAGAAGACTGGGTTGGAACATTCCGCGTGAGAGTGCGGTGGGGCGGTTTTGTTTACGTGAAAGACGGCAAGTGTGAAACTCGCTTGTTGAAGAATGGCGATTCCGGTAATGTTGTGAATCTCGCTAAGGAAACTAAATCTGTAGTAAAAGAAATTAATGTTACAGAGATTACTGAATGCACCATTGTTAGAAAAGAAAATAATTCTTATATAGAACTTGATTTCGAAGGTGGCAGCCAGTACCTCATAGTCTCGCAAGACGAAAACGGGAAAGTGGCTTTTAAGTTGAAATAAGTAATTAGTTGTTGGTCAGTAGTTTTTGGTTTAAAGTTTGGCGGCGTTGCCGCGATTATAGACAACTATTGACTAATGACTATAGACTAGAGACTGATAATAATTATTAAATTTTTGCTACAGTGCAGATAACTAAGTTAAAGATTTTTGGTTTTAAATCCTTCGCGCAGAGAACGGAAATTAACTTCCCGACGAAGGGTCTTACGGCTGTCGTTGGGCCGAACGGCTGTGGCAAGTCCAATATTACGGACGCCATCCGCTGGGTGCTTGGTGAACAGAAAGCCGCTGCTTTGCGTATGGGGAAAATGCAAGACGTTATCTTTAGCGGTACCGAAGAACGTGCCGCCATGAGTCTTGCCGAAGTTTCTATCGTCATCGATAATAGCGATGGCACGCTTGCTTCTGATTATTCCGAAGTCATTGTGACGCGCCGTGTGCACCGCGATGGTTCGGGCGAGTACCTCATCAATAACCAAGAATGCCGTCTGCGTGATGTTCACGCTTTGCTCTTTGACTCGGGTCTTGGTTCCAGTACTTATTCGCAGATGAATGCCGACATGATCAAGGCGGTGCTTTCGGACAAGGCGGATGACCGCCGAGTGCTTTTTGAAGAAGCCGCCGGTGTGAGCAAGTACAAACAGCAGCGCAAGGAAACGCGCCGCCAGCTCGAACGTGTGCAGATGGATATGGAACGTGTCGAAGACAACTTGCGCAGTGTGCGCCGTTCTGTCCGTCTCTATGAAACTCAGGCCGAAAAGGTCAATGCTTACAAGAAATTGAATACGCGCCTCCGCGAACTCGATTTGTCTGTAAGTCTCGATAAGTTTGAAGATTATAAAGAAGGTTTGGCCACGCTAGATTCAACGACCAAGCGTATGAATCATGAAGTGGAATCTTCCAAGACGCAGGCCACTGAACTCCAGGCGAAGATTGAAGAAAAGAAACTCGCCATCAGCGAAGACGAAAACGCCTATCGCGATTTGGAACGCGAAGTTCAGGCGGCAACAATTGCACTTAATGACTTGAACAACAATATTGTTCGTTTGCGTGATTCTATGTCGACCCTCCAGTCTTCGAATGAAAAGGCGCAGGGCGAAATTGAACGCAGCGAACTCAAGTCCCAGGAACTTTCTCAAGAAAAAGCTCGTCTCGAAGAAGAAATTGCCGTTCTCGGTAGCGAAAACGACATGGACGAGCTCAATGAACTTTTGGAACGCGAACGCGAAACGCTCCTGGTCATGCGCGACAAGGTCGATGACTTGCGTACGCAGTCCCGTGAGCTTTCGAACGAACGCTTGCAGGCGACGAACCGCGTGAACTCCCTCCGTGGTCGCTTTGAACGCATGGACGCCGAAGTCAACATGCTCCAGACGAACATCGCGAAGTGGCAGACCGAAATCGAAGGCCTCGACAAACAAAAGTCCGATGCCGAAGCGAACATTGCCGAAATCCAGGCGGGCATCGAAGACACGAACCGTGAAATCGAGAATCTTGAAGAACAGCGCGCCACGCGTGAAGAACGCTTGGAATCGGAACGTGCAGAACTGACCGAAGCACAGCAGAAGTTGCTGGGCCTAAAGAACGAAGAAGCGCGTTTGCAGTCTCGAATTGACGTGCTCCAGAGCGTGATGAACGAGGGCTCTGATGCCAACCGTTACCTCAAGGAAAACAAGGCGAACCTCATTGGAGGTCTTGTTTCGGAACGCATCGAGGCAACGCCGGAATACGCATCGAGCGTCGAAGCAGCTCTCGGTGAAATTCTTGATTCAGTTGTCGTGAATGGCGACAGTGCCGTGAACGAAATTGTGGATGCACTCAAGAGCGAAAACGTGGGCAAGGTGCTCATGTCGCTTGTTTCGAGTGCCGCTCCTGCTTACGACAAGCCGGTGAACAATCCGGGTGTTGTCGGTTCGCTTAAAGATTTTGTTAAAACTGATGACGAAGTTTCTCCGTGGCTCTCGGGTATCCTCTCTCGCTATTTTGTTGTGGATTCCTTGCAGACCGCACTTAACTTGGCGAAGGAATACCGTGGCGAAGACTTGAATTTTGTCACCGCCGATACGATTGTACGTACAAGCGGCCTTGTGTCGTTTGGCGTTTCGACGTCGGGTGCGCTCTCTCGTAAGAACGAAATTGCAGATGCCGAAGCTCTGTTAGAGAAGGTGCTTGGCGACATTTCTGCCGGTGAAGAAAACGTCGATCGTTTGCGTGAATTGACTGAAGAAGACGCTCAAATGCTCTCGTCTTTGGTCGATGAAATCCGCGAAAAGCGTGATTCTCTGCGCGGTGGTGATGCTTCTATCCGTATTCATAGGAATACGGTTGAAAACTGCACCCGTCGCTTGAACCAGTTGAATGGCGAAGTGACGAACGCGCAGAACAGAATTGATGCGGCGGCGCAGTCCAAGAACAGCGATGCTGAACTTGCCGAAGCCGAAAGCGAAGTCGAAAAGGTCGAAGAACGTTACCAGACGATTTCGGACCAGCTTGGTGAAAACGAGACGATGCTTCGCGAAAAAGAAGAAGATGTCCGCGAACTCGAACGCAGTGCGCAAGACAAGACTTCTCGCTTAAAGCAAAACCAGAACCGCTTGGTCGCCATTGCCGACCAAATGGACTTCTTGGAAAATACGATTCGCAACCGCCGTGACGAAATCGAAAAGAATACGGTTTCTATTGAAAAGTTTGAAACGGATTGCAACAAGCTCGCCGACGAAGCCCAGGTCAAGGATAATGCGCTCCGCGAACTCGAACGCAACCGCGACCTCGCTCGTGAACGCTATGACCTCGTGAGTGGCGATTTGGAAGGCTGGCGTGATGAAGTCAACCGTCTCCGCGATGACATGATTGAAAAGATGAAGGAACTGAATGACGTCGGCCGTCGTCAGGAATCTCTCCAGAACAATCTCGACCGCCTCCGCGAACGCATCACGAATGAATGGTCCGTCGATTTGGATAATCCAGAAAATGTCGAACGTGTGGAATACACGCAGCCTGAAGCCGACCGCGAGATTCGAGAACTCCGCGGCAAGATCAAGGAACTGGGCCCGATCAACGTCAACGTGATGGAAGATTACGAAGACGAAAAGAAGCGCTTGGAAGAAGTCGAAAAGCAGTTCGACGACCTCGATCGCGCTCGCGCCTCGCTCGACCGCACGATTACGAAGCTCGATGACATTGCCCGCCAGCGATACCTCGATACGTTTGCCCGCATCCAGAAGAACTTCCAGTTCGTGTTCAGTAAGCTGTTCCTCAATGGCGAAACGAAGATGAGTCTCGTCGAAAAGGTCGATGAAATGGGCAAGCCCATGGACATTCTCGATGCTGACATCGAAATCAACGTTCGTCCGACCGGCAAGAAGATGCGCGGTATCAAGGCGCTTTCCGGTGGTGAACACGCTCTTACTGCAACGGCGCTCCTGTTCGCTATTTACATGGAAAAGCCGTCTCCGTATTGCGTGCTGGACGAAGTTGACGGTCCGCTTGATGATGCTAACGTGGGTCGCTTCATGGCGCTCCTCCGCGAATTCAGTAAGCAGACCTTGTTCATCGTCGTGACGCATAACAAGCGTACCATGGCCGAAGCCGATATGCTCTACGGTGTGACCCAAGAAATTAAGGGTATTTCTCGTATCGCTAGCGTACAGCTCGCCGACGCAACTAAGTTTGCTATATAGACCGCTCATCTCTATCGCTGATGGAAATATTCCTTCTTCGCCTCGCTCTTGCCACCACGGCACGTTTGCTCAGTGCCGCTTGTGGCTCACGATGGCTGCATGATTCTTTGTGTCATCCTGAGCGAAGATGCGTAGCATCGTAGTCGAAGGATCTAGTAAAGTTTTATGATTCTCTCGTCTTTCGTCTCTCGTCTGCCTTCTCTGAAAGGTTTCGCTCTCGCGGCTGCGTCCGCCATTTGCTACGGCACGAATCCGCTGGGTGCGTTGCATCTCTATGCGCAAGGCTATTCGACAGAAACGGTCCTTTTTTATCGTTTCTTTACGGGGGCGATTATTCTTTTTGCAATAATGCTGTTGCAAAAAATGAGCTTCAAAATCAATGTTCGTGAATGCAAAATTCTCGTGGCGTTCGGTTTCTTTTTTGCAATCAGTTCTCTGCTGTATTACGCCTCGTTCAAGTACATGGATGCGGGGCTTGCCTCAACGCTCCTCTTCTTGTATCCGCTTGAAGTCGCGGTCATCATGTCGCTATTTTTCAGAGAAAAAATGAAAAAGAGCGTGATAGCGTCTATCGCAGTTTCGATGGTGGGTGTCTCGCTTTTGTACAACGGTGATAAAGGCTTTTCTGTAAGTTCCATCGGTTGGCTGTTGGTCTTTATTTCGTCTTTTACTTACGCCATTTACATCGTCATGGCGAATCGCGTGAACCTCCAGATGGGCTCCGTGAAGATGACTTTTTACGCCATTTGCTTTTGCTTGTGTTTTTTGTTGCTTTACTCTGTGACGCTTGGCTCTGGATTTCCGCCGATTTTTACGCAGGCAAGTTCGTGGGGCTGGGGCTTTATGCTTGGCTTTGTGCCGACGGTGCTTTCGCTTATTTTTATGGTTAAGGCTGTGAAAATTATTGGCTCTACGCCTACGGCAATTTTTGGCGCTTTGGAACCCGTGACTGCTGTAGCAATTGGCGTAACTGTCTTCGGAGAAACGCTTACCACCCGCCTTATCGCAGGGATCATTTTGATCCTCGGCGCCGTCATGCTTGTGGCTGTAAAAAAGTAGTTGGAAATTCTATATAATACACTTTGTACTTTTTCGGCTGTAATTCTCGCAAATTTCCGCGTTTTTACTTCAATTTTTTAGTTCGTTATAAATTCCGCTTATATAGTTTTATTTACATGAAAAGCTTGTTCCGATTTCTTTTGCTTTCTTTGGTAGCGGCGCTATTTGCGTCGTGCAATAACTCAATGTTTGGCCCTGAACCATCAAGTTCTGCTTTGGATGGTAAATGTACGATTGATATGTTAAAGTACAAAACTCAGGAACAGTTGGACTCGTTGCGTACTTTTTGTGATACCATTTTTGTTCATAGTGTCTTGAATGTTTATAAGGACTCTGTTTACGACGATACTTTGATTACAGGCAATGAAAAGTACACCAGCTTTATTTATTTTGATCGTTATACGGAAAAATACGATACACTTACTAAGCAAAGTGCTGCAAAAAGTGGGACTTCAGGCCCATGCGGTAGAGTTCCTGTTTATTGTAATCTTGATTCCTCTGATACGCAAAAGACGTTTAGTTGCGAAATTTCCAGTATGTGTTATATGTATAATCAGACAGATAATCTTGCAACGAGTTCTGCCGAGGTTGCTGTCGTTCGTTTAGATCCTGTATTAATAACGAATGAGCCACTGTGTTCTCAACCGGGGTATCGCTGTGTGCGTGATACTGTTTTCCATGATGTTCTTCATAAAACATATCGAACAATTGCTCGTGACACAACTTTCTTGAATTATGGTCCAAGAGCTTGGACGGATTATGTTCCTGCCATCAATGCGCCCGCATTTGATACGGCTGCATTCCACAATGCGCTGGATACGCTCGACACGCAAAAGCCAATCTTTGGAATAGATACTTTGTTCTCGGCATATACCGTTACAGTGGAGGGCTTGCCGGACTGGGCGTCGAATCGATCTAAATGCACGACGAATGATTCTCTACGTGTTTGCGTGGTTCTAACTAATGAAGATTTATATACCCTAAAACTAGATGTGGCAACGATTTATCCTTCGTCATACACGCTGAAGCCCTTCCATCTTTGGAATAGTCTTGAAGCACCTTTAGAAAAAGATACCTTGATTACTTGGAAATTGAAATACAGATATTATGAGGGACATTATTTTAAAGGAAATAGCGACTCGTTAGAAATAACTACGCTCTTTAAGGGAATTTAGACTTTGGTCATTGGTTAATAGTCAATGGTTTTATAACCGCGCCATTGGCGCCAAACTTAAATCTACTGACTAAAGACTAATGACTAATAACTAAATTGTTATATTAGCAGTATGCTAAGTAAGTGTTCAATTTGTAAAAAGGAATTTAATGACAAGGTGGGAATGTCCCCGATGGAAAGTAACCTTGCCATCCGTTATCGCAATAAAATCGGCAATATTTGCCCTGATTGTCAGGCCGAAATTCGCAAGACCAAGCAGGGTAGGTGGCGCCTCTTCTTCTGGAATGCGAAAGTCGCTCTTTATTGCTTGCGATTCCTTGCGCTTTTTGCGCTCCCGTTTATCGCGCTCGTTGTTGTTCTTGCGCTTTACGTGCTGTAGCTTCTATATACTTATGTAACAAAATCCCGCGGAAATCTCAATTTTTGCGGGCGTTTTTTGTATATATTATTTTAAAAGTTTTTCTACCGCAATGTATTATCCCCGCTTGACGGGCATCATGAGGTCTCATGTTCCTAGAAAAAATCAAGTCCCCTGCCGACGTGAAAGCGTTGGATATCCAAAGTCTTGAACAACTTGCTGCAGAAATGCGTACGGCTCTTATCAACAAACTTTCGCAGCGCGGTGGACATGTGGGGCCTAACCTTGGCTTTGTGGAAGCGACGATTGCGCTCCATTACGTTTTTGAGTCCCCGAAAGACAAGATTGTTTATGACGTGAGTCACCAGAGCTATAGCCATAAGATGCTCACTGGGCGTGCTCAGGCATTCTTGGAGGCTGAACATTTCGGTGATGTGACGGGGTATACGGAACCGACCGAAAGCGAACATGACCATTTCATGGTGGGGCATACTTCTACGTCTGTTAGTCTTGCGCTAGGCCTTGCAACAGCTCGCGATGTGCTGCGTGAATCAGGCAATGTGATTGCTGTAATTGGTGACGGTTCCTTGAGCGGTGGCGAAGCATTTGAAGGTCTCGATAATGCGGGCGAATATGCGACGAACTTTATCGTAGTGGTGAACGACAACGAAATGTCTATTGCCGAAAATCATGGCGGACTTTACAAGTCCTTGGCAGAACTTCGTGCCACGGGCGGTAAGTCCGAAAATAATTACTTCAAGTCTCTCGGTTTTGATTACAAGTATTTGGAACAAGGTAATGATATTGCGTCTCTCATCGAAGCGTTCAAGTCCGTAAAGGATTCTACTCATCCGGTTGTGGTGCATATCCATACGCAAAAGGGCCGCGGTTTCTCGTATGCCGAACAGAATCGGGAAATGTGGCATTGGGCTGCTCCGTTCAATGCTGAAACGGGTGTAATCAACTGGGGTAGCGGCGAAAGCTATAGCGAGATTATTGGTCTTTACCTGATGGCAAAAATCAAGAGCGACCCGAAGGTTGTCGTGATTCATTCCGCAGTTCCTGCGGGAATCGGATTCCATGCGGCTCGCCGTAAGGAAGCGGGCAAGCAATATATTGATGTGGGCATTGCCGAAGAACATGCGGTAGCGCTTGCTTCAGGGCTTGCGAAGGGAGGTGCAAAGCCTGTCTATAGTACACACGGAACCTTTATTCAACGTACGTACGACCAGCTGTTGCAGGATCTTTGCACAAATAAAAATGCCGCGATGATTTTTGTGACTATGTCGGGTGCCGATGGTATGAACGATACGACTCATCTTTGCATTTTCGATATCCCGATGATGAGTAATATTCCGAACTTGGTTTATTTGTGTCCGACTTGCGTTGAGGAATTCCGGACGATGGCAGACTGGGCGATTGACCAGACTGAATATCCCGTAGCTTTGCGTATTCCGAATGCCGTGCATCATCGCAGTGATATTTTTGAAAAGGATTATTCTTGCCTCAACAAGTTCAAGGTTGTACATCGTGGAGAACGTGTAGCCTTGATTGGGCTTGGTGATTTTTACCAGCGTGCAGCCGCAGTGGCGCTTGAACTCCGTCGTGATGGAATTGATGCTACGCTTGTGAATCCGCGTTATGCAAGCGGTGTCGATAATGACTTGTTGCATGAACTTTCCAAGACGCATGATGTATTTGTAACGCTCGAAAATGGCGTTGTCGAAGGTGGTTTTGGTCAAAAGGTTGCGACCGCTCTTGGCGATACTCAAGCGAAGGTGCTTGTGCGGGGACTCTCGAAGGAGTTCTATGACAAGGTTCCCTTTAACGACCTCTGCGAAAAGAATCGTTTGAACCCCACTCAGGTCGCAAAAGACGTGGTGGCGCTGCTTTCGTAGCAAATGCCTGCTCTATTTTTTTGTATTATGTAGCCATGAAAAAATTTAAAATAATCGTTATGATTATTCTGCTGATGCTCTTTTTTATTGCATCGGCGGTTTATGTGTATTATGTGAATGCCGAAGCTATGCGTGATGTGCAAATTGATTGTACTTCCGTTATAGATGTACATCCCGATGTCATTGAAAAATCTTTGTCGCATGTGCAGACCGACATGGAACTCGGCGAACCTTTTAAAGTCTACCCGATTGAGACAAGCCCCGATAGTCAAGAGGTGTTCCGTTCGACTCTTGTCGAGTATCCTTTTGGGAGTTCTCCGCGTGCCGATTCGGGGAACAATGTAAGTCTGCGTGGGATTATTCTGTACGTACATGGCTACAATGATTACTATTTCCAAAAAGAACTTGCCGAAAAAGCGGATTCTGCTGGCTTTGCTTTCTTTGCTATCGATTTGCATTATTGCGGACGCTCGTATGTCTCGGATGAGCCACGTGCCGATTTTCGTAATATCAAGGAATTCTATGCGGAACTGGATGTGGCCGTTGAACTCAGCAAGAAAATTGCTGTAGATGATTACGAAGAAGCGGAACATATTCCGTATATTATCATTGGACATTCTCAGGGCGGTTTGATTTCATCGCTGTATATAAATGATCGAAGCGAAGAAAAATTTGCGGCGCTTGTTCTCAATAGTCCTTTCTTGGACATGAATTTCAATTGGTTCATGCGCAAAATTGGCTTGCCTTTGATTTCTGAAATTGCTTTGTTCGTGCCTGATTTTGCCGTGAATACATCGGGTGATCCGAATTATGCGAGTTCGTTATTAAAGAGAGAACGGGGAGAATGGGAATTCAATGAAACTGTAAAAAGCTATGCCCGTCCGACTCAACATTTGGGCTGGCTCCGCGCTGTTATGAATGGCCAGGCGAGAGTCCATTCTAAGTTGAATATCAAGTCTCCGATACTTGTGATGCATAGCGGTTGTTCTGTTGAACAAGAGCTATGGACTGATGACTATAAGCGTTGCGATGGTGTCTTGAACGTGGAGCATATTGAAGAATGGGCCCCGAATCTTGGAGAAAAGGTGACGACTCGAGTCATTCAGGATGGTCTCCATGATTTGTATCTTTCCCGTAAGGATGTTCGCGACAAAGCGTATCGTGAAACTTTTGAGTTTATTGAAGGTCACTTAAAATAGGTGCCTGAAAAAATTATTGTAATTGCTATTTTTAACAAAGAAATTCAAGGAGTTAGGCTGATGAATAAATTTTTAGCTATTTCTTTCTGTGCAATGTTGCTTGCTACGGCCTGCAATTCTTCCGAAGAACCGAAACCGCAGGCTGTTGTAAATAAGGTCGAAGCAGTGCAGCCGGCTGCAGCTGTTGCTGAACAACCTGCAGCAACGGTAACGACGATTGATTGGAATAAGGCTTTGGAAATGAACAAGTCTGGAGCCCTTCTTATTGACGTGCGTACTCCGGCTGAAGTGGAAAAAGGTAAGGCTTCGCCTGCTGCAATTAACATTCCTCTCCAGGAAATTCCTCAGCGCTTGAGCGAATTCCCGAAGGATAAGGACTTGCTGATTTATTGCCGTAGTGGCAAGCGTAGCATGGCTGCTTCGAGATTCCTCATTGAAAATGGCTATACCCGCGTGTTCAATATTGACGGCGGAATTATGGCTTTGCCGCAGAAGTAAACGTTTACCCTTAGAGTGTATTCTTGGCTGTCATCCCGGCTTTATGCCGGGATCGCCATCTTGGATTGCTAAAACATGACTCCAGAAATCACAAACTACATGCAATTCGCCTTGCAACAGGCGTTTTTGGCAATTGGCGTGAGTCGCCCGAATCCGGCGGTGGGCGCTGTTGTTGTGAAGGATGGAATTGTCGTAGGGAAGGGGCATACGCAAAGTCCCGGAAGTGCTCATGCCGAAGTTATGGCGTTACGCGATGCGGGGGAACTCGCATGCGGCGCCTCTATTTTTGTGACTTTGGAACCATGTTGCCATTACGGTCGCACACCGCCTTGCACCAAGGCTATTATCGAAGCCGGAATCCAGAAAGTTTATTTTGCACATTCCGACCCGAATCCCGTTGTGCATGGAAAGTCCCGTGCAATCTTAGAAGAAGCGGGAATCGAAGTGCACGAAGGCGTGGATGCTTGCATTTGCGCCTGCGTTGAGGATTGTCCGAATGGCGAATCGTCTACGGAATGTCGCGTTTTTGAATTTCGAAGCATGTCGCCCGAAGACCGTGCGTTGCGCGAGGGCGAAGGGCGAGAAGTTTTCCGCGAAGTCGAGCGATTCTTTGAAGCATACGATTATTTTGTGCGCACTAAACGTACGTTTGTTGAGGTCAAGTCTGCGGTTTCGCAGGATGGCTTTATGGGATGTGCCGATGCGCATGGAATGCATTTGCCGATTGCAATCACGAAACCCGGTGCCAATTGCTGGAATCATGAACTCCGTGCAATGAGCGATGCCGTGCTTGTTGGCGCAGGGACGCTCCTTGCCGATAACCCAAGTTTGAATGTGCGCTATGCGGATGGTAACGACCCCGTTAAAGTGATTTGGGCGGGACATCATGAATTTACTGCTGATGAAATCACGCATCTGGTGGTGTTCTCGTCGAAAAATTCAAAGACATTGGTGTATTCATGTGTAGCGCAGCCGAATTTGCCGGATACGTTCGTTTTAAGTCATGAAACATTTGCCGAAAATTGGCTCGAAATGATTGGTGATTTGTCCGCTCGCGGAATGCATCGTTTAATGGTGGAACCGGGCGCAGGCCTTGCACGTGAACTATTTAATAGCGAACATCGCGACCTCTTGCAAAGTCAAAATGCGCAGTCTCAAAATTCTCAGCCTCTTTGGAATCGCCTTGATTTGTGGCGTTCGACAGATTCTCTTGTTGATGAAAAAATAGAAGAACTTATTGAACAAGGCGCTGTGAAATATGGGCTTGAATACCCTGAATTGCCTGCCAATATCGTCGCCAAAGAATCTGCCGTCATTGGCCCTGATGTACTGACGGTGTATTATCCAGGATAAAATATGAAGTTTCTCGCTTCTTTAATTTTATTCTTTGTGGTTAGTGCTTTTTCTAATAATACACAATACGAATGGACTGATGAAAATGGCTGCTCGTATTGCCTTTATGGATATATAAAAGATGGAAAATGCGTGCATCCTGGCAAAAGTCAATGGCACTATGGTTATGAAGAGGGCTATCGTTTATTTCCTGAATTGAGTTTTAGAGAGCTAAATAATAATTTTTACTTGGCTAATTATTCTTACAGATCTACGTTTCATGTTTATTGTGAAAACGTTACAAATTATTGCAAGACTATAAAAGATCCTATGGCTGTAAAGTTGATGCCATCTTTGAAGGATCGGAAGTCCTTGTGTAAAGAACAAAGTAAAAAATCTAAAAATATAGGCTTGTTCTATGACATGCCTATACCTCGTGAAGATTTAGAGTTCCTCTGCGACTTTGTGAAGTTTAATAATAAAAAATCATACATTGAAGTTTTGGATACCGGAATTTGCCCTGTTCGGATGAATATTGGTCTAAAAGGGGTTCAACGAACGCTTACGTTCTTCTTTGGTAATTTACGTGTGACGAGGGATCAGAAAAAGTTTAGAATTATGAGTGAATATGTTTTTTATCAAACGTTCGATCATCAAAATCGTAAATCCAGACATTTTTATAGTGACTATAATTACGGGGCTTATAAGAAAAACTTTTTCACACTCGGCGAATGTTCCCTTTCAAATTGCGAAATTCTGAATTATGTCGGAGAACAACTTCAGGATTTCGATATCAAATGCAACTTTATTAAAAAGAAGGATAACGAGGGAAATGTGACGGTCCTTTCAGAGGGCGTATGCCCTATAGAAGTCTTGGATAAGGATGGCAAAAAACAGGTATATCGCGTGCGCTCCGTTAAAGACGGTGACTCCTATAAACTGCTAATGACCAATAAGCAAAAGTAACCCGTTCTTACTCCTAGCAACTAGCGCCTTTTTGGCGCCTTACTGTGTCCGCAGTTGCGGCTCAAAAATGAGAAAAATTCTATATTTGCCCGCGTATGTTTACGGGTATAATTCAAGCAACCGGCGAAATCGTTTCCCTCGAAAATAGGGGAGACGCGCTTACCATGCGCATGAAGTCGCCGGGATTCTTCAAAAACAGCAAACTGGGCGACAGCATTGCCAATAACGGCGTGTGCCTCTCCGTTGAAAACTGTACCGATGACGAAGCTACGTTCTGTCTCATGCACCAGACCGTCGTGAATACGTCCTTCAAGCAGGCAAAAGTCGGGGATCTCGTGAATCTCGAGTATCCTTGCCGTGCCGATAGCTTTATGGGCGGTCACTTTGTGATGGGGCATGTCGACTGCACTACCGAAGTTTTGCGTGTTACCCCGCGCGAAACGGGTGTCGAGGTCGATTTGGCTTT
Source organism: Fibrobacter sp. UWB11 (assembly GCF_900143015.1). Classification (NCBI taxonomy): domain Bacteria; kingdom Pseudomonadati; phylum Fibrobacterota; class Fibrobacteria; order Fibrobacterales; family Fibrobacteraceae; genus Fibrobacter; species Fibrobacter sp. UWB11. Next base: position 1,544,562 of record NZ_FSRT01000001.1, on the reverse strand, counting down.
GCCGCAGGACCTGCGCCGCTACGTGATTCGCCGTGGATCGATCACCTTGAACGGCATTAGCCTTACGGTTGCCGAAAAAGGGGAGGATTACATCCGCGTCTGCATTATTCCCGAAACTTTAGCCCGCACGAATCTCAGAAACTGGGTGCCTGGCACCGTGGTCAATGTCGAGGTCGACATGTTGGGCAAATATATTGAAAACTATCTAAAGGAACGTGACCTTGCTTAATACGATTGAAGAGGCCATTGAGGATTTCAAGAACGGCAAGTTCTTGGTCGTGGTTGATGACGAAGACCGTGAAAATGAGGGCGATTTCATTATCGCCGCCGAAAAGATTACTCCCGAAAAGGTGAACTTCATGCTCCACGAGGGGCGTGGCGTGCTTTGCTGCCCGCTTCCGATTTCTCGCTGCCGCGAATTGAATCTCACGCGTCAGACTGCCGAAAACACTTCCATGCTCGGGACTCCGTTCACCGTCATGGTCGATAAGCTCGAAGGCTGCACCACGGGTGTTTCCGCCCATGACCGTGCCGCGACGATCCAGGCTCTTGCCGATCCGAATTCCAAGCCCTCGGACTTTGGCCGTCCGGGTCACATTTCTCCGCTTTACGCCCAGGAAGAAGGCGTTTTGCGCCGTGCAGGCCACACCGAAGCCGCTGTGGACCTCGCTCGCCTTGCCGGACTTCGCCCGGCTGCCGCCCTCATCGAAATCATGAACGAAGACGGCACGATGGCCCGTATGCCGCAGCTCCAGGAAGTCGCCAAGAAGTTCGACCTCAAGATTATCTCCATCCACGACTTGATTGACTACCGCTTGCGTAACGAAAAGTTGGTGCAGCGCGTTGCCGCCCCGCACGTTTCGACCAAGTACGGCGATTTTACAGCTTATGCTTACCGCAGCAAGACTGATGGCGTCGAACATGTGGCTTGGGTTGCCGGAAATCCGGATTTTTCAAAGCCTGTTTATGTGCGTGTTCACAGCGAATGCCTCACGGGCGACATTTTCGGTAGCCTCCGTTGCGATTGCGGCGACCAGCTTGCCGCTGCGATGAAGTTCATTGGCGAACATGGTGGCGTGTTCCTTTACATGCGCGGTCAGGAAGGCCGTGGTATTGGTCTTTGCAACAAGCTCCGCGCTTATGAATTGCAAGAAAAGGGTATGGACACGGTCGAGGCGAACCTCCACCTTGGGTTCAAGTCCGACTTGCGCCAGTATGGTACGGGTGCCCAGATTTTGGCAGACCTCGGTGTGAAGGAAATGCGACTCCTCACGAATAACCCGAGCAAGATTTCTGGCATTTCCGCTTATGGCTTAAAGATTGTGGAACGTGTGCCTATCGAAGTCAAGCCGAACAACATCAATCGTTTTTATCTGCGCACCAAGAAAGAAAAGATGGGCCACGAACTCCATCTTGACAATGCGGATCATGGCGCAGCCGAAGTTTTAGATGAAGGAAAATAAGATGAAAGAATTCAAAAATTCCCTCAATGGTTCTAACTTGAAAGTGGCAATTGCTGTTGCCCGCTTTAACGAAGTCGTGACGGATCGTCTGCTCGAAGGCGCTGTCCGCGAACTTGAAACGCTCGGTGTTGCAAGCGACGATATCGCTGTAGCTCATGTGCCGGGTGCTTTTGAACTGCCGGGCCTTTGCCGCAGGTTTGTAGATTCAGGCAAGTACGATGCCGTGATTGCTCTCGGCGCCGTTATCCGTGGCGAAACGGGGCACTACGACGTGGTTGTGAACAATTCGACGGGTGGCATCGCTTCTCTCGCTGCCGAAGGCAAGATTCCTGTGATTCTCGGAATCTTAACGACCGATACGGTCGACCAGGCGATGAACCGTGCTGGCCTCAAGGCCGGGAACCTCGGTTGCAATTGGGCAAGAACAGCCGTTGAAATGGTAAATCTTTACAAGCAGATTGGGAAATAATTATGGCACAAGTAAGTTTTAGACCTGCTCGCGTTTTTGCGATGCAGTTGCTTTACGCAATGGAAATTTCTGGCGGTACGGTTGCTGATGCACTCCCGGGCGTTTTGGAAGCCCAGCCGCTCCAGGACAACATGAAAAAGTACGGCATGAAGCTTGTCGACTTGGTCCTTGCTCACAAGGCCGAACTCGATTCTGAAATCGAAGCTTGCTCCGCTCATTGGGGAATTGAGCGTATGGCGACTCTTGACAGGATTGTTCTCCGCATCGCGATGGTCGAACTTTTGTATGTTACCGAAGTCCCGATGAAGGTTGTCATTTCTGAAGCGGTGCAGATTGCTGCGAAGTTCAGCACGGATTCCTCGAGTACGTTCGTGAACGGACTCTTGGCCGGATTCATGCAGAAGCGTGGCATGGTTGCAAACAATACTAAGAAGGATGCATAATAGTTATGAAGATGAATGAAAAGTGGTATAAACACCTTTTTGCTGGAATTGCTGGTTTTGTAGCCTTGATTGTCTACATGATGACGATGGCCCCGACGGTCTCTTTCTGGGACTGCGGTGAATTCGTCGCTTGCGCCAATACGCTTGGTATTCCGCATCCTCCTGGAACTCCGTTCTTCGTATTCTTTGCCCGTGCAGTGATTCTCCTTTTGCCGTTCGTGGGTGAAATTGCAAAGCGTGTGAACTATATCTCCGTGATAAGTTCTGCAGCGACCGTCTATGTGACTGCCCTCTTTGCGTGGGAACTTTTGTCGACGGTCCTCAAGACCGATGCCTTGGCCGCAAAGATTTCCGAAAAGATGCGCATGTATGTGCTGGGGACTGCAGCCCTTGTCGCTGGATTCCTCCTCACGTTCTCCGATACGTTCTGGTTCAACGCTGTCGAAGCAGAAGTTTATGGCGTTGCCATGCTTATTTTGATGCTTGTTTCTTACCTCGGCTTGGTGTGGTACAACAAGCGCGAAGAAGCAAGTAGCGATAGAATCCTCATCTTCATTTGCTATATCGCATTCCTTGGCGTAGGCGCTCACCTTTACACGATGCTCACGGTTCCGGCTGTATTTGCACTTCTTCTTATCGCTCAGCCGAAAAAGATTCCGGAACGTTTGCCAATCTGGATTACGGGTACGCTTCTTTGCTCCGTGATTTACCAGGTGTCTTCTTTCATCGAAATATCTTTCCTTTGCCTTTTAGCCTTGGGCCTTATTCTTGGTGCTGCCAAGTTCGTTGGACTTAACCTCGTTCGTAGCACTTTGGTTGGCTTGGCTATTTTGCTCGCCGTTGCTTTGCACATGATTACGGGTGGCTGGCTTGCTACTTTCATCATTCTCATTGTCTTGTTCATTGCTGGTTATGCTTTGTATGCCGTGCTTGGTTGGAAGATTCCAAAGTCCAATGAAGGCGCTCTGAAGCGCAGTCTCCTCCTTTCTGTTGCTTTTGCTTTCTTCGCTTTGGTCGGTTACAGCACTCATCTTTACATCCCGATCCGTTCGGAACTCAACCCGACGATTGACGAAAACGATCCTGAATTCAATATTCGCGATGAACAGGGCAACCTCCAGTTGAGCAACCTTTTGGATAGCAAGAACTGGGAAGCCTTTAATGCCTTTATTGAACGTAAGCAGTACGGTTCCGAAAGCATGATTACTCGTGCATTCTACCGTCGTTCTCGCCTTGCTCACCAGGTGCTCTCTTTCCCGAGCATGAGTTATGGTGGTTACCAGATGGCCCAGTACTTGCCGACTAAGGTAGGTGGGGTGAACTATGCTAACGGTGTTTACACGTTTGACGCTTCCGAAAACGAACCGATTGAACGTTTCGGAATCAGCTTCCCGACGCAGATGTCGTTCATGGGCGATAATGTTGCATGGCAACTCATATTCTTCTTGATATTTAATGGTCTTCTTGTCGCTGTTTGCGTATATGTCTGCAAGCGTAACAGGCATGTGGGTGTATTTATTTCGACCCTTTATGCGCTTTGCTCCTTGGGACTTCTGTTCTACATCAACTTTGCTGATGGTTCCCGCATGGAACAGCGCGACCGCGAATACTGGGTCAATGCAATGACTCGCAATGTGGCGGATTTGAACAACTCTGGTGCTGGAATTTCGGCCCTCCCGGATCCGAACGAACTTATTGACCTTCGCCAGACAATCGAAACTTCTAAGTATGCGATTGAAAGACTTCGCATGCACAATGCTCCGGCTAACCGCATTGCTGAATACGAAAAGAAGATTAGCGATGCCGAAAACACCACGGCTTGGAAAAACTGGCAGAAGATTGAAGAAAACTTCGCCCGCTTTGGCCAGCGTGCTCCGTTCCCGGAAGCAGTACACATGGAAGTGCGCGAACGTGACTACTTCTATACGCCGGCATTCATTTTCATGAGCATGATTTACGGTATTGGCGCCGGTATCCTCGTGCTGCTTGCGGCTACATCTGTAACGACTGCCGCTTTTGCATCTCCGATTGCTGCAGTACTCGTGCTCGTTTCGCTCATCGTTCCGTGCGTTTCGAACTACAAGGAACATGACCGCTCTGGTCTCTGGGTTCCCTGGGATTACGCTTACAACCTCCTCAACAGCTGCCGTCCGAACGCAATTCTTTTCACGAATGGCGATAACGACACGTTCCCGTTGTGGTTTGCTCAGGAAGTTGCTGGTGTCCGTAAGGATGTGCGCGTGGTGAACCTTTCCTTGGGCAACACGGATTGGTACATCAAGCAGATGCTCACGAACGAACCGATTCTCAAGCTCTCTTACACCAAGGAAACCATTGATAACGACATGGTCCTTGATAACAGCAGCGCCAATAACCCGAATCATCTTGTTTCTACTTGGATCCGCAAGGCTGAAACCCTCAAGCCGAAACTCAAGGAACGCATTGACCAGATGGAAGCTAAGGGCAACCTTTCTGAGGCAGATTCTGCTAAGCTTCTTCAGTTCAAGGTGAACTATCAGGTTTGGGATGCCTTTATTGATTGGGCTAAGAGAAATCGCGCTAGCATGATGCTCACGCAGAATAAGCTCGTGATTGACCTTGCTCTCCAGAATATGGATCGACCGATTGAAATTTCGACGACTGTTGGTTCTTCGAACTTTATGGGTCTTGAAAAGTACATGGTCCAAGAAGGTATGGTCTACAACTTTGTGAAGGGTGATCTTACCCCGAAGCAGAATGCTTTTGATGCAGCAAAGACTGCTGCCCTCATCGATAGCGTTTACAAGTTCCGCGGTCTCGGTGACGGTTCTGCTTTCATCAACTCCGAAACAGAACGCCTCCTCAGCAGCTATGTCTCGCTCTACTTGCAGATTTCTTTCGATGCACGCGAAAAGATTGCGGCGCTCGTGACCAAGAAGCCGTTTACCAAGGCCGACAAGGACGAAGTGGAACGTCTTGCTTTGAATGCCGCAAAGTATCTTGAACTCGGCATTCAACAGTTCCCGAGAGAATGGCGCAACTACTGGGCTGCATCCTATGTCTATGCCTCTGCAGGCATGAAGTCTAAGGCGGTCGATGTCGTGAAGCGCGGTCTCGAAAGCATTCCGTCTTACGATATTCCGGGCCACAGTCGTCTTTCTATGAGCCTTCAGCAGATTGAAGCCATTAGGGACGAATCTCTCAAGGTTGACGAAGAACCAGCTCCAGCTACTGAAGCCGTTCCCGCCGTTAATTAATTTCGAGGTTGTGCAATGGATTTGAGCTTGGTTATCCCTGTTAAGGAAGAAAGTGAAAATCTTCCTCAGTTGTTTAAGGAAATTTGGGCCGCAATTGAACCGACCGGTATGGAGTTCGAGGTTATCGCGATTGATGACGGTAGCCGCGATAATACCTGGGAGGTCATCGAAGAACTTTCTAAGGAATTTGGTGCAAAGCCAAAGTCTTCGGTAAGTGCGTTCCGTTTCCAGTTCAACTGCGGCAAGGCCGCCGCACTCGCTCTTGGTTTTTCCAAGGCTCGTGGCAGGTACGTTGCAACGCTCGATGGCGACTTGCAGGATGACCCGCTCGAAATTCCGAAGATGATCAAGATTCTCGAAAGCGGTTACGATCTTGTTTCGGGGTGGAAAATCCGCCGCTTGGATCCGTGGCACAAGACGATGCCGTCGAAGTTGTTCAATTTGACGGTTTCGATTGTCTGCGGCAAGCGTCTCCATGATTTCAACTGCGGTATCAAGGCGTACCGTAATTCCGTAGTCCGCTTTATCCAGCTTTATGGCGACTACCACCGCTTTATTCCGGTGATGGCCAAGTGGCAGGGCTTCCGCATTACTGAAATGCCGGTTGCTCACCGTGCCCGTGTTCATGGCGTTTCGAAGTATGGCGTTTCCCGTCTGGTGAGCGGATTTTTGGATCTCGTCTCCTTGATGTTCATGCGTAGCTTCTCCTCCAAACCGCTTCATTTCTTTGGTCTTGTCGGGCTGTTGTTGCTTGCTTTGGGCCTTGGCATTTGCGGTTATTTTGGCTATGAATGGATTCAGACAGGGGAGATGCATGTGCGTCCGCTCTTGTTGGCGGGTGCATTCTCGCTAGTGATGAGCGTTCAATTCTTTTCGCTTGGTCTTCTTGGCGAAATGATGAACGGAAATAGAAAACGATCCTATCCTGTTTCTGACTCGATTGGTGAATTGTAATTTTGTATAGATTTGTGTTTAGAGAGGTATTTAATGGCGTTCCCTAAGAGTTTGGTGATTGTTCCCACCTACAATGAGAAGGAGAATATTCTTCTCATCATGTCGGCGATTTTGGAACAGAATGATTGTCTTGAAATTCTTGTTGTGGACGATGGTTCGCCGGATGGAACGGGGGACCTTGTTCAGGCCGAAGCCGACAAGAATCCTAGAATCCACTTGCTTCGCCGCAAGGGTAAGATGGGACTCGGTTCCGCTTACGTGATGGGCTTCAAGTGGGCGCTAGAACGTGATTATGAACGCGTGTTCGAAATGGATGCAGACTTTAGCCATGCTCCGACGGACTTGAACAGATTCTTGGAAACTGCCGAAGATGCTGACCTCGTGCTTGGTAGCCGTTATCAGGATCACCGCATCAGCGTGGTGAACTGGGACCTTCGCCGTCTAATCCTCAGCTATGGTGCAAACGTCTATACACGACTTGTGACGGGCCTCCCGATTAGCGATGCCACGGGTGGTTTCAAGTGCTTCCGCCGTGAAGCATTGCAGGCCTTGAACCTCGACAAGATGAAGAGTGACGGATACTGCTTCCAGATTGAAACGACCTTCAAGATTTGGAAGAAGGGGCTCCGCGTCAAGGAAATCCCCATCATCTTTACGGACCGCACCCGTGGTACCTCCAAGATGAGCGGCGGAATCATCTCCGAAGCATTCTTCCTCGTGCTCAAGCTTCGTCTCGGACTCGCGTAGTTCTGCATCTCGTCATCCTGAACGCGTAAGCGTGAAGGACCCTGTAAAGTTTGGAATTGTCTATTATGCTTTCTTGTTCTGTCATTATCATTGCTTATAATTCTTGCGACTTCATTCCGGCATGCCTCAAGTCTGTGCGCGATGCTTGTGAAGAAATCGATTCGCAGATTATCGTTCTGGATAACGGTTCCACCGAACCGATTATTCCCGAAATCAAGAACTTCTTCCCGGAAGTGGAATGGATTGACTCCAAGGAAAATTTGGGCTTTGGTAAAGGCTGTAACCTCGCTGAAAAGCATGCGACTAAGCCGTACCTGTTCTTCATCAATCCGGATACGATCATTTCGAAGAACGCTTTCCGCGAAATGCTCCAGTTTATGGAAGAACATCCGGATGCAGGTACTGTCGGTTGCCGAATTCTGAACGAAGACGGAACGCTCCAATGGGCATGCCGCCGCTCTTTCCCGACGATTGTTTCTGCAGTGTCGAAGACGATTGGTCTTGCTGCACTTTTCCCGAAGAGCAAGACACTCGCCAGCTATAACATGACGTACGCCGATCCGGACGAGATGATTGAAGTCGATGCCGTGAGTGGCTCGTTCTTCTGCATCCGTCGCGATGTTTATGAAAAGCTGAACGGCTTTGACGAAGACTACTTCATGTACGGTGAAGACTTGGATCTCTGTTTCCGGACGAAGCAGATGGGTCTCAAGAACTATTACACGCCGGTCACGAATATTCTGCACTTTAAGGGACAGAGTTGCCGTACACGCCGTTGGGGTTCCTACGTGGACTTCTACAAGGCTATGCTTATCTTTGTGAAAAAGCACAAAGATCTTTACTTTGTTCCGAACTTCCTCGTGTCTTTCGGTATTTTATTTGCGGCGTTCGTGGGCATGTTCTCGCGCTTGATTCCGAAGTTCTGGAAGATGTTCCTCGATTTGGGCGTTGTGGCGCTGTGGGCACTTGTATTTTTGCCCGGTTTGGGAAACGACGGATGCATTTTTACATCCATTAAGGAATCCATCGGGGTGATAACGACTTTTGAAGACTGGTGGCTTGTTGGCTTGGTCGCCATTGTTAATATGGTCTTTCTTATTTTCCGTGGGGAATACACGGAATCCAGCCTCAAGGGCGAAAAGTTCTTGCAGTACCTTGTGCCACTGAACCTTCTTGCTGTTGGTGGGTATGAGGTATTCCGTTACTTTGCCCAATTTTCTTATGTCCCGGGAGACAAGTCTACAATCTATCCCAGTATTGGGTGGTGCGTCTATGCTGTCTGTTCCAGTCTCTTTATCCCGCTGGTTCTCCTTGCTTGGCGCCGCGTTGCATTCTGGATAAACTATTTCTACCGTATCTTTGCGAAAAAACGCCACCGCTCCATTCTGCTCGGCGGTCGCGAAGATTCCCTGAACAACTGGTTCGATAGCTACAACGTCATCCCCGGCATCGAAATTCTCGGCTGCGTGAGCGGCGAACCCGAAAAGCTCTCCGAAGAGAACCGCAAGCACCTGCTCGGGCCCCTTTCTCAGATGGAAAACATCTGCAACCGCACGGGCTGCCGTGAGCTTTTGGTAGTCTCCAATTTCTCCGGATATCGCGAAAATTTCGACATAAATTGGCTCGATAAACTCGGAATGTGCGTGTATTTGCTCATCGGAAACGGAAAAAATGGCAATTTTGCCCTTGTAAATCTCAAATATCTTCGTTAAAACGCCCTTTTTTGTAAAAATTGTGTTATTTTTTTTTATGAAATAACCGATTTAAAAAAGGTCATATGCTCGATTCTAAATTGTTAAGCATTCTTTGCTGCCCGGAAACACGTCAGCCTCTATCTCAGGCTGATGCGGATACAATCGCTCTTGTGAACAGCGCTATTCAAGCGGGTTCTGTAAAGAACGTTGCTGGTGAAAGTGTAATTGATATTTTAACTGAAGCCCTTGTGACGCCAGACGGAGCTCGTCTCTATCCGGTTCGCGAGGGAATTCCTGTACTTTTGGCGGATGAAGCTGTTCTTCTTCCATTGGAGAAATGATGGCTGTAACGTTGGATTCTCTCAAAAAGGCTGTAAAAAAGACTAAGGGGCATTCACAGGCTTTGGCCTGGCTTGCTGATATGGAACGTGCTTCGGGTGACTACGAAGCTGCGTTGAAGTTGGTCGATGAAGCTCTTGCCGCATCGCCGTCCGATGTTCCGGCTATGTTGGTGCGTGCAAAGATTTTGTCGGGTAAACAGGATTTTGCAGGGAGCATTTCTGAATATAAGAAGGTGCTCGCCAAGGACCCGTTCTGCCTGTCTGCTCATAAGAGAATGGGGGAATCCTACGATAAGCTTGGTAAAGTTGCCGAGCGTAACGCATGTTTCCGTCGTGTTCACGATATGGATCCGTTGGATGCATTCTGGAAGGATGAATACGATGTTCTGACCGAAGAAGAACAGGCAAGCATGGTTGCTCCGCCGATGGATGACGATAGTTCATTTACGATGGATGTGGACAATGATTCCGAGGTGGCTGAAGTTGCAGAAGAAGACAATGTCTTTGCAAGTCTTGCAGCATCGCTTCCGAATACGGACGAAGAAGACAACACCTCGATGGATGCTTTGCGTGATTCTTTGGATTCTGCTTCGGATGGACTTACCGAAGGCAGTTCAGATTCTGAAGGTCAGGAATTTGACGATCAAGTGTTGAATTCGTCTGAAGTGTCTTCTGCTATTTCTGGAATTTTGGGCTCGGATGACGATTTTGATATCGCAGGTCCTGCTGAAAAAGAAGAACCTGAAACATCGTCCTTGTTCTCGCATTTTGCCGATAACGAAGACAAAGAAACTTCGGACGAACAGGCGAAGTCCGAGGAATCATCCGAAGAACTTGTTGAAGAAAAGTCCAACGAAAGTTTGTTCAGCTTGGATAGTTTGGACGAACCGCAACAGGATGAACCGCAACAGGCGGAAGCCGCTGAAACGAATGTCGATGATGCATTCTCTTCGCTTTTGGGCGACGACGACTTGCCGGATGAAAAGCCTGCAGAAGAAGCGGCTGCCGAAGAACAGAAAGATTCTGCTGAAGAATCCTTGAGTGGTTTGTTCGAAAAGTCCTCGGAAAGCGAAGTTCCGCCGACGCACATGGATTTCTCGGATGAAGAATCTAGTGCAGACAATGCGGATTCCGATATACTTGATTTAGATGAAACGCCGAAGGCCGAAGAAGCTGAGGCTGAGACGAATGTTGATGATGCATTCTCTTCGCTTTTGGGCGATGATGATCTTCCGGAAGAAAAACCGGCAGAAGAATCTGAAACGGTTGCTGAAAAGCCTGTTGAAGCTGCTGAAGAAGTTGAAACTCCTGCAGAATCTGCTGTAGAAGAACCGGTAGCTGAAGAGGCTGTTACGGAAGTCCAGAACGAACCTGCTGAAGAAGAATCTTTAGGTAGCTTGTTCGAAAAGTCCGCTGATGCAGACTTTAGCATGGACGATAATGCTGATGAAGCTCCTGTAAACGAAGCTCCTGCTGAAGTTCCTGCTGCTGAAACCGAATCTTCCGAAGAAGAATCCTTGGGCGGTTTGTTCGAAAAATCTGCTGATGCAGACTTTAGTTTGGACGAAACTCCGGCTGAACAGCCGGCCGAAGAATCTTTGGCTGAGAGTGTTCCTGCGGAAGAAGAACAGCCTGCAGAAAATGCAGTGCCTTCTATGCACATGGACTTCTCGGAAGAAGAAGCTCCGTCAAAGACAGATGATGATTTTGTTCTCAATTTGGACGAAGAACCGGCTGCTGAAGAAACTGCCGCTGCGGAAGTTGCTGTAGCCGAAACACCTGCTGTTGAAGAAACTCCGGTTGCAGAAGAGGAATCCGCTGCTGAAGAAGTGGATGGCGCCTTTGATGCACTCTTTGGCGATGAAGATGCTGAAGAAAAGACCGAAGCATCGACGGAGGAAGTTGCAATATCGGAAGTGCCGACCGCTGAAGAAAAGGTTGAAACTCCGGTTGAAGCTCCTGCTGCAGAAACGGTTCCGGAACAAGTTCAGGAATCGGATCAAGAAGAAGATGTTGCTAAGGAAATGGGCGGAGCCTTCGCTTCCATGTTCGGTGATGAAGACGACATGGATTTGCCTGAAGAAAAATCGGAAGCTCCTGCCGAAGAACCTTTGAGCCAAGAAGCTACAGGTGCTGAAATTGAAGAAAGCTCTGTAAAAGAAGATGTGAAGGAAAATGTCGAAGAATCCTTCGATAACATCTTTGGTTCAGACTCTGATGATTTGCCGGAAGAAAAGACGGAAACCGTAGAGACGGCTGCACCTGCTGAAGTTGCTAAGACCGAAGAACCGGTTGCAGCTCCGGCCGCATCCGAAGCTCCTGCCGAAGTTGCTGAAGCTCCTGCTGAATCTTTTGAAAATGCACCTTCTGCTGAACTGGATTCTATTGACTCTGAAGTGTCTAATGCATTCAAGGGCCTGTTCGATGAAGATGATTCCTTGACGGAAGCTGACGAACCGAACAATAAGGGTGTTGATTACTTGATGTCGGGCGATTCCGACGATGAAGTTTCTGCAAGTCTTGTTAACGATGCCGAAGCTCCGCTTTCCCGTGGTGCTGCTGATTTGGACGATAGTCTGAATACGCGTACGCTTGCGGATATCTACATGGAACAGGGTGTCTATACCAAGGCTCTTGAAATTTATTCGGATCTTGCAAAGAAGAATCCGAATAATGCCGAAATTAAATCTCGTCTGGAAGAAGTAGAAAAACTCTGCCGCGAAAAGTTTGGAGAAGGCTAATATGGCTGAACTTCGCATCGAACAGCTCTTGCGCGAAATGGTGAACCGCAAGGCGTCTGACTTGCACCTTCGTGTGGGCGTGCCGCCGGTTTATCGTATTAACGGTACTTTGCAAAGGCTTTTTGACGTTCGTATTGATTCCGCTATGATGGATTCCTTTTTGGACGACATCATGAATCGCGACCAAAAGCAGCGTTTTGAGGCCAATAAGGAATGTGACTTTGCCGTTGGCGCACGCGATATGGGGCGTTTCCGTGTGAACGTGTTCCGCCAGCGTGGTACGATTGCTGTTGTAATCCGTCATATTAAGGCTGTTATTCCTGCATTCGAAGAACTTCATTTGCCCGAAATCATTCGCGAATTGTCTTTGACAAAGCGCGGGCTTATTCTTGTGACAGGTACGACCGGTTCTGGTAAATCGACGACGCTTGCTTCCATGATTGACTACATCAATCAGAAAGAATCCGTGAACGTCATTACTGTCGAAGACCCGATTGAATACCTTTACAAGGACAACGTGGCAATTATCTCGCAGCGTGAAATCGGCGTGGATACCCTTTCGTACGCGAACGCTCTCCGTGCGGCTCTCCGTCAGGACCCGGACGTGCTTCTGGTGGGCGAAATTCGTGACCTTGAAACCATGCAGATTGCTTTGACTGCAGCCGATACGGGTCATATGGTGTTTGCGACAATCCATACGACGAACGCCGTGGAAACGATTCACCGTGTGCTTTCGATGTATCCGCCGCACCAGCATGATGAAATTCGTCTTTTGCTAGCAGAAGTGTTGGTCGGTATTATTTCGCTTAGACTTTTGCCGACCAAGGATGGCAATGGGCGAGTGCCTGCAGCCGAAATCCTCGTGAATACGGGCGCCATCAAGGAATATATCGAAGATAAGAATAAGCTTGACATGGTGGAACAGGCGGTTGCTGAAGGCCATATTCAGTATCATAGCCAGACGTTCGACCAGGCGCTTTTGGAACTTTACCAGAACGACCAAATCTCGCTTGAAACGGCTATGAATGCTGCTACGAACCGTGATGACTTCGATCTTAAGATTCGTGGTATTTCTGGTACGTCTGACCGCGGCTGGATGTAATTAATTCGGAATTAGGAAATCGGAATTAGAAATAAAAATGGCGAGCTTAATTGCTCGCCTTTTATCTTTCGTCTGTAGGGCCGGTTAACGGCCCGTTCTTTCGTCTACTTCGTATAAACGCAGCGATCGGTACTGTTGCCGAAGCAGGTCTTGGTCATGCCGCTTACGCTGCTGATAGCGCTCGGCTGACCCACGCTAGAGACCATCTTGTTTCCGGAAAAACTCGGCTTGAATGCGATTGACGAAGTGCCGTAGTAGTTATTGGTATTGAAGCTTACGCTGTACTGCGTGCCTTCTTCGGAATTGTTCGTGCCGAAACCGAGGAGCTTTGCGTTTGAAGAAATGTTCGTGGTTCCGTCGGAATCGACCATACCGCCCATGCCACCGTTCATGCGGCATTCCACGATGATGACACCGCCGGAAATCGTAATGTCTCCATTGCTGTCGACGCCGTCTGTGTCGCCGGTGCCAACGTAAATGTAGTGGTAACCGCCCGTAACTGTGAGCTTGCCGGTGCTTCCGCTGCCAGGGCCGAAGCCTCCGCCAAAGCCGCCTGGGCCTCCGCGACCCGTGTTGCCACCGGTCGTGGTCGTAGACGTTCCGCCGGCCGCATTCCAACCGTCATCAGTGGTGATGACGCTTGTAATACCGCCTTCAAAGTGCATGTCGGGAGATTCCATGCCTTCGTAGGCGAGGGTAACGCTGATGTTCGCGTTGTCCTTCACGTAGAGAGCTTTTTCGGCATGGACGCCATCGTCGTCAGTGGCAATTGTGATTGTACCGCCAGAAACAGTGATGTTTCCACTGCTATGGAGACCGTCATCGCGGCTGTTGATATCGATAATGCCTGCGCTGATGGTGATGCTCGAATCGCCCTTGATACCCTTCATGCTTTCGGTCGGAGAGCAGGAACTGCCGCCCATACCGGGGAATCCGCCCATGCCGCCGCGGCCGCCTGTGCTGCCGGTATTGCTTGTGGGATCGCTAAGGCAGCTGTGGCCGCCGCCTGCTGTAACCTTGATAGTTGGGGAGGTCGATTCTCCATTTGCGACTGTTACTGCGTTCGCTGCTGTGATGCCATCGAATGCAGAAGTGATGGTGATTTCGCCACCCGTAATTTCAATGCTTCCCTTGCCTGATGCTAAATCGGCTGCATCTTCGGTATCGCTCTTGATGCCATCGCCTTCGGTCGTGGTAATGTTGATTGTACCACCGCTGATTTCAACGGAGCTTTTACCCTTGAGACCATTGTTCTTGGCGTTGACCGTAATGAGACCGTTTTTAACCTTCAAGTCGTTGCTGGTATGGATACCGTTATTGTAATTTCCCTTGACAACGAGCGTACCTTCGCCTTTGATGGTGAGGTCGTCCTTGGCGTAAATGCAAGCGCCTGTCGTATCGGTTTTTGCTTCACCGTTATCGTTAGTGTAATTGTAGGTCTTGGTGCGGGTGGAGCCATCGCTCAAGGTGTTGGTCGTACCGTTTTTGGCGACCACGAAAGCCTTGCTTGCCTTCTGGATGTAAATCGGGGCGTCAGCGGTGTTGCTGAGTGTAAGGCCTCTCATGTTCAAGTAAACGGAAGAATCAGTCTTTGCCGTGTTCACAAGAATCTGAGCATCGTTTCCGCTGTAGTTTCCGCTAAAATCGTATTCGCCACCGCATTTGATGGTAACTGTACCGCCTGTAACGGTGACGCAGTTGCCTGCATTTGTAGCTGTGGCGCCACTTGCGGCGTAAGTGATTACAGGGCGGTTGCCCGTGTTTTCGTTAACCTGCTGGCTTGTTGTGCTAGAAGAGCTTTGTATTGTCGGGGTTGCAGAACTGCTGGAATTCGTGCTTGGCTTTGTGCCGTTGCTGCTGGATGATGCTAAAGTCGCGCTGCTGTTTGGAGCAATTGTTGCACTGCTGTTCGGTGCAATTGTAGCGCTGGATGATAAATTCAAACTTGCAGACGAGGTGGCGGTTGCGCTGCTTGTTGCGCTTTCGGAATCGCTAGAAACGACAATTTCGTCCCCAGCTCCGGCATTTGCTACAGAAGAGGAACTTTCTTCATTGACTTCACCAAATGGATTGGCAGGATTGTACAAATCAGAAGTCGAGTCCGAGCAGCCGGAGTACATTGCTAATGAAAGGCTCGAAATACAGCCCATGGTCAGAAACTTTTTATTCATAGAATATCTCCCATTCAACATTTTCTTAAAACTTATATTAGATGAATTCGCTTTTAAATATGTGAATTGTTCTTTTTTACGGACATTGAATTTTTAAGCGGAACAAAAAGTTCCGTATGGGACGAAAGTGCTCAAATTTTCCATTTTTGACGAATCCGGCGAACGAAAATGCTAAATTTTTGCAATGGTTTTTAAGAACTTTTTATCCCTTTTGTCTTGTGCTTTGCTTTGGGCGGGCGTGAGTGAGTCCTTTGCGGTTTCTCCGGTCATTGAACCCGAACGAACCTTCAATTTGCGGACTCTCGAAACGGCTCCGATGCTGTTTGAATACCATCGACAGACCATAGGAAACGAACGCCAGTACTTTACGTACCCGCGCAGGGATACGACTTTCCGCAAGAATTTCACAAAGACAGAAAGCAACGCGCTTTTGTACTTCGATAATTTACGCGGTGCCGGTATTTTGGGAAATGGACTTCAGTACAAATGTGAAAAGGGTGATTCTGCATGTGCAGCTCGTGCTCTCACTCTTGAAAACTCGATTCCGCGTGTGGCCATTGCGGCTAGCATTGTAGGCGGTATTGATTATCGTGGTGGTGAATACATTAATGATACTGATCATCGTGGCATTAGCACTAATGGTAAGACATTTGGAGATACGATTTGGCCGGGAATAGACGGTGGCATTTACGTTCGCGGTTTTGTCGATTCTTTAGATTTTGTTTTGGATGCGCGTATTTACAGCGAAGGTCATTCTGCCAAGAAACCGCGCTCTTATGACCGCGAATTTTTGGAAATTCAAAATGAATCGAAAAAGTCTGGTGCTGATTACACAAGCTATGCTCGTTATCGCACGCACTTCGCGTTTAATCATGACTGGTTGCGCCTTGATTTTGGCCGTGATGTAATGCACTGGGGACCTGGCTACTATAACAACTTGTCTTTAAACCAGTTTGCTGTTCCGTACAACATGATGAGCTTGGACTTGATGATTGGTCCTCTCCGTGTGATGAGCTTTTATGCGGACTTGCGCATTTTCCACAGCTTTGATATGGCGAACAAGGACAATACACGAAACCTCTTTGGCCACCGCTATGAACTTGCCGTAGGGAATGCTACGTTTGGTATAAGCGAACTTACGATTCTTTATGATAACATGAAACCCTGGTTGTTTGTACCGACAGCACCGTTGTTTATGGAAAAGGGTAATTTTTCGGAAAATAGCAACAATGGTTCCTTGTCTTTTGATTTTAACTATCGTTTGTTTAACACGGTGCGTCTTTATACGGAATTCTTTTTGGACGATATGGATTCCCCGATTAGCTTGATTCGCAATGATAATATTGAGGCGAAGTGGGCTTGGATGGCGGGTTTCCAGGCTGGTCATAATTTCTATTACAAAGGTCATAAGATTGAAGCGGGTACGATCTTTGAATACGCTCGCGTTGAACCTTATGTCTATTCCCATTTTAAAAAGAATACGGCCCAGATGGCTCACTTAGGGTATCCGCTCGGAAATCAGGGTGGCCCGAACAGCCGTACGATTGACTGGAATCTTTTTGCTCGTTTGGATGGCCATATCTTTGCGTCTGTCCGTCAGACTTGGTTCTGGAAAGGAACGAATTACGGTAGTGCCGTGAACGATACGACTCCCGGCTCCCATAATTTGAAGAAAAAGCACTATCTCAAAGGTGCGGAACTCCAGTATTCTTTGACTCCCGCAATCAGTTATGAAGGACAACGTTTCTCTTTTATGGGAGAACTCACGCTTATTGACGATCGCAAAGCTTACATTCGAGCCGGATTCAAATTCTAACACTTAAAACCTTATACCTAACGCCTAAAAATGAAAAAGCCTGAACTTTTAGCACCTGCGGGTGACCTTGTACGAATGAAGTATGCATTTGCTTATGGTGCAGATGCTGTATATGCGGGGCAACCGGCGTTCTCGTTGCGAGCTCGCGAAAACGGCTTCAAGAATCTTGATGACCTTGCTGAAGGCATTGCTTATGCGCATGAACATGGTAAAAAGTTCTATCTCACGAGTAATGTGATTCCGCGAAATGTTAAGGTGGAATCTTTCCAAAAGGCTTTGAATGCGGCTTTGGAACTCAAACCAGATGCCTTGATTGTGGCTGATCCGGGCTTTGTAGGCTGGCTTTTGAAGGAACATCCCGAAACGGAAGTTCATTTGTCCGTGCAGGCAAATACGACTAACTACTTAGCCGCTTCGTTTTGGAAAAACTTAGGTGTTCGTCGAATTATTTTGAGCCGTGAGCTTCGCTTGTCTGAAATTTTAGAGATAAAGAAACAAGTCCCGGACCTTGAACTTGAAGTGTTCGTTCATGGTGCTGTTTGCATGGCTATGTCTGGACGTTGTATGCTTTCGAATTGGGTGACGCACCGCGATGCGAACCAGGGCGCCTGCGATAACAGTTGCCGCATGCCGTATCGCTTGTATGCGAATTCCGGTCCTCAGGTTGAGGACTATCGCGAACACGAAGGCTCGTTTGCTCTGCAGCGCACTGACCGCCCGGAACTCGATCCGATTGCGCTCGATGAAGATACATGGGGCACCTACTTTATGAGTAGCCGTGACCTTTGCGCCTTGGATGTGATTCCTGAACTCGTGGCGGGTGGCCTTGATTCCTTCAAAATCGAAGGCCGTACGCGTTCTGTGTATTACTTGAGCCAGGTGGTGCGCGCTTATCGTATGGCAATTGATGCTGTGGCTGCCGGAAATCCAGTGCCCGAAGAAAGCCGTCGTGCGATTCGATTTGTCGATGGGCGTGGCTTTATGCCGGGATTCTTGCGTGGTCCTTTGCCGCAGAATTACGAAGCAACGCATGTGGATGCAGAAGGTGGCTGCGTGGCGGCTCAGGTGAAGGACTTTGATGAAGCTACGGGTGCATGCCTTGTGAACGTGAAAAATCCGTTCTCCATGGACGATACGTTGGAATTGATGACGCCCGATGGCATGCAAAAGTGCGAAGTTGAAGAAATGCTAGATTTCCGCGGCGCTGCCGCAGATAGGTTGAATCCGGGAACTGAAGGACGCGTTTTTTTGGGAAAAAGTACCTTAAATAACGAAAAAAACGCCAAATTCAGCTTTCTTGTGAAACATGCAAAAGTGTAGGAAACGGTAAAAAAATAGATTTGGAATATGGCTGTCGATAAAGCGACAAAAGAACAGGATGAACTTGAACTTTATCAGATTGATGATAAAGCGATTGTCCCATTCTTCCAGAAGCATCTGGAAGAATTGAAGCTGTTCATTCGTGATCATCAATGCAATGATCATCTTTGCTTGCTGGTGTTGCTAAAACAGTTTATTCGTACTTACCGCATGCCGTTCAATATGCAGCGCTATATGGAAGTCCAGAGAACTTTCATCCAGCGTTCTTTGCATGACAAGATTCAGGATCGCCAGCAGGCCGTAAGCCACTGGATTCAGGAATTTGCAGGCCGCCATCGTAACCGCATGATTCAACTGCAATGCTTGTATCTTGATCGCGTGAAGGACCGCTTGCTTCCTGAAATCGAGAAATTACTTGAAGACCGGATTGACCACTTGCAAGAAAAGCTTGGTGAAAATAACGGACAAAATAATAATCCTCCGCCTCCGCAGAATCCGTAAGTTGTAATGTTCTCTCACCATGTTTTTGCAGTGGGTCTAGGCTTCCATTTGTGGTAACAAACTGTGCATGTAACTTGTTGATTTTCATCAAGTTACATTTTTCTTATGACAAAAAAATGGCGTTTTTGAACGAATTTCGCCATTTGTATAATATTTTGTATGCTTAAAGTAAGAAAAATCTTGTCAAGGGATGTTTGAAAAAATACCTGTTGATAACTTGTGCTAATAGTAAGTGATAATTTTGTTACACATACGTTCGTAAGGGTGGTGTAAACTGGAAAAAGTCGGATAAAAAGTGTTTTCAAAAAAAAATTGCCGTTTTTGAACAAAAAACGGACAATAAAAAATTTTTTTCGTTTGGTTGCTTGTTCTTCAATTTTCCTTTCTTATTTTTTGCTTGCTCTTTTATACTCTTGATTGGTTTTTTAGATCGTGGATAATACTGTTTCTTTGTTGGATATTGCAGAGTCGCCCTGGCAACAGGTGCTCGACCGCGTGCGTTCGGAATGCAAGGACTTTTTTGGTGCCGTAATTCTTGACGCTCTTGGTTATGAGGGAATGTGCAATGGCTATGCCTTGCTTACTGTTCCTGACGAGCTTCGCGAGAACTGGGTGAATTCCCATTATGGCGATTTATTGCGCAAGTCCTTTACGGCTGTATTTGGTAGTGAATTTGTTGATTATCGCATCCGTCAGATTGCTCCTTCGGACCCGATTCCCGAAATCAAGCTCACGGTGCCGGTTATCCCGAAGGTTGTACAAGCTCCGAAACCGGTAAAGCGTCCGAAACAGGCTTTATCGCTTTATGCACGCTATACTTTTGAAAACTTTGTCGAAGGGGAGTGCAATTCCACGGCTTTCCGCGCATGCCAGGCTGTGGCCGAAAATCCGGGCGACCCGTCGTTGAATCCGCTGTTTGTTTATGGCGAAAGCGGCTTGGGCAAGACTCATTTGTTGCAATCCATTGCTGCAAAAATCCAGAAGAACCATCCTGATTATTCGATCGTCTATTGCCATGCATACGATTTTTTGCGTGATGCGACTGCAATGGCATCGGCTCTTCACAATAAGACGGGCAATGTACGTGAACTTGCCCAGAAGTTCCGTGAACGTTATGAGCTTTGCGATATTCTGTTGCTTGATGACGTTCAACTTTTGGAAAAGGGCTTGTGGACGCAGGAACGCCTTGCCATTTTGATTAGGCATTTGCGCGCCGAAGGCAAGCAGGTGGTGATTTCTTGCGACCGCCATCCGTCTAAGTTCAAGGTTGTCGATACGGATAACGAACGCAACTCTTCGAGATCCTCGATTCCGAGCATTTCCAAGAAACTCCTTACTCCGCTTGAATCCTGTGTTGCTGTGGGCCTTGATGAACCGGATTTGCTCACTCGCATGCACTTGATTAGCAAGAAATCCGAAGACTTGCCGTTTGCAAAGGCTGACCGTGAAGAAATTTGCCGTTACCTTTCGATGCCGCCTCGCAAGAATGTGCGCTTGATTGAAG
Organism: Fibrobacter sp. UWB11; assembly: GCF_900143015.1. Taxonomy (NCBI): domain Bacteria; kingdom Pseudomonadati; phylum Fibrobacterota; class Fibrobacteria; order Fibrobacterales; family Fibrobacteraceae; genus Fibrobacter; species Fibrobacter sp. UWB11. The sequence continues at coordinate 1,524,060 of NZ_FSRT01000001.1, read as the reverse complement.
GTCTTTTGAACTTCCTTGGCGCTATGAACATGTTCTGCAAGGCTGATTTGAACTTGAATAGCGTCAAGCGTCTTGTGGCTCCATCGGAACATGGTGGCCATGTGGAACTTACGTCCAAGAACATTATTGAGGCTGTAGCGTTGGAATACCGCGTTGAAGTTTGCGAACTCTCGTCCAAGCGACAGTCTGCTGCGATTTCTATGCCCCGCAAGGTGGCTATGTTCCTTTGCCGCGAACTCACGACCGATTCTCTCCAGAATATCGGCGCGATGTTCTGCAGGGACTATGCCACTGTAATCGCCGCCATAAATTCCCTAAAAAAGCAGATGGAAAAGGATGCGTCGCTCGCAAGGCGCATTCAGGATATCCGTTATATGCTGGAAGCCTAGCATGATTGCTTTATTGACGGGTGGCGCCGGCGTCGTAGGGAAGGCGTTGTGCCGGGAACTTATAGCACGGGGAGTGTGTGTCCGCGTCTTGACGCTTCCGGGCGATTCTTTGGCAAAATCCTTGCCTGCTGAGGTGGATGTCTGTTACGGCGATGTCACCGATTTTGAATCGATAAAAAGTGCGTTTGAAGGGGTGGATGTCGTCTATCACTTGGCGGCAATTCTTTTATCAACAAAACGTGGTGCTTTTGAACACGTGAATACGTGGGGAACGCGCAATGTTATTGAGGCTTGCAAACTTGCTGGCGTGCGTCGCTTCCTTTATGTTTCTAGCATTTCCGTGACATATCCGGTGCTTACGCCCTATGGCGAAAGCAAAAAGAAGGGCGAAGCGCTTGTGCATGCGTCTGGTTTGGATTGGACGATTGTGCGACCTACGCTTGTAATTGGCGATGGCGGTGGCGTGGAATTCAACATGTTCCGCGATTACGTGAAAAAGTTCCCGCTCTATTTTATGCCGGGGGGAGGCAAGTGCCTCAAACGCCCGGTTTGCAGTGTGGATTTGGTCAAGGGGATCGCTGTTGCTGGCCTTGAATCAAAAGCGGTCGGGAAAACATACGCTCTTGCGGGTTCGACTGTCATGACGATGGCGGAAATGGCTTCGTATGTGCTTAAATCTGCTGGAATGCGCCACATGATGATTCCGCTTCCGTGGTGGATCTCGAAGCGACTTGCCGTTCTGAAAAACTGGATTGGCGGGGAACGTGTTTCGGCCGAGCAGGCTTTGGCGGGTTTTTTGTATGATGCCGCGCCTTCCATCGAAGAAGCCGAAGCTGATTTAGATTACCATCCGGGCTGCCCGTTTAGCAATTAGGAATTCCATATAATACAGTTATTTGAATAATTTGAGCGTTTTTAGACTTTTTTCGCGGAAATTGTAAATTTTTGTTGGTCTAAATTGGACTAAATAAATTATATTAAATACTATGAATAAGAAAAAATTGCTTGCCCTTTTGGTGTCCTCCGCATTCCTTTTTGCTGCTTGCGGAGATGATGATAATCCCTCTTCTCCCAAAAATAACGATACTGAGATTTCGTCTTCTTCCGAAGAAGATGATTGCGATTCCGATGAATGTGAAGTGAAGTCTTCTTCTTCAAAAACAGATGATAAGAAGTCTTCTGATTCAAAGGAAGGCGATAAGAAATCCTCGGATTCCAAGAATGAAAAGTCTTCGTCCAGTACAAAAAATGAAGGTGATAAGTCTTCTTCTTCTGTTGAGAATAAGGCTAACTCTTCTTCATCGAGTGCTGAGGCTCCGAAGTCTTCGTCTTCAGTTGACGTTCCTAAGGGTGCTCGCGCTGCAAAGCTTACGGATCTCGAAAAGAATGTTGAACTCAAGTTGTTTGATCAGACTGTTTACCTTTCTACGGGTAGCAAGCAGGGCCTTGTTGCTCTCCGCATTCCGAATGAAATGTGGATTGTGACCTATACGGATTTTGCAAATGGCGAAGTGAAATTCGTCGACGGTAATGTCGGCAAGCAGTATGCTGAAACGGATGCCGTTAAAAAGATTTTGGAAAAACTCAAGGACAAGAACGGTTTCACGATTTCGTTCATTGTCGATGAGAACGGCGTCGTCAAGTATGCGGTCAATGGCTCGAAGGAATATAGCGAAGCTGTAAAGGCTAGCGTCACTGTGGCGAAGGGCAAGGTTTCCAAGGCCGAAGACATTAAGGACAAAATTTACAAGTGCACCGATGGCGATACGACGAGAACGTTCACGTTCTTCGACAATTCGTATATCGTTGAAAATGGAGTTGGTGATAAAGTTGCCTACTGGATTGGCGGCCATTATGATATCCAACGTAGCACGTTGTTGATGCGTCCGGCATACTATAACAAGCCAGTTTATTCAATGTATGCTTATTCTGTCGGAACGGAAAATACCATTTCTATGTCTAATGGTGAAACGACAACCACGATGAGCTGCAATGTCGAATCTAGCGAATATAAATACGAAAAGGCTAGCGATTTTGTCGGTGAATGGCAAAATATAAAAGATGGTATTGAATGGAATTTCACGCTCAAGGCTGACGGTTCTTATGAACTTTCTGCTTTCGAAGGCCAAAAAAATGTTGAATCCAAGAGTGGCGTCTGGGAAGTTTATGGTTACCACTTGATGATGCGCAATTCGGGATGCTTGCATCCGGACAAGTGCACGTCGAGCATCCATGGCCAACTCCAGACCGGACCGATTGATAAAGCTACTAACAAGATTAGCGGATTCTCGTTCATCCATAGTGACCCGGATACGCCGAAGATTCCGACCTCTTTCGAAGCTCCGCAGTACGAATAGGGTTTAGGACGCGCGTTTGAAAAATGCATCGCTCATGTGCGGTGCATTTTTTTTATTTTTCCAACATAGAGGATATTGAAATGAAACTTTATGTGGTGCAGATGAAAATTCTGCCGGGTAATGTGCCGGCGAATATGCAAACGATGAAAGCCGCTTTCGATCGCGCTAAGGCCGCCGATGTCGATTGTGTCGTGTTTCCGCGAAATGCGTTGACGGGACCATGCAATAAGGCTCTTCCGGTTGACTGGGCTGAAATTCGCAAGTATGCTGGCAACATGCCGTTTTTCTTGTGCGGTGACGTACTCGATGATACTCCGCTTTTGAATGTTGCCCATGTGACGCATGGTAGCGATTTCTATGTGGTTGGTCGTCGTGAAGCCGAAAATAAGGAACTGGCGCATTTGGCAAAGGATTGCGCAATGCCGGTTGTCTGCTTGAACGGTGTCGGAACCGACAATACCGGTAAGAACATCTATGCGCTTTCGGGTGGAAGCCGCGTGTTCGACTGCGATGGTAAAGTTGTCTTTGAAATGCCTCTTTTTAGCGAGGCCGAGGCCGTCGTTGAATTTGTCGATGGTAATGTTCAAGTTTATGCGGAATCCGCAAAGCCATACACGAGCGAAATTGCTGAAATTCACGATGCGCTCGTGTTCATGATTCGCGAAAACTTGAAGATGTTCCATATTTCGCGCATGGTCATTGGTGCTAGTGGCGGTATCGATAGTGCCGTTTCTGCAGTGCTTTATTCTGAAGCGATTGGACCGGAGAATGTGTTCCTCGTGAATATGCCGACGCGCTTCAATTCCGATACGACGAAGAATGCCGCTCGTGACTTGGCCGAAAATTTGGGAACGCCATATATGGTGGCTCCGATTTCTGATATTATCGAATCGGTTTGCCATACGCTTGAACGTTGCTCTTTTGTGCGTAACGATACCGTGATGAAGGTTGCGGGAATTAATCACGAGAACTTGCAGGCGAGGACGCGTTCTGCATCAATCCTTTCGACGGTTGCGTCGGTGGTGGGCGGTGGCGTTACTTGCAATGGCAACAAGAGCGAAGCGATGGTCGGCTATTGCACGTTGTATGGTGATTCTTGCGGTGTGATGTGCGCTATTGGTGACTTGTGGAAAACGCAAGTCTACGAACTTGCTCGTTATATCAACCGCGATAAAGAAATTATCCCGAAGGCGTCGATTGATATTCCGGCGAGCGCGGAACTTTCCGAAGCGATGAATGTTGATGAAGGCAAGGGCGACCCGATTCTTTACCCATACCACGACAAACTTTTTGCCATGTGGGTCGAAAAGGGGGTAAGTTTGAGCTTTACCGAAAAGCTGTTGCTGGAAGGTTCGCTTTGCGAATCGCTCGGCGTAGATGCCGTTTATTTCAAGTCAAAACTCCCGACGGTCGAAGCGGCACTCGAGGATATGCGCCATTGGTACCGTAGGTTCAAGGGACTTGCTTTGGCAAAACGCATCCAGTTCCCGCCGATCCTTTCGGTGAGCGGACACGCCTTTGGCGGTGAATACCGTGAAAGCCAGGTAAGCGTTTAGCCTCTTTTTTCTACATTTGCGGCTCATAGTTCAACCGCGGGTCCGCCTGCGATTATAAAGGATATTTATGAAAATTGTTGAAAAAACAGTCGTCCAGATGCACTACACCCTCAAATCTGACGAAGGTGCCGTGATCGATTCCTCCGAAGGTCGTGAACCGCTCCAGTACATCCAGGGCATGCACATGATCGTTCCGGGTCTTGAAAAGGCGATGGTCGGTCACGATGTGGGCGACAAGTTTGACGTTGTTGTCATTCCGGCCGAAGGCTACGGCGAATACGATGAACGCATGACTCAGGAAGTTCCGCTCAACGTGTTCCAGGGTGTCGACAAGGTCGAAGCGGGTATGGCTTTCTATGCTCAGACTCCGGGTGGTCCGATGCAGATTCGCATCAAGTCCGTTGGCGAAAAGACTGCTGTTATTGATGCTAACCATGAACTCGCTGGCAAGAACCTCAACTTTGCAATTGAAGTTGTGAGCGTTCGTGAAGCTACTGAAGATGACCTCAAGCCGTTCGAACACCACTGCTGCTGCGGTGGCCACGACGGTGATCACGAATGTGAATGTGGCGACCATGGCAATAAGGAAAATTGCGATGGTAACGGCGGTTGCGGCTGCGAACACCACGCTGAACACCACGGCAAGTAAGGTGTCGGGGTAATCCCGCGGGCATCCTTAAAAAATTTGAAAAAAGGCTTGAACTTTAGTACGTTCGGGCCTTTTTTTATTTAATTTAAAAGAAGGAGTGTGGAATAACTCACAAGAGGATGCCGTATGCGCTTTGCTAAAATCTTATCTGTGGCAACTTTGCCAATGTTTCTTTTCGCTTGTAGCGACAGCAATTCGGGAAATTTTGGTAATAATCCAGGTCCTGAAAATCCGCAGGAACAACCGAAGGATTCTATTCCCGAAAATATCCCCGATGAAGACCTTAAACCGATTACCAGGGATTATTCCTTGATTTGGAGCGGAAAAGGTACGGCAGAAGATCCGTTCTTGATTACGAGTGAACAAGATTTGGCTTCACTTGCCTTCTATGTGAACGATTCCTCGATGACGTTCAAAGATAATTTCTTTAAGCTCACGGCTGATATTGCTCTTACAAAGCCTTGGAGTCCGATTGGTATTTTTGGCAAGAACGCTTATGGCTTAGGTAACCGTGTCTTTAGCGGCACTTTTGATGGCTCGCTCAAGACAATTTCTGGCTTGACAGTCAACGATACTGCTAGCTATAGCGGATTGTTTGGACTTGCTCGCGGTGCGCATATTAGCAATGTCGTTATTAAGGATGCCAAGATGAATGTTGGCTCTGTTGCTGGTGTGCTTGCTGGTTTGGCTGATTCAGTGACGGTGGAAAATTGCACGATTGAAAACGCCGAAATTAAGGGCACGGATCGTGTCGGAGGTTTGGTCGGCGAAGCGAAATACGTTACTGTAACGAACGCCTCTGTGTCGGGTTCTGTTAGCGGTACAAACAACGTTGGCGGTGTTTTGGGCAGTGTGCAAAATGGTGCGCTCACGGGTTTGACGAATGGTGCTACTGTGGCTGGTAAATCAGTTGTAGGTGGTGTCGTTGGCGGTTCTTCGAGTGTCGGTGAAGAAAGCTCTATTTCTATGGCATTGAACCTCGGTGCTGTGGCGGGAACGAAGGATGTTGGTGGCGTGGTGGGTACACTTTCGTCCACTAAACTTGAAAAAGCCGGTAACTATGGTGCTGTGACCGCTGACGAAAGCCAGTTGAGCAATGTCGGTGGTGTTATTGCCGTTGCTTCGAATAAGTCTTCTGTTAATGAAGCTTTCAATACGGGAACCGTTACTGTAAAGAAGGTGATGGTTGCTGGTGGTGTCATTGGTAGCTTGAAGGCTGTTGCGGCAACGAATTTGTTCAATCAGGGTGAAATTTCTGGTCAGGCTTCTAACTTGGGTGGACTTGTTGGCGTTGTCGATAATGATGCCAAGTTGGAATCTGGTTATAATTCGGGAAAGATTCCTGATAACAATCTTTCGGGAACGGTGGCTGGCAAGGTGACTTCGACCGCAACGGTGACGAACGTTTATTATGACAAGACCGTTGGCGGCACGTGCCTCGTTGTTGCAAACCAAATGAGCGCAGAACTTCCGACCGGATTTACGACGGAAGAAATGAAGGCTGCAACGTTTGTTGCTACTTTGAATGGAACTGGCGCAGTTTGGGCTATCGATCCGGCCAAGTTTGGCGGTTATCCGTCCTTTAGCTGGGCCAAGTAATTTCTACATTTAGAACATGGCTAAAAAGAAAAAATTTTGGAAGTCGCCTTCTGTCGAGGCGGCTTTTCGTGGTAAAGAAGACAATCTCCGCAAGACGTTTCGCGAGATTGTAAGTGGTCAAAGCCGTTTGTTGCACCGCCCGGACGATTTGTACGAGGCTATTGCAAATGGTCTTGATGAAATTGAAAAAATCAAGGATGTTAAGGTTCAACTGGAACTCCTTGCTTGGACGCTCCGTGCCGACTTTTTGGCGTTCAAGGCTGACGATGATGAAATGGAAACGTGGAACGACTTGTTCTACGATGCAGGCACGTTCTTTATCGAAGTTGCAAAAACTTATGACGACAAGGACTACATTGCCGACTTGATTCACGATTTGGCTGTGCGCCATGTGGGTGGGGAAGGCCGCGAGGTCGTTTTCCTTTCGATCGAAGATGTGATGCCGGTTGAACGCGCTAAGGCTTTGATTGTCGAGCTTCTTGGCGTGATTGATGCAACCGAACTTGAAAATCGTGAAGACGTTCTTGATGCGATTTGTGACATGGCTGATGCTATCAAGGATACTGAAAACTTTGCGAAGGCTTCGCTTTACAAGGATCCGGACAAGAGCAATGCAACGCTTATCGATATTGCAAACTCTTACTTTGTCGCAGGCGATATTGCAATGGCCAAGCAATGGCTAGGTGACGTGAAGGATCCTGGCGCTGAAGACGAGGAAGCGTTCCTCGATTTGCAGGCTGCGATTGCTGACCGCGAAGGCCGCAAGACGGATTGCCTCAAGTATGCTACGCGTTTGTACGAATGTTTCCCGAAGGTCATGAACCTTTCGAGACTTTGCATGCTCAAGAGCGGTTCTGAACTCGATAAGCTTTTGATTGACCATGTGAAGTACCGCAGCAATACTTGCGACACGAGCTACATGATGCTCCTTGCGAACCTCAAGAAGTTTGAGTTGCTAGGGCAATACGTCAATCATTTCGAAAAGGAATTGCCTGCGCAAGACGCCGCTGAATTGAATGCGATTTCGGACGAACTTGAACGTGCTGGCGAAAAGGAACTTGCAAAGCACATTCGCGAGTGGACCGTCGAAGAACCCGAAGACGCCGAAGCTTTCGATGATAAAGAATAGCTACTAACCGCAGCATTTTGCGTATTAAGCTGTCATGCTAGATTAGTTCTGACTTAGCCCATTATGCTGTCATGCCGGATTTATTCCGGCATCGCCATTTTTATAAATTTCTATTTTTACTTACATGAAAGTCCTTTTATACGATACAACTCTCCGTGACGGTAACCAAGACCGTAAAATAAGTCTCTCTTTAGCCGACAAGGTGCAGATTGCACGAATTTTGGACCATTTTGGATTTGATTATATCGAGGGCGGTTGGCCGAACCCGAGTAATCCGACTGACGAAGAATTTTTCAAGCTTATCAAGGATGTAAAGCTCAAGCACGCGAAAATTGCCGCTTTCGGTTCTACGCGTCGTCCAAAAATCTTGCCGGAAAACGATCCGCTTTTGCAGGCTTTGATCAAGTCCGAAGCTCCGGTCAAGACGATTTTTGGTAAGAGCTGGGATTTGCATGTAACGGACGTGATTCGCACGACGCTTACGGAAAACCTCGACATGATCGAGTCTTCTGTGGCATACCTCAAGGAATATTCTGAGGAAGTGATTTACGATGCCGAGCACTTTTTTGATGGCTACAAGGCAAATCCGGAATACGCGATTGAAACGCTCCGTGCCGCAGAAAAGGGCCATGCTGATTGTATCGTGCTTTGCGATACGAACGGCGGAACGATGCCGTGGGAAATTGAAAAAATCATAGCGGATGTGCAAAAGCATATTTCTACTCCGCTAGGTATCCATGTGCATAACGATAGCGGACTTGCGGTTGCGAACTCGCTCTACGCCGTGAAGGCCGGTTGCGTGATGGTGCAGGGCGTGGTGAACGGCTACGGTGAACGTTGCGGTAATGCAAACCTCACGACTATTGCTGCCGATTTGAAGTTTAAGATGGATCGCGATTTTGCTGCTGCTAAAAAGTTGAGCCATTTGCGCCAGCTTAGCGGCAACATCGACCAGATTGTGAACTTGCCGAGCGACGTGCATGCTCCATATGTGGGCGATGCCGCATTTGCCCATAAGGGTGGTGCGCATATCGATGGCGTCATGAAGGTTTCTCGCAGTTTTGAACATATCGACCCACATTCCGTGGGCAATGACCGCGTTTTCGTGACGAGCGATCAGGCGGGTGGTTCTCTTGTTGTGGAAAAACTCAAGGCCATCAAGCCGGGTATCGACAAGAAGGATCCGCTGGTAGCAAGCCTCCTCAAAGAAATCAAGGAACGCGAAAACGCAGGCTGGCATTTTGACAGCGCTGAAGCAAGTTTCAAGTTGCTTGTGTACCGCCACTTGGGAATGGTCAAGGAACCGTTCAAGGTGCTCAACTACCGCGTGATTGAAGATAAGACTCCGCAGGGTGTTTCTGTATCGCAGGCAACGGTCAAGCTCCAGGTTGGCGACAAAATCAGCCATCAGGTGAGCGAAGGTGATGGCCCGGTGAATGCTCTCGATGCCGCTCTTCGTAAGGCTCTTTTGCCGTTCTTCCCGTGCATGGAAAGCGTGCGCCTCGACGACTTCAAGGTGCGAGTGCTCGGTTCCAACGTTGCATCCGATGCGACTGTTCGCGTGTGGACAACGTTTGGCGATGAACACGGCTACTGGAACATGGTCGGTGTTTCGAGCAACATCATCGAAGCTTGCTGGACCGCCTTTGTCGATGGCCTTACGTACAAGATTCTGATTGAAGACAAGGTCATTGCAAACGCTTACAAGCACATTGATGTGGGAACACCGAGCAATGATGCGGACAAGGCTTCGCCCAAGAAGTAGGCAAAAGTTTTAAAATAGAAGGTCTGTTAAAATGAAAATCGTAAAAGTTACTCCGAAGTCTCAAGAGATTGATAGAATTTGTGGTCGTGAAGTTGCTCCGAGCAAGGAAATTCACGACAAGGTTATGGACATTCTCGCCGACATCAAGAACGGCGGTTATGCGAAGGCTGTTGAATACGCCCAAAAGTTCGATGGTCTGAAGGGCAAGAACCTCCGCGTTTCTGAAGCCGAAATCAAGAAGTCTGCTGCCAAGTGCCCGCCCGAAATGCAGCGTGCACTCAAGCAGGCTATTAAGAACGTCCGCGATTTCCACGTGAACCAGATGGAAGATTCCTGGCTCATGGAAGGCAAGGACGGTGTGGTTCTCGGTCAGCGTATCCGCCCGATGAAGCGCGTGGGTCTCTACGTTCCGGGTGGTGCTGGCATTTACCCGAGCACGGTCATCATGAATGCGGTTCCGGCCATTGTCGCTGGTGTCAAGGACATCGTTGTCGTGACTCCGATCAAGGGCGAAATCAACCGCGCTGTGGCTTTTGTGCTTTGCGAACTTGGCATTACTGAAGTTTACCACATCGGTGGCGCTCAGGCTATCGGCATGCTCGCTTACGGTGCCAAGGATGCTAAGGGCAAGGTTGTCGTGGAACGCGTTGATAAGATTGTGGGCCCGGGTAACGTCTTTGCCGCTGTCGCGAAGAAGGAAGTTTTTGGCATTGTTGATATCGACATGGTGGCAGGCCCGTCCGAAGTGCTCGTGCTTGCTGATAACACCTGTGATCCGGATTTTGTCGCTGCCGACCTTTTGAGCCAGGCGGAACACGGTTCTGGCTTTGAAGCCGCTATCTGCATTACGGACAACATGGAAACCGCACAGATGATTAGCGAATGTGTGGATATCCAGGTTGAAAATTCTCCGAAGAAGGAACTTTTGACGAAGGTGCTCGACAACTTCGGTCGCATCCTCGTGGTGAAGGATTGGTTCGATGGTGTGGCAATTGCAAATGCTATTGCTCCGGAACACATGGAAATCATGACGGACGAAGCCGAATCGATGGCTGCCCAGATCGAAAATGCGGGTGCTGTGTTTATCGGTCCGTGGTCTTCTGAACCGGTGGGCGACTACTTTGCAGGCCCGAACCACGTTTTGCCCACGAACGGCACGGGTCGTTTCTTCAGCCCGCTCGGCGTCTATGACTTCCTCAAGCGCATGAGCATCATCAAGTATAGCGAAAAGGCTATCAAGAAGAATGCGAAGGCAATCGCTGTCGTGGCTAATGAAGAAGGCTTCATCCACCACGCCGCCGCAGTTCTCAAGAGACTGTAATTGTGAAAGGTCCCTGAGCCTGTCGAAGGGTTGTCATCCCGGCCTCTTCGGTCGCGATGTCATGCCCGCCTCCGAGCGGGCATCGCCTTACACAGTTCTATTTACATTTTATGAAACGGCTCCGCATTTTGCGGAGCTTTTTCCGTTTGAAAATATCCTCAAATTGCTATATTTGGGGCGGTAAATATTTAGGCTAAAAGAGGTCAAAATGCTCATTCTTCGTGGTACTCCGGCTCTGTCGGATTTCCGTCTGCAAAAGCTTTCATCTGATTTTAAGGCCGCTGGAATTCCGGTTGCATCTGTCTATGCCGAATTCCTCCATGTGGTGGATCTGTCCGCCGACCTGACCGCTTCCGAAAAGGAAACGCTCGAAAAGGTCCTTCATTACGGCCCGATGCGCGAAGTCAAGGCGCTCGAAGGTGAACTCTTTGTGGTCTGCCCGCGTCCGGGTACGATCAGCCCGTGGAGCTCGAAGGCTACCGATATCGCTCACATTTGCGGCCTCCCGGCAATCAAGCGCATCGAACGCGCCATTGCTTACTACGTGAAATTTGAAGGTGCTGCTCCAGCTGGCGCCCGTGAAAAGATTACGGCCAAGATTCACGACCGCATGACTCAGGCCGTGTTTGCCGATACAGCATCTCTCGAAGTGCTCTTCAGCAAGGAAGAACCGCGTCCGCTGAACGTGATTCCGGTGCTTACCGAAGGTCGCAATGCTCTCGTGAAGGCCGACAAGGAAATGGGCCTTGCCCTCTCCGCCGACGAAATCGATTATCTCGTCAAGAATTTCACTGAACTCAAGCGCAACCCGACCGACGTGGAACTTTACATGTTCGCTCAGGCCAACTCGGAACACTGCCGCCACAAGGTGTTCGGTGCTGAATGGACCATCGACGGCGTGAAGCAGGACAAGTCCTTGTTCCAGATGATCAAGAACACTTACCAGCTCCACAATTCCAACATCTTCAGCGCTTACAAGGATAACGCCGCTGTGATGAAGGGTGCAACGGCTGGCCGTTTCTACGCTGACCCGCGCAACAACAAGTACGACTTCCACAACGAAGAAGTCGACATCTTGATGAAGGTCGAAACCCACAACCATCCGACTGCAATTTCTCCGTTCCCGGGTGCCGCTACGGGTAGTGGTGGTGAAATCCGTGACGAAGGTGCTACGGGTAAGGGTTCCAAGCCGAAGGCTGGCCTTACGGGCTTCAGCGTTTCGAACCTCAAGCTTCCGGGTGCAGTTCAGCCGTGGGAAAAGGACTTTGGTAGTCCGTCCCGCATCGCTTCTGCTCTCGACATTATGATTGACGGCCCGCTCGGTGGTGCCGCATTCAACAACGAATATGGTCGTCCGAACATCCTCGGTTACTTCCGTACGTTCGAACAGGAAGTTTCTTCTGAAAAGGGTACCGAAGTTCGTGGTTACCACAAGCCGATTATGCTTGCTGGCGGTCTCGGTAACATCAAGCACCAGCACATTGAAAAGGGCCACATCGATCCGGGTGACCACTTGATCGTTCTTGGTGGTCCGGCCATGTTGATCGGTCTTGGTGGCGGTGCAGCTAGCTCTGTTGCTAACGGTGCCGGTAATGAATCTCTCGACTTTGCTTCTGTGCAGCGTGAAAACCCGGAAATGGAACGCCGCTGCCAGGAAGTCATCGACCGCTGCTGGGCGATGAACGAAGAAAACCCGATTACATTTATTCATGATGTGGGTGCAGGTGGACTTTCGAACGCCTTCCCGGAACTCGTGAACGATGGCGGCCTCGGCGGTAAGTTTGAACTCCGCAATGTGCCGAACGACGAACCGGGCATGAGCCCGTTCGAAATCTGGAGTAACGAATCCCAGGAACGTTATGTTATCGCTATTGCTGGTGACAAGCTCGATGTGTTCGACGCTATCTGTAAGCGTGAACGCTGCCCGTACGCAGTTGTGGGCGAGGCTATCCCTGAAAAGCACTTGACCCTTACGGACAAGCACTTCGGTACGACTCCGATTGACATGCCGCTCGGCGTGCTCCTCGGTAAGCCGCCGCGCATGATCCGCAATGAAAAGTCCCAGAAGCGCCCGCTCTCTTCTCAGGTGGTGCCGGCTGGTGTGACGGTGAAGGACCTTGCACATCGCGTGCTTGCTAACCCGACCGTTGCAGATAAGACGTTCTTGATTTCCATTGGTGACCGTTCCGTGACGGGTATGATTTGCCGTGACCAGATGGTGGGCCCGTGGCAGGTGCCGGTTGCTGACTGCGCCGTGACGAGTGCAACTCTCGACACGTACGAAGGCGAAGTCATGAGTATGGGCGAACGCGCTCCGATTGCTCTCATTTCTCCGGCCGCTGCAGCCCGTATGACGGTTGCAGAATCTCTCACGAACATGGCTGCCGCTTGCGTTCCGGATATGGGCCGCGTAAACTTGTCCGCAAACTGGATGGCTACGCCGAACTACGAAGGCGATGGCGCTGACTTGTACGAAGCCGTGAAGTCCATCGGTATGGAACTCTGCCCGGAACTTGGCATTACGATTCCGGTCGGTAAGGACTCCATGAGTATGAGCACCGTGTGGCAGGACGAAAAGGGTAGCCACCGCGTGACCGCTCCGATTTCTCTTGTGATTAGTGCCTTTGCTCCGTGCGCTGACGTTCGCAAGACGCTCACGCCGCAGCTCTTGCAGAAGAAGGACACGACGCTTGTGCTCGTGGACCTCGCTCGTGGCAAGAACCGCATGGGCGCATCCATTGCCGCTCAGGTTTACAACCTCCTCGGCGACAAGGCTCCGGATGTCGATTCCGCTAAGGAACTCCGCGCCTTCTTCGAAACGATCCAGAAGCTCAATGCCGATGGAAAGATTCTCGCTTACCACGACAAGAGCGATGGTGGCCTCTTTACGACGGTTGTCGAAATGGCATTTGCCGGTCACGTGGGTGTGACGCTCGACGCTACAGCTCTCAAGGGCAATGTGATTGACGCTTTGTTCAACGAAGAACTCGGTGCCGTTCTCCAGGTCGCAAACGCAGACCTCGCTGCAGTGAAGGCTGCTTTCGAAGCTGTCGGTCTCGGCGATACCGTTTCTGAAATCGGTAAGCTCAACGATACGTATAACATTGTGATTGGCGACTACGCCGAAGGCCTCTCTGACCTCCGCGCCATCTGGAGTGATACGACTCGCCGCATTGCCGCTCTCCGTGACAATCCGGAATGTGCCGAAAGCGAGTACAAGCTCAAGCTCGAACAGGACGATCCGGGTATCACGCCGAAGGTCACGTTCGATCTCGCTGCTAGCGCCAAGGTCATCAAGGATTACGCAAGCCGCCCGAAGATGGCTATTCTCCGTGAACAGGGCGTCAACGGCGAACTCGAAATGGCTGCTGCATTTGCAAAGGCTGGCTTCGAATCTATCGACGTTCACATGACGGACATCCTCTCCGGTCGCGTAAGCCTCAAGGACTTCAACGGTCTCGTTGCTTGCGGTGGCTTTAGCTACGGTGACGTTCTCGGTGCTGGCGAAGGCTGGGCCAAGAGCATCTTGTTCAACCCGAAGGCTCGCGCTGAATTCGAAGCTTACTTCAACCGCAAGGATACCTTCACGCTCGGCGTTTGCAACGGCTGCCAGATGGTCTCGAACCTCAAGGATTTGATTCCGGGCGCTAAGCACTGGCCGCGCTTTGTGCAGAACATCTCCGAACGCTTCGAAGCTCGCTACTGCTCTTTGAAGGTTGAAGATACGCCGGCAGTGCTCCTCAAGGGCATGGCGGGCTCCGTGCTCCCGATTGCTGTTGCTCACGGTGAAGGCCGTGCTGAATTCGCAAGCCGCGAAGCTGCCGAAGCCAGCCTCAAGACGGGTCTCGTGGCACTCCGCTATGTCGACGGCAAGCACGAATACACCGAACGCTATCCGCTCAACCCGAACGGTTCTCCGTTTGGCATCAACGGCCTCTGCTCTGAAGATGGTCGTGCACTCGTGATGATGCCGCACCCGGAACGCGTGTTCCGCACCTGCCAATACTCTTGGCACCCGGCAGAATGGGGTGAAGATGGCCCGTGGATGCAGCTCTTCCGCAACGGCCGTATCTTCGTAGGGTAATCCCCTTGCATGTCATCCCGGCTTTATGCCGGGATCGCCATTGGATAAGCCGCACCATACACGCAAATAAATCCGCTTCCTGCTTGACCGCAGGGGCGGTTTTTTATATAGCTTATTATTAATAGTTTATGTGCTTTGTATGACAAAGTATTGTCTACAAAGTTTTGTTATATTTTTATTACAATTATCCAACCGTAAAATATTTTTTTATGATAAATGATGAATTTTGAATAATTCACCAAAAAGAGGTATTTTATGGCAAATGAAATGGTTGTATTGCAGGGTCAATCTTTCTCGATTGAACTGCAATCAATGCTTGGTTCTACAAATTATGGTTGGGCACTGACCAAACTTCCGCAGGGAATTGCTCTGCTGAGTACAGAAACAGCTCCGATGGCAGCAACGATTGCTCCTGTTGTCCAAAGATTTTGGTTTGGTGCTGTTTCCGCAACGGAAGACAAGGCTGAACTTGAATTCACATTGGTTAACTTGTCTGATATGTCCGCCGCGAAAAAGACGCATACAGTGCTTCTGAATGTGATCCCAAGCGATTCCGAAGAATTTGCAAAGTTTAGCGAAAATAGTGATGCTACAATCAGAGCTGTTGCTGGCCCTGCTATGCCCTATGGCCTTGTTCTCGGTTCGGCGGAAGCCGCATTGAAGTATGGTTATCCATGCAACGTTCAAGATGTTGCTTTGAAGTACGGTTATCCCTGTGGCGCAAGTGATGTTGCATTGAAGTACGGTTATCCCTGCGGCGCAAGTGATGTTGCATTGAAGTACGGTTACCCCTGTGGCGCAAATGAAGCTGCCTTGAAGTATGGTTATCCATGCAGCGTTCAAGATGCTGCCTTGAAGTATGGCTATCCGTGCGGCACCAATGAAGCAGCCTTGAAGTACGGCTATCCTTGCGGTGCTCAAGACGCAGCCTCTAACAGAGAAGCTGCTATGATCTACGGTTTCAAGAGCAGTGCAAATGAAGCCGCCTTGAAGTACGGTTATCCCTGTGGCGCAAGTGATGTTGCATTGAAGTACGGTTATCCCTGCGGCGCAAGTGATGTTGCATTGAAGTACGGTTACCCCTGTGGTGCAAATGAAGCTGCCTTGAAGTATGGTTATCCATGCAGCGTTCAAGATGCCGCTTTGAAGTATGGCTATCCGTGCGGAGCTCAAGACGCAGCCTCTAACAGAGAAGCCGCTATGATTTATGGCTTTAAGAGCAGTGCAAATGAAGCTGCCTTGAAGTACGGTTATCCCTGCGGTGTTCAAGATGCTGCTTTGAAGTACGGTTACCCCTGTGGTGCAAATGAAGCTGCTTTGAAGTACGGTTATCCCTGCGGTGTTCAGGATGCTGCTTTGAAATATGGCTATCCGTGCGGTGCTCAAGATGCAGCAACGAAAAAAGATGCTGCAATAATTTATGGCTTCAAGTGCGATTCGCAGAAGACTGACTGTTAAATAAATCAGAATACATGATCAAAACAGCCTGCTGGCAAAGAATGCTGGCCGGCTGTTTGGAGGTTTTTTAAATGGCAAATATTGGGTATCAACCCGTCACTGCAGTCTGGGAAGTAACGATGGGCTGCAACTTTCGCTGTGGGCATTGTGGTTCATCTTGTGAAGGCGCTCTCCCTGGACAATTGAGCACCGAGGAAGCTCTTGATTTGTGTGATCAAATTGCTGATATTGGACTGAAATGGATTACCTTGTCTGGAGGCGAACCTCTTACGAGACAAGATACACCTGAGCTGGTGAAGCGACTTTCAGGCAATGGCGTTATCGTGAATATGATCACGAATGGTTGGCTCCTTGACGCGAAAATGGCGAAAAAGTTAAAAGAAAATGGCATTGCCACGGTTGCGATAAGCATTGACGGAACGCCCGAAATCCATGACAAAATCAGGAAAAAAGGTGCCTTTGAACATGCAAGGCAGGCCTTTGCCGCAATGAAGGAATTGGGGATAAAGACCGGTGCTGTTACGACCTTTACGAAGCAGAACATGGATATTCTCCCGGAATTGAAGGAAGAACTTATTCGCATGGGCGTTAACACATGGCAGGTTCAACTTGGCTTGCCCATGGGTAATTTGAAGGAACGCCCTGATTGGCTCCTTGAACCGAGACAGGTCAAAGACGTCATTGATTTTTGCTACAATACTGCAAAAGAAGGTAGAATAGATATTTATCCAGCAGATTGTATTGGATATTATTCGATGAAGGATCTTGAAACAAGGCGTTTGTCCTACAAGTCAAATGGTTATTCCTTGTGGGATGGCTGCAATGCAGGAATTCGCGGTTTCGGGATTTTGCATAATGGTGATATCTTGGGTTGCACCTCGATTCGTTCCAAGGAATTCATCGAGGGAAATATCCGCGAAAGAAAGCTGCGTGAAATTTGGGAAGATAAAAATGCATTTTTGTGGCGTCGCCAGATGACAAAGGACAAACTCTCTGGTTCTTGCAAAAAATGTATTTATGGTTCCAAGTGCCTTGGCGGCTGCCCGAATACGCGTCTCACGATGAAGGGTAGCATTTATGAGGAAAATGAATATTGCGCATACAACCTTTCTCTAAAGGAAAAGGAAACAAAGTATGGCAAGTGCGACAGTGCTGCTGCTTTGCTCAAATTGGCAGAAGCGTTGATTCCGCAGGGCAACTACCAAGAAGCCTCCTTTGCTTTGAAGCGTGCGCAAGAACTGGAACCCAATAACGCCGATGTTTACAGGGCGATGGGTTACAGCGAATTCATGTGCGGTAACTATGAATCGTGCCTTGAAGCAAACGAGAAGGCTTTGAATATCAATAGCATGGATACTTATGCTATGGGTGGTCGAGCTCTTGCTTTGTATCGACTCGGACAGGCAGAAGAAGGCTTGCGCGTTATGCAAGAGGCCGTTTCGTTGTCCGGAGGTCAGGATCCGAATCTTATCCAAGATCTCAGATATATGACATCCGACATGGCTGCAAAAGCTGCATACGCAAGCAAGTAAATTGCTTTGTTGTTGAAAAGCTTGTTGTTCTCATGAAAAATCCGTCTCCTGCTTTACCGTGGGGGCGGTTTTTTGATTGCTCAATAGATGGAAATTGTTCAGTCTTTTTTTATTCGGGATGTTCGGTAGATTGGAAAAATGACAGTGTTCCTGGTGAAGATTGATCGATAAACATAATTGAAAGAAGGTATCAGTTCTTGACTCTACAAAGTGCAATATTGCTATATTGCCTGTATGAAATCGCTCTATAAATTTTTTCTACTTGCTTTTATCATCTCTGTTCTGCATCCTTGTGAAGCGAAGGTTTCGGAACCTGTTCTTGAATCCTCTTCAAAAGCAACTCGAAGCTTTGAAGGCTTTGTGCGCGATACGAGCGCGTATGTCATGGTTGTGGATACGAGCGTTCACGATAGTGCCTTTAAAGAGACGCTAGTCCCCGTTGAAGAAGGCGGCTTTGCACGTATTTTTTCCCATTATCCCCAAGAAAATCTGACGAATGAAACTAAAATTTTCTATGCCTATTCCGATTCTATAAGCCCATTTGTTGAAAAAAGTTCCAAATCATCTTCATTCCTTGATGTTGTTTCACTCGCGTATGCCAATCATTACCCAATGGAAATTAGCCCTGATGACATTTGGCTTATGATATTAGATGGTTTTCGCCTCCATGTAAAGAACAATCGTAAAGCTCTGAAAAATCGTTTTGTTGCTCCAGGTGCCGATACTGTAATTTCGATTGTAGATAATTCATTGACGTATAATTCCACGCATAATGAATGGTTTTGGATAATCGCGAACTTATATGAATCGTTGCTGTCTAAATTGCCTAAAAAAACGGGAAATCCGCTGAAGACGAAATTTTCGACAACAAGTCCGGTAGATAACAATATCTCAGGGACTATGGTAATGGCTGTTGCCTCGGAATACTATTCATATCATGTTTGGACTACTTGCGGGATTCCCAAAATCAAGATTAAAGGTACTAAAGAGGATTGGATTTTGCTTAAGGATTCCTTTAACAAACTGGCCGTGCAATTGAATATGAAGTGGTGGGCGAAAGGTCTTAATCCTGTACTTGATGAATTTATCAAAGTTTTTGATGGTAAAATAAATTTAGAACATTGGAGAAGTATTTACAAATATTACAACCCCAAAGGATGCGGCAGCCCTAGCTTTGATGGCTGGATTTCTCGATTTTTGCCTTATACGAAAGAATTTGTTCGAGATGGGTTTGCCTATGTAAAGCATTCGGATTGGAATAAACGGATGTATTTTCACGATGTGCCATCGGGAATTACGTTTGTAGATGTGAAGTGGCATTATTCTAAAGATATTCCTTTAAAACTTTATACAGGTTTTGTTGGAATCCAAGTCGATACCACGACAAAAATGTTGAAAGCGGCTAGAGGGTATGCTCTTATGGCCTATGGCTTGATGAATTTTAGGGAGACCGCTAAAGAAACAAAATACATACCGGGGAAAACTCTCCGCCTGCATGAAATGTTGGCAATTTCGGATTCCATGAATGTTTACGGGGAAAAAGGCTTGCTTTATTCAACCAATGACCTTGAAGAAATTGAACGTTTTGCGGATGTGTCTTATTTAGACGAGGAATATCTTGAACCTGGTTCTTGGATACTGGAAGACTATGATTGGAATGAACCGAATTTGTCGATTAATTTGTATCGAAAAGGCGAATTGCAAGACCATTTGCTTTATTATGCCTATCCTAAAAAGTATCGTAATGGTGCTATGCGTTCGTTAAAAGGAGTTGGATTTTGGGAAAAGAATGTTGCTATCAAAAAATTTTTCGAGCAGCGTAAAATTCCTATAAACGGAACAGTCGATGAATTCTCAAATGAAAAGAATCTTCCCAAATTTAATCTTGAAATCTATGTCGATACTGTTATTTTGAAAGATGGAAAAAAAGATGATGGAAAAATGGATGACCTTAGAATAGGGATAATGGGGGCTTTGAGAGAATCTTGTGGCTGGCGACTTGAACGGGCTATATATCGCCATCATAAGTATGATTTTAATGATTCTATTGTGGCTACGATTTCGTATAAGGATGAAGGACGTGTTGATTCTGTTTTGATGGACTTGAAACCTAAAATCGGTTCTTTTCAGGAAGAAATTCGTTCTATCTTGAAGTATGCGTGGATGCCTCCAAAAGTTAATTGCGATCATGGTCGTAAAATTGCGCAAGAAATTGTTGGCAAAATAAAAGTTCGTATAACCTTATCAAGAGATTATCGAATGGTGTGCAAACAGAATGGGCTTGTTGCAAAAGATTCCGTTTGGGTCTTTGGTGCTTGGACTATAGGAAAGAACTACGCTCTTTGCAACGCTATTGATTTTTCGAAAGACCTTGCAACCGGTGAAATATATCGTTATCAATGTGAAAAGTTCGATGAAAAAGATGAAAAATTAAAATCAGCTAAAAATATTCGTGGTGATATAAAAGTTAGTTTTAATAAAAATAAATACGAAGATCGTGAGAGAACGTTGAAAAAACTGAGTGACCTGTTTGTCTCTATTAAAATTCCGCCCTGCTTTGCGGAAGAATAAAAGCGTAATTGCTGATGTTTAATCGCTGTTGCCATGCCTGCATAAATATTGTTATATTGCATGTTGCAAAAAAGTGAAAGTACAATGAAAACTCTCGTTATTTATGTTCACGGGAAAGGCGGCAACGCCGACGAAGCGAATCACTACAAACCTCTTTTCCCGAACTGCGATGTCATCGGTTTTGATTACAAGTCCGAAACTCCTTGGGACGCCAAAGAAGAATTCTCGTCTTATTTTGATTCCGTTTCTGCGGGCTATGACGAAGTAAGCCTGATTGCAAATAGCATCGGAGCGTTCTTCTCGATGAATGCGCTCGCAGGCAAGCGAATCAAGAACGCTTATTTCATTTCGCCGATGGTCAACTTGGAAAAGCTCATTTGCAATATGATGCTTTGGGCGAACGTCTCCGAAGATGAACTCCGCGAAAAAGGTGAAATTGCGACGAACTTTGGCGAGACGCTTTCTTGGAAATACCTTTGCTACGTGCGAGAAAATCCCATCGAATGGAATATCCCGACGCATATTTTGTATGGCTCCAATGACAATATGACCGATCTTGAAACGATGCAAGGTTTTGCTCAAAAAGTGGGCGCATCGCTCACGATTATGGATGGTGGCGAACATTGGTTCCATATCGACGAACAGATGGCTTTTTTAGACAGGTGGATTGAAAAATGTCAGAACAAACATTAACTCGCGAAAACTTAATTGAATTTTTCGGTGAACAAGAATTTGAAAAACTTTGCCGCCATGAGGCAGGCCACGCTCTAATCGCATTCCTGTTCAAGCGCCAGATTGATTACGTCAGAATCAATAATTCCAAGGAAAAACCAAGCGCTACGCGTATGCCTGGAAGCTCGCTCGATGGTGCCGCTCACATCGCTATTGCAGGCCACATGTCGGACTTCTTGATTCGTAAAAATTTCGCCTGCGACCTCGACACCGTCATGAAAGAACTCCCGATGGAGCTTTACAGGAGTGACCCTGATTACCAGAGTTTCCAGGCGGCTTGCTATTATTACCAGCTTGCCGAAACAAACGTTGTCGAACAAGTTTACAATCTCATGATGGCTTGCCAAAAGTCGCTCACCGCAATCGTTGCCGCCTTAAGCGAAAAGACGAATTTGAGTGGAGCCGACCTCGCCGCCATCATGAGCGGTAAGTAATCCCGTTTCGACCATGTCATCCTGGAGCCGAAGGCGATAGGATCCATTATTTCTTGTATCTACATTATTTTACTTTCCCTTATTAAATCTCTGCAAGGCTATGTTTTTATATTGTTGGTATGCATAGCCTTTACAAATTCCTTTTCCTCTTCCTTGCCGCATGCGTTCTCTCTTCTTGCGAACAGAAACGCGATGAGCAAGTGATTGAAATTTCTTCGAAACCGACCGAGAGTTTTGAAGGCTTTGTTCGCGACACAAGTGCTTATGCAATGGTCATCGATACGACCGTTCGTGATAGCGTATTCAATGGAAAAATCGTCCATGTAAAAAGAGGCGGCTTCGTAGAGTATTTTGCAAACGAAGCGGAGAATTTAGGAACGAACGGGCAAAAAATTTTTTATGCGTATTCCGATTCTGTGAATCCGTTTGTTAAAGGTTATTCTGAAGAACCTTCTTTCATTAATCTTGTCGCCCTTGCATACGCCAAGCATTATGCTATGGAAATAAATCCAGATGATATCTGGCTTATGATTTTGGACGGCTTCCGTCTACATGTCAAGAATAATCGCGATGCACTCAAGGACCGCTTTGTAGCTCCGGGTACTGATACTGTTGTCTCGGTTATGGATAATTCGTTGACTCTAGAATCTACGCACAAGGAATGGTTCTATACGCTCTCGGAACTGTTTGATTCATTGCAGGCGAAGTTGCCTCTAGAAACGGGCGCTCCGTTGCGAACGAAATTTTCGACGACAAGCCCTGTGGATGCAAATATTTCTCGTACGATGACGATGGCGGTGGCATCGGAATATTATTCGTATAGGGTTTCAACGCTTTGTGGAATTCCCAAAATTAAGGTGAATGGCACAAAAGAGGACTGGACTTTACTCAAGGATTCCTTTAACAGACTAGCTTCACAGTTGGATATGAAATGGTGGGCTGATGGGCTTAATCCTATTTTAGATGAGTTTATCAATATTTATGATGGCAAAATAAATCTAAAACATTGGAAAAATATTTATAAGTATTACGAACCCGAAGGTTGTGGAGCTCCTGATTTTAGTGGTTGGATTTCAAGATTCATTCCTTATACAAAAGATTTGTATTCTGATACGGAAAAATATATCAAACGCAATGATTGGAATAAAAAATTAGATGGAGAACAAGTTCCTAGGGGAATTACTTTTATAGATATCCAATGGCATTACTTTGAAGAGGTTATCCCGTTGAAACTCTACACCGGTTTTATAGGCGTGCAGGTGGATACTACGAATAATATATTGAAGGCTTCTAGAGGTTATGCTCTTGTCTCTTATGGATTGCAAAAGTTAAAAAATGTTGCACGGAATACAAAGTATATTTCTGGAAAAGCATATCGCTTGGTAGAATCTTTGGCCTTTTCGGATTCCATGAATGTTTATGGGGAAAAGGGCTTAGTCTATGCAACCAATAACGCTGACGAAATAGAGGAATTTGCTGAATTTTCTTCCTTTGATGAAGAATATCCTGAAGCCGAATCGTGGCGTAGAGAAATGGTCGGGGTTGGTGAACCCAATCTATCTATCAATTTGTACCGAGATGGCAAGCTAGTGGATCATTTGCTTTATTATGCGAAACCTCGAAAGGAAACATTCAAGGAGCGCGTACTCGATTTTTTGACTTCGGATTATGATGGCGCTATGCTCTCGTTGCAGGGCGTTGGGCGATGGAAAAAGCCTGCTGCAATCAAGAATTTTTTCAAGGAACGCGATATTCCTATAAGTGGAACTGTCCATGAATTTGAAAATGAAAAATCTCTCCCGAAATTGAATGTCGAAATTTTTGTGGATTCGGTTTTCCTTAAGGAAGGGAAATCTCTTAGAGATGGTCTAGAAATGCGTGCTTTTAAAACAGGAATTGTCCGAGCGATGAATAATTCTATGGGCTGGCGACTCAAAAGGTTGTTGTATCGCTATTATAAAGAAAATTTTAATTTATCTGGTCTTGCCTTATTGTCGTATAAGGATGATGGTTCGACTGCAAGTACTGCGTTTCGCAAGGGTAAAAATAAGGCTTTTGATAAAGAATTTCATGATATTTTGTATTACGGATGGATGCCGCCGAAAGTCCGTACGGATGTCGGCAATGAAGAAATCGCTCAAGATATTATCGATTTTGTCAGGATTCATCTTGCTTTTACAAGGGATTACCGCATGGTTTGTAAGGAGAATGGGCGAAATGCTAAAGATTCTGTCGATATTGTCGGAGCGCCGGATGTAAAGAAAGATCTTTGTAACGAGATTACGTTCTCGAAAGACCTTGCGACTGGCGGTGTTGTCCGCTATGAATGTATAGAATACAATAAAAAAGTGAAGTACGGGGAACGCTCTGAAGAAATCGAACCGAGACATACAAACGTCCGCTTTAACAAGTATGACGCTGTGTATGATGGCGGCCTCCCGATTTCGCAAGTCGTAAAACTTAAAATTCCGCCATGCTTTGTAGAAGAAAAACTCAATGAAGAAAAAAAATACAATGAAGATTTCCGTTTCTAAATTCCTTTTCCTCGTCCTTACCGCATGCGTTCTGCTCTCCTGCGAACAGGAACGTGATAATGTTCCCGAAAATTCGTCGAGACTCGTAAAAGAAAATGCGAGCTTTGTCCGTGATACGAGTGCGTACGTGATGGTTGTAGATACAGCCGTTCACGACAGTGCCATCAATGGCGAATTGATTCCAATAAATCAAGGTGGTTTTACTGAATATTTTAAAGGCTATTCGCAAGAAGGAACGAATGCGAAAAAGATGTTTTATGCGTATTCGGATTCCACAAGTCCTTTTATTAGGGAATCGTCTTCTATGGAAATGGCCTTTATAAATGTGGTGGAACGTGCGTATGCTGATCATAATTCCATAGAAATAAATCCTGACGATATATGGCTTACAATTTTGGATGGCATTCGACTCCATGTAAAAAGCAACCGTGATTCGTTGAAAGAACGCTTTGTGTCACCGGGGACAGATACTGCCATTGCAATCGTGAATAACTCCCTTTCGTGGGATACTACGTATGAAAAATGGCATGGCGTTATTGCGGATTTGTTTGATTCTCTGCAAATGAAAATGCCTGTAGAAACAGGAGAACCGCTGAATATTAAATTCTCGACGACGAATCCAATTGATTACAACGTATCTCGTTCTATGGTGATGGCGGTAGCGTCGGAATATTACACTTATACCTTGATTGAATCTTGTGGAATTCCGAAAATTAAGGTGAATGGTACGAAATTGGATTGGAGCTTGCTTAAGGATTCTTTTAACAAACTTGCTTCACGATTGGATTTGGAATGGTGGGCGAAAGAGTTGAATCCTGTTCTGGATGAGTTTATCAATATTTTTGATGGAAAAATCAATTTAAGCCATTGGAAAAATATCTATAAGTATGTTGAATCTGATGATTGCGGAACAGATCCGGTTAATGGTTGGATTACCAAATTTTATCCTTATATAGGCCGTGATAACCTAGAACGTCGTACGAATTGGAATGAAGGCGTTGATTATTATGATGTCCCGATGGGGTTGACGGATGTTGACGTTAATTGGATTTATTATGGTAAGAAAATTCCTTTGAAAATTTATACGGGTTTCGTCGGAATTCAGGTCGATACAACGAGAAATATGCTGAAAGCTTCTCGTGGATACGCACTCATGTCTTATTGCGGTTGGTGCGATATGAAATCTATTGCAAAGAATATCAAATATATTCCTGGAAAACCGCTGCGATTACACGAGTCTTTGGCAATCTCGGATTCTATTGATGTCTATAATGCGCAGGGATTGGCTTATGCGACAAACAATCCGAAAGAAATTGAAAACTTTGCCGTTGCATCATCGTTCAAAAAAGAAACGGATGAATCATACGATACTTATGAAATTAGAGGAAAAATTGCTGACTCCGAACCGATTTGTGTAATTAACTTATATAAAAGAGGAAAAATTATAGAACATTTGAGCCTGTATAAACAGCTGAACAAAAAATATGTTGTTCTTTTACAGAATATCGGGGTTCTGAATGATTCTCTGTCTTTGGAAACTTTTCTTAAGGAACGCCATGTTTCCTTGGGGGATGAGTTTAATGAATTTACAAATGATAAGAATATCCCCAAATTAGATGTAGAGGTCTTTGTTGATTCTTTTGAACATAAAGATGGTAACGTTATTGGTGGAGAATTTTATTACAAGTTTAAAAGACCGGATTTCGATGGGGCTTTCGTTTGGTTGTTGAAAAAGGCCTTTTATAAGCACTATAAAAAAGATTTTAATTTATCGGTTGATGCAAAACTTGTGTATGGCGAAAATGGGCAAGTTGTAAATGTTATTATGAATACAAAGCATCCTAAGTACAAAGCTTTTTTAGAAGATGTTAAGGACGCTCTTTATTACGTATGGGATAGTCCCAAAATAGATAATGACGGAGTTGGCAATTTTATTATAAAATCAATGAAATTGCATTTATCCTTTTCAAGAAAATACCGCATGGCCTGTAAGCAGAATGGACAATCCGCGAAAGATTCTGTTGAGTTTGTGGGGTATTCAAATGTACGAAAGGATCTTTGCAGTGAAATCATTTTTACGAAAGATCTTGCCACAGGTGGTGTGAATCATTATGAATGTAATGAGTTTAATAAGGGATTTCGACGATTAAAAAATAAAATCATTCCTGTTTTTACTAATTATAGTTTTGATCGGTCATACGCAGTGAATTTTCGCAATTTTCCGTTGTCGCAGGTTATAAAACTCAAAATTCCGCCTTGCTTTGTGGAAGAAAAATAGATTATGCATCGTTTTTACAAATTCTTTTTCCTCGTCCTCGCTGCATGTGTTCTGCTCTCTTGCGAACAGAAACACGATGAAGTTTCTATAGATTTTATTCCTGGCAAACCGCGACTTTTGCAAGAATCTTTAGCGCTTGCAGATTCTATGGTCGTATATAATGCACAGGGCTTGGCCTACACAACGAATAGCTTGAAGGAAATCGAGAAATTTGCGAAGGCAACTGTGCTTGATGAAGAATATGTTGAATATGATAGAAGTCTCAGATATGTTTCTGAAGATGAAGCGAATTTATCTGTTAGCTTATTTCAAAAAGGGAAACTGATTGATTATTTGTTCTACTATGAAAATCCTTATTCTGGGGATACTGTGTTTGATGGCGTTGTATATTCGTTACAAGGTAGCGGCAGAATGAAAAAAATGGATCCTGTTTATGCGTTTTTCAAGGAACGAAAAATTTCTACAGAGGGTGAAACGGCGGAATTCAATACCCGCCCGAATCTACCCGTGTTGAATGTGGATATATACGTTGATACATTCGAACTTAAAGAAGGGAAAAATCTTGGTGACTCCTTGAGCCCGCGTGAATTTGAAACGGGACTCATCCAGAGTATAAAAAAGCCTTGTGGTTGGCGGCTTGAACGAGCTCTCAAACGATATTATAAAGATGGCTTTAATCTTTCTGTTGATGCTACGATTACATTTGGCGATAGCGGTCGCGTTACGAATGTCTCGATGAACACGGAACATTCCGAGTATAAGGATTTTTTGGAAGAAGTTAAGTCCATTTTATATTATGCCTGGATGCCGCCAACGGTGCAAACTCGTCTTATGGATCCGCTTCCTTGTATGTATTTCTCTGATAATTTGCCTCCGGAATTACAATCACGGAATGTTTGGAGTTATGTCGTTGCACAAGAAATTGTCAAGTCAGAAAAGGTTCATCTTTCGTTTTCTAGAGAATATTTCCGAATGGAATGTAAGGGAGAGAAAAGTGAAAATGATTCTGTTGAGATTGCCGGCTATTCTGACATCATCAAAGAACATTGTGATGAAATCCGATTTACGAAGGACTTTGCTACGAGCGGAATTAATTATTTGGAATGTATAAAAATAGAGCCGCTATTCACTAAAAAGCCGATTAAATTTCCGACAATATACACGTTGTTTGATCGATATCATGCTATGTACGTCAAAGAAGACTTATCTTTAAATCAAGTCGTGACTCTCAAAATCCCGGCTTGCTTTGAGCCTTAGCTAACACCTCATTTGACAAATCGTCAATGCTTTTCTGCTTACATTTTGCGATTTAGCCCATCATTGATATATATTTAAATTCGGTGTTATGGTCTTTCGTTGTTTGGGGATAAAACGCGAATGGCATAGAACCAAAGGATTAACTATGTTGAAACAGCACATTCGCGTTGCTGCTCTTTGCAGCGCGTTCTCTTTTGCATTAGCGTCAAATTCCTTCGCGGCAGATTTGCCGACGGCAAACGAAATGTTTGCCAAGATGGGCTTTGGCATAAACATCGGGAACACGATGGAAGTTCCAGGGAATCCGACGGGGTGGGGCAACAAGTTCCCGACCGAGGCGTATATTGATTCGGTCAAGGCGGCGGGTTTCAGCACGATTCGCATTCCTTGCGCTTGGGATAGCCATGCGAGTAACGGAGTCATCAACAAAAGTTGGATGGATTCGGTGCAGACGGTGGTGGATATGTGCATGCGCGCGGGGCTCGTGACGGTTCTCAATATCCATTGGGATGGCGGCTGGCTCGAAGAAAACTTGAAGGATGCCAAGAAGGATGAGGTGAACGCTAAGCAGAAATCTTATTGGACGCAAATCGCAACGCACTTCAAAAACTATAACGAAAATTTGCTTTTCGCCAGTGCAAACGAGCCCGCGACAACAGACGATAATTACAAGCACGAAACTGAAATTTTGATGGTTTATCATCAGACGTTCGTGGATGCAGTGCGTGCGACAGGCGGCAATAACGCAAGCCGTACGCTCGTGATTCAGGGCCCTTCGACAAGCATCGACCGCACGAGTGAAGTGATGCCTGTGAGCAAACTCCCGAAGGATGTAATCGCGAACCGCCTGATGGTCGAAGTGCATTTTTATGACCCTTATACTTACACGCTCATGAACGATATTGCAGATTGGGGCGCTCAAGTCTATCCGCAGTATTACTGGGGCGACGACCTTGCGACAGGTGCGGATATCGTGCATAACTGCGGCTACAACGCTTGGGCAGGTGCCATGGGCGACAAGTGCACCAGCGCCCAGATTCAGGATCAGTTCGGCAAGATGAAAAAGAACTTTGTCGATAAGGGCGTGCCTGTGATTATCGGCGAGTTCGGTGCGAATGACCGCGTGGGGGTGTTGACGGGTGACAATTATGCGAAACACCGCAAGGGCCGCCTCGCTTATTACGAAGCCGTGATGAAACTTGCAAAACAAAACAAGGTCGTGCCGATTGCTTGGGATACCGGTCACGAAGGCGAAAACAACATGACGATTATCCGCAGGCAGTCTGCTCCGGACGGCTCCGTGTTTGACAAGGACGTCCTGAACATCATGCGTCATGCGTACGGCCTTGACGATTACGTGAACAACGGCATTACGCACGTCGAAAACTTCAAGACCGATGACGGAAAGACTGGAATTGGGGTGATGCGTCCACGTCCGGTGCAGTCCCGCAGCTTGCGCTCTTCCCATACTTACGACTTGCTCGGCAAGCAGAACCCGCAGGCGCGTGTCGTGAAAGTGAAGAAGTAAGAAACGCCCCATGCGGGGCATTTCTTGTTATGGATTACCTTTCACAATGCGGTAAAGCTCTTCGAGCTCCTTTGCATTTAAAATCTTAGGTACAGGGTAAAGCGGATTTGCTTCTTTGCTGGCCGATTTCGCAAGAGTCGGGATGTCTTCGGTTTGGATGACGTCCAAAAATTTTGGAATGTTCATGGAACGGTTGAGTTCGCGGATTTGTGTGATGAACAGTGTTGATGCTTCGTGATTGTCTATTTCGGCGGGCACGGCACCAATCGCTTTCGCGAAAAATCCAAGGCGTTTTTCGGCGGCTTCACCATAGTATTTTAGGACATGCGGTAAAATAACTGCGTTTGCAAGGCCATGCGGCGTGTGGTACATACCGCCAAGGCTATGAGCAATGGCGTGAACGTAACCGACATAGGCTCGTGTGAATGCGAAGCCTGCAAGGTATGAAGCCTTTTGCAAGTTTTCTCTTGCCTTGATGTTGTGCCCGTTGGTATAGGCATTCTGGATGTTCTCGATGATGAGACGGCCTGCAATAATGGCCGCTTCGGCGCTTCCGTTAAAATTGCTGTAGCCGATGTACGCTTCGATGGCGTGCGTGAGCGCGTCCATGCCTGTTGTTGCTGTCAGGTGAGGCGGTAAATCGAGCGTGATGTTTGCATCGAGAATCGCAAGGCGCGGAATCAGAACAAAGTCGTTAATCGGATACTTTTCGTGTGTTTGCGGATTTGAAATGACTGCGGCTACAGTTGCTTCGCTCCCGGTGCCTGCAGTTGTGGGAATGGCTACAAGGTACGGAATCTTGCGTAAAACGCGTAATGTCCCGCGCATCCATGAAATCGGTGTCCATGGCCTTGCAATGTGAATACCGACACCTTTTGCGCAATCAATTGCAGAACCGCCGCCAAAAGCTACTAGTCCCTTGCATTTATTTTTCTTGTAAATGCGCGTGGCGTCTTTGATGTTGTCTATAGTCGGGTTGGGTATGGTCCCGTTGTAAATGGCGTAGCCAATATTTGCTTCTTCCAAATACTTTTTGATGTTTTGGAAATGCTCTGTTTGCTCAAGAATTGTGTCCGTGACAAGAAGGACTTTGCCTATATTGTGAGCTTTGAGGTGGTTGGGGAGCTCGCGTAAACGCCCTGCGCCATGAACGATTTGCGGTTCGCGCCAAGGCATAAAATGGACGCCTACAAAAAACACTTTTTGAAAAGCTCGACATGCGAATCTATAAAGTATGGATGCCATGGTAAACCTTTGCTACATTGACTTGATGAATCGCAAAGCTTTCTCTGCGAGTCCCTGAATCTTGGAATGTAAATCGCCCAAGTTTTTTCCATAAGGCGGATGGAAGAATGTGACGACGTCAAGGCCTTTCTGTCGCATGATATTGCGTTCGTGGCTAAACGTCTTGAATCCGTAAAAGCCGTGGTAATTGCCGGTTCCGCTCATGCCGACACCACCAAAAGGTACATCTAAATTCTCGATTTGAATAATCGTATTGTTGACGCACGAAGAGCCCGATGTCGTATGGCTTAAAACATAGTCGATTTCACGTTTGTTTGTACCGAAAATGTATAGCGCCAGCGGTTTCGGGCGACTTTGAACAAACTGGATAGCCTCTTCGAGAGTGTTGTATGACACAATCGGGAGTATCGGTCCGAAAATCTCGCTTTTCATGATTTCCATGTCGGGCGTGACATTTGTGAGAACCGTAATAGGTGTGTAACAATTTTCAATATCGCTTACGCCTCCGATGACTTGCGTTGCACCTTTAGCTATGGCGTCTTTAATGAGTGCTGCATGGCGTTCTGTTGCACGCCTGTCGACGATGTGGACAAAGTCTTTACATTCGTGGCGCTTTGCATCGGTATCTCCGAACATGCGCTTGATTTCACTTGCAAAAGCTTCTGCAAGTTCATGCACTTTATCTTGCGGACAAAGTGCGTAATCCGGTGCTATGCATGTTTGGCCTGCGTTCAGCGTTTTACCCCAAGCAATCTGCTTGATATGTCGCTTGATGTTTGCTTTCGGGAGTATAATTGCAGGAGACTTTCCACCGAGTTCCAGCGTAATGCTTGCGTGATTCTTGGCGGCCATTTCTGCAATGTGTGCGCCAACGTTTGGACTTCCGGTAAAGAAAATATGGTCGAAAGGAAGTGCTAGTAGTTTATCACCAATTTCAGAACCGTTGCCTTCGATGATGGCAATTTCGTTTTCGGGAAATGTATCTGCAAAAAGTTTCGCTAAAAATGCGCTTACATGCGGAGTCTTGCGAGAAGGCTTTGCCATAATGACATTGCCAGCTGCAATGGCAGAAATAATCGGGTTTACAAGTAACAGATACGGATAGTTCCACGGCGAAAAAATGAGCACGCGTCCCTTGGGCTCGTAATGGAGAACACTTTTAGATGTCGGCAAAAAGAACACGCGGCTTGCCTTTTTGTCTTTCATCCAGCGCTTCAAATGGCTAATGTTGTAATCAATTTCTTCGATGATGGGGAATACTTCACTAAGCCACGCCTCGAATTTGGGCTTGTGAAAGTCCAACCAAACGGCATTGTAAAAGTAGACTTGCCTTTGGATTACGGCGGCGCGGAGCTTTTTTAACTTTTTTATGCGCTCCTTGGCTGTCGTTTGCGCAATTTTCCAGCGATTTTGGCCTTGCGCTTCGAAAATTCTTTCAATGTCCATTTCTTGTATTTCGTTCATACTCAATAAGATAGAACTTATTGTTTAAAATGTCGATTTTTGGGCGGTAAAAAACAAAGCTTTTTTAAAAGTCTATTGATTTCTTTTGTGCATGTATTTTTATAAATTGGAACTATGGGTTCCTTAATTAAATATAAAGGCAAAGTCCCCCAGGTGGGTGAACGGGTCTTTTTGGCCGAAGGCGCTTGCTTGGTTGGCGATGTGAAAGTCGGCGATGATTCGTCGGTATTTTACAATGCTGTCATTCGTGCGGACCTTGCTGAAATAAAAATTGGTAAGCGTACAAACATTCAGGATAATGTGTGTATCCACGTGTCCACGGGTGTTGGCGTGAGCATTGGCGACGAGGTGACTGTTGGCCATGGTGCGGTGCTTCACGGATGCACGATTGAGGATAACGTTCTCATTGGCATGGGGGCCATTCTCATGGATGGATCGCATATCAAAAAGAATTGTATTATCGGAGCAGGGGCTCTTGTAACGCATGGTAAGGAATTCCCGGAAGGGTCGCTTGTAATGGGCGCTCCAGCGCATGTTGTCAGAACGTTGACGACAGACGAACTCAAAAACGTAAAGATTGGCGTGGAACACTACTTGGACGCAAAGGATGAACTTTTAAAAGATGTATAAGTTCTTTTTCCTGATTAATCCGGTGAGTGGAGGTGGACAAGGAAAGGTTATCCATAAGTTCCTTCCTGAAATTATGGAGTCGATGGATTTTAAATCCGACGATTGGAAGGCTGAATTTACACGTAAAGAAGGGATGGATGAACAAATCCTGAATGCCCTTGCTTCGACGGAAACACTTATTGCTGTTGGTGGCGACGGAACGGTTTCGTCGGTGTTTTCGATTATGCTTTCGTCTGAATATGCAAGTCGAGTGCAGATAGGACTTATCCCGCTTGGCACAGGGAACGATCTTGCTCGCGTGCTTGGACTGTACAAGCTTTTTGTAGACAGAGGACTTTTGTATCTGGTTCGTAGGCTTTTGCTTGCCAAGTCGAGACCGTTCGATATTTGGATGGTGAACGGCAAGTATGCGCTTGCAAATTATTTCTCGGCAGGCATTGATGCGCGTATTGCACATGATTTTAATCATGACCGTGCAACGGGTGTGATTTCTTCGAATTCTGTTGTTGCAAATAAATTGCATTACGTCAAGCGATTCTTTGCTGATAGAGCTTATTATTTAAAGAGCGGCCGCATTTCAATGATTGACCGCGATTCTGAATTTGTTGAAAATATGGACTTGACGGGCCATAAAACGGTCATTGTCGGGAATATCCCGAGCTTTGCCAGTGGCGCAAATCCATTTTTTAAATCGGACATGGCCGACGGTTATCTAGAAGTTGTCTGTGTGCCGAATATGTTGAATTTCTTGCTTGCAATTGCAATGGGCGGCGTCCCTGTTTTGGGCTACTTTTTGAAAAAGTATTTGCTCAAGTCTCGCAAAGTGCGTTCATTGACTCTTGATCTAGCTGACAATGAGTATATCCAGCTCGATGGAGAAGATTTGAGCGGTAAAGTTGGCAGTCGTGTAAAGATTGACTTTGCCACTCAAGTACGCATGCTTTCGTTGGAGGAATGATGCTTTCGGTAAAACTATCGGAAGTTTTTGAACAAATGAACTTAAAGAAGCCTTCGGATGAGGGCTCTTTGAATTTTGAACTGACTGGTTTTTCTTCGCTCGACCAAGCGGGGCCGCATGATGTCTCGTTCTGGACTGGCGATGCCAAGACGGAAACGGGGCTTGCAGGGAATGCTGGTGGCGTAAGTGCAAGCGCTTTTGCGGGCGTTACGGCGGGACTGTTATTTGTCCCGAATTTATACGAAAAGTATTGCGTGAATGGTCGTTCGGAGCTCTTGCCGAATGTGCATTT
The DNA here is from genome assembly GCF_900143015.1 of Fibrobacter sp. UWB11. Lineage (NCBI taxonomy): Bacteria > Pseudomonadati > Fibrobacterota > Fibrobacteria > Fibrobacterales > Fibrobacteraceae > Fibrobacter > Fibrobacter sp. UWB11. Next base: position 1,490,298 of record NZ_FSRT01000001.1, on the reverse strand, counting down.
TGTATGCCCGGTCGAAAATCCGTACCATGCAATGGTGACGTTCATGAAAGAATTTGTTGAACGTCGTGAAACATTTGAACCGAGAAAAATTGCGGCGTCTGCGCAGGTTCATGCTTCGGCGGTAATCGAGGGCGTGGTGGGCGAGAACGCTGTTATTGGCCCGAATTGTGTTGTGATGAATGGCGCTACGATTGGTGCAGGCACGGTTCTTGAAGCGAATGTGACCGTCTATCCGCGCGTGACGATTGGCGAAGATTGCGTGTTCCAGGCAGGCGTTGTCGTGGGACCTCGCGGTTTTGGATTTTACGAGTATCAAGGTAAACGTCGTATGGTTCCGCACTTGGCGGGGGTCCGCATCGGAAACCGCTGTAGCTTCAGTGCAAACGATGTTGTTGCTGCTGGTTTTATTTCGCCAACAGTAATTGGTGATGATTGCCATTTTGATACGTTCGTGCAAGTGGCGCATAACTGCCGTCTCGGTAACAATATCATGATGGCTTCGCAGTCTGGAGTGGCTGGTTCTGTTGTGATGGAAGATGATGTGGAGTTTGCTGGCGGCGTGCAGTCGGCAGGGCATCTGACGATTGGAAAGGGCGTGAAAGTTGCAGCCAAGGCTGGTGTGACCAAGAGCCTCAAGGCGGGCAAGGTTTACGCTGGCTACCCGGCCGAAGAAATCGATGTGTGGCGCCGCTCTGTCGTGAAACTCCGAATGATGGGGAAGAAATAATTTTATAAATTCCCGTTATCTAAATGAAAAAAGATTCTCGTAAATTTTCGCATGAATGCGAATTTAATTCTGCGTCTCTGTCTTACGGCAAGGCGAACGTAAAAATTGAAGTCCAGGAGTACAATCCGCAACTGGAGCCTCGCGTCGAATGGCGCGTGGGCGGTCATCCTTTTTACAGTACCGATTGCGTGAAGTGCTTTGCTGATTTGAAGTTCAGCGTGGCCCGTACCGCAATTTATGAATCGGGCGAAAGTACAAATGCGTTGAAACTTGCGTCTCCGGAACACCTTGCACCTGTTTTTTTGATGTGGCCGTCTCGCCGCTTTGTGGTGGATGTCTCTTGCAATGAAAAAAGTGACAACGGTTTTGCGGCAGAAATTCCTTTGATGGATGGTAGTGCGCTTCCGTTCTTTTTGGCGCTCCGCCGAAATGTGGGCGTTCCCGAAGAACTTGCGTTTTACGATGCTCCGGTGCATGCTGAATGGGATTTGTTCCGCACGGATCGCCATGATTCCAAACCTTACGGTTCCGTGAAAATTACACCGAGCGAAACGTTCGAAGTGGAATACGTTTTAGAGCGTAACGATGGCGTGTGCAATTTTACGTCTGCGGCAAGCGTTTCGATTTATTCAGCAGAGCATTTGTACAATGTCTTTGCTGCGAGAACTTTTATTTTAAAAAACGAATTTGACGAAGCCCGCAAAGCAGGGTTGCTTGGCGGGGTGGATGAATCCTGTGGGCTCTTGCTCGACGATTCTGCGGCGGCGAATGCCTCGTTTAGAGTTGCCGAAGAACCTGCTCGTCATAAAATCCTCGACTTGTTGGGAGACCTTTGCTTTGCAAAACCCGCACTCCCGAAAGTTCGTCTGGAAATCATTAACGGTGGTCATTTGAGCCACAGAACAATCTTAGAAAAGGTATTGCCCTATGCTTTACAATGAAGAACAAGTACATGCCCTCCTCCCTCAGAAGGCTCCGTTTGCTTTCGTGGACGAAATTCAGGAAATCACCGAAGGTGACCAATCGTCTATCGTTGCTGTTTGGCACGTGACGGGCAAGGAAAAGTTCTTTGATGGACATTTCCCGAACAATCCGGTGCTTCCGGGCGTGATTCAGATTGAATCCATGGCTCAGGCTGCAACGCTTTTGACGATGATCGCGAAGAAGGCCGATGTCGAAGGCAAGCGCCCGGCATTCATGGGTGTCGAAAACTGCCGTTTCCGCGCTCCGGTGATTCCGCCGCAGGACTTGACGCTCAAGGCTACGCTTGTGATGGCTCGTCATGGCATCTACAAGTACACTGGCGAAATCTGGCAGGGCGAAACGCTTATCTGCAACGCCTCCTTTAGCGCTGCAATGGTCTAATTAAGGCTGTGTTATGACGCGAGCTGATGATAAATTGAATGTGTTGATTTTAGCGGCGGGGCTTGGCACAAGGCTGAGACCTTTGACGTCGGAAATCCCGAAGCCGTTGGTTCGCGTTTATGACAAGAGCATTCTCGAAATCCAGATGGAGCGGGCGAAGTCGCTTGGCGATGTTCGCTTGCACGCGAATGCGCATTATCTGGCCGACCAGATTGTAAGTGAAGGCGAACGCCTTGGCTTCGAAAAAGTCTGGGTCGAAACGCCAGAAATCCTCGGGACTGCAGGCCCGTTGCGCCGGATTTATGCGGCGGGGTATCGCGGTGGTCTCTTGATTATGAATGGCGACGCGTACTGCAATTTTGACTTGGGTGCGTTTGTGCGGAATGCACGAGCTGCATACGAGGCGGGGAAGGCTGATGGCTCGAACCACTGTGAGGCGGCGCTCCTGGCGGTCGATTTTCCGAAGGTGAATACGTTCCGCGTGGGTGCTGATGGTTGCCTTGCAGGCGTTGCCGGGCGTTTCGGTGCCGATACAGGAACGGCAGCGACATTCTCTGGAATTTCGTGGTATAGCGATGAGGCTTTGTCTCGGATTCGCGATGGCGAGTTCGATATCCGTGAATTTTGGAAACAGGAAATTGCTGCAGGCCGTGCGCCGTTTGTCGACATGTCGCAGTTGCATGCTACGTGGATTGATATGGGTTCGCCCGAAGGTCTCATGGCTGCTGTGGAAGCGCGCTTGGCGGAATGTGGCCGCGACAAGAATGAAGCGGTTGTGGAACCTGGAGTTGTAATTCCAGACGGTGTGAAAATCGCTCATTCTGTGATTTTTAAAGGTGCCGAAATTCAACCTGGCGAGACCATCGAAAACGAAATCCGCGGAAAAGGATTTAAGTGGGTAGTCAGTGGTCAATAGTCATTGGTCAATAGATAATTGCAAGGAAATAGTTTTATGAGCAACTTTAAAAATTTACTTGTTTGGCAAAAGGCTATTGAATTAACAGTAGATGTTTATTCATTGACAAAATCATTTCCTAAAGAAGAAATGTATGGACTAGTTTCACAGATAAGACGATGTGCTGTTTCTGTACCTAGTAATATAGCTGAGGGTCAAGCTAGAAAGTATCACCAGCAATTTGCTCATTTTTTATCAATTGCTCAAGGATCTTTGGCGGAATTAGAGACTCAAATGATTATATCTAAGAAGCTAGGTTATATTGTTGACGAATTAAGTGAGCTGCTTGAAAAAATTCATTCAATAGGCAAAATGCTTACAAAGCTCAAACAAAATATAACCAATGACCAATAACTAATGACTAATAACTAATATGCGTAAATTTAGAGTAGTACTTGTTGAACCGGAACACCCGCACAATGTGGGTTTTGTCGCACGAGCCATGCATTGCTATGCATTGCCGGAACTTTATATTGTCTATCCGAAGCGCGACAAAGTCTTGGACAAATCTTACCATACGGCCGCCAATAGCCATGATATTCTGGATAACGCAAAAGTAGTCCACAAGTTCGAAGATGCCATTGGCGATTGCTCTTGCGCTGTTGCTTATAGCCGCCGCATTTTTGCAAGCTCCATCAAGCATACGATGGTGCAGAACTTGTCTGATATGCTTCCGGAAGATGGAACGATTGCACTCGTGTTCGGTCGTGAATCTTGCGGGCTTGCGCTTGAAGAAGTGAATGCTTGCACGTACCAGTGCGAAATTCCGGTGCCGGGACTCATGAGTTTGAATCTTGGACAGGCGGTCTCGATTAGCTTGTACGAGCTTTGCCGTTCCGGGGCACTCGCGAACGGCGAGGGCCGCGCGAAGCGCACAACGCGAGGCGTTGCCGAAACGGGTCCTGCAACCATTCAGCAGATTGACGGCTTCAAGAAGTTCCTCGACCGCTATCTCACGGGCCAGTATCATGATCAGGCTTGGCGCGATAGCTTCCTCAACACGCTCTTGCAGCGCTTGCACCCGACGCGTAACGAACTTTCTGCATTGTTCGGCTTGCTCCGCAATTTGGCAGGCAAGCCCGCTCGCTTGGAACATGCTGCTGAAAAGGCTGCAAAGCAGGCCGCGCAGAATGCAGAACAGGCTGATGCGCCGAAAGCTGAAAACTCTAAGAAGTCCAAGTAGTACTACGCCGGAGGTGATATGTACGAAATTTTGCCTTATAGCCCTGAACTAGACCAGCGATTTGACCATTTCGTGGAATCGGAATCGGTGAATGGCACCTTTTTGCAGACAAGGCGTTTTTTGAACTATCATCCCGCTGGCCGTTTTGACGATGCCAGTTTTGCACTTCAAAAAAGTGGAACTATAGTTGCGTATTTTCCGGGCGTTGTCAAGGACGGCACGTTTGTTTCGCATGCGGGCTCGACATTTGGCGGCCCCATTATTTCAAAATCGTATTACACGGGCGCGAGGCTTTTTGAAATCCTTCAAGAAGCGGATCAGTACCTAACGGCCAATTTTAAGCACGTCACGTTAAAGATAACGCCGCCGCTTTTTGCCGAAGAAAGCCCGGACTTGCTCGAATACGTTTTGGAACATTTAGGCTACACGCGCCATACAGAGCTCAGTAGCCAAACTTCGCTTTCGAAAGGTGTCGATCCGTTTGAAAATTGCAACCGCAACCAAAGACGTCTTTGGAATTACGCGCAAAAGTTTATCGATGCGCTCCCGGAATCTGAAAAGTGGGAATATCGCGCTATCGAAAGTGACGAAGACATAAGGACGTTCCACAAGTTCCTTGTGATTTCAAAAGAAAAGCATAATACCAAACCGGTGCATTCCGCTGAAGAACTCATTGACCTTAAAAAGCGAATTCCGCAAAATTTGCGCTTTAGAGGCTTGTTCTTCAAAGGCCGTTATGTTTGCGGCATGATGCAATTCATTTTCGATAGAACTCATGTCTTGCATGATCAATACATTTCACCGGATGAAAGTTTCAGCGAGTTCCATCATACCACGCCCATGAACCTCTTTGCTTTGCGCGAAGCGGCTGAAGAAGGCTTTGAACATTTTTCATGGGGTATTTCGACCGAAAATGGAGGAAACTTCTTGAACGAAGATTTGCTCCATTACAAGGAATCTTTCGGCGCAACCGCTTGCGTGAACGCTAGATACGAGAAGTAGCTTCTTTCACAAAATCCTCATACTCATAGATGTAATCGGATTTGTCGTAGTGCTCGGAAGCGAGTACCATGCAAACTGCACCCGAAGAGAAATTCTCGATTTCGCGCCAGTGCATTGTTGGAATGTAAAGTCCGTGGTATGAACGATTTAGCGAATACTTGGAACGCGTCTTGCCATCGTCTAGAATCACGTCAAAACTGCCACTTGCGGCAATTATTAGCTGGCGGAGTTTACGGTGGGCGTGGCCCCCGCGGGTTGTTCCCCCCGGAACGTCGTACAGGTAATACAACCGCTTGATATCAAAAGGAATCAGCTCGCCGCCTTCGACAACGCTCAAGTTGCCACGTTGGTCGTGGGCGATGGGGATATCAATTAAACGCGGTTTTTTAAGCTGTTCTTCGTTCCATTCCATGTCCTTAATATAACAAAACCATCTCAAAATGAGATGGCTTGAGCAAAAAAGAAACTGTAATTATCTCCAATGCTTCAGTTGCGAAAGGTGCGAATCGAAGAATTTTCGGCGTTCTGCATCGGGTGTGTTTTCGGGGTTCGGCATGTGCGATAGTAGAAAATCGAGCAGTGAATCTTTGCTGGTGTAAGCGAATTTGCCTCCATCATAGCACCATTTGCAGTAATCTTCGTTGAAACTGCCGTCCGTTTCGCGGCTAATCATCGCATCATCACCGAGCGGCATACCGCAGCATTGGCAAAAGAGCTGGCGTGGTGCACCGAGCAACGTGTTGATTGAAACGTTGAATTCCTTCGATAAAACCTTGAGCATTTCGGTGTTCGGCTGCGTTTCGCCGGTTTCCCAGCGGCTAACGGCCTGACGAGTCACGTGAATGCGTTCTGCCATCTGATCTTGCGTGAGGTTGTGTTTTTCGCGAATATTCTTCAAAATATCTTGAGTCGTCATTGATTCTCCTTTGTTCGATTACGGAGTCAAATATACCAACGCGCTATCGTGAAATCAAGAAACAGGCTGTTGCTTTCTGTAAAAAAGGTAAGGATGGATTATATCTTTTTTGGCATTCTGCTTGTTACAATGTGAACATTTTTTTATAATAAAAATGTAACGATTAGTTTAATGAAAACTGAAATTTACGAAACAATGTGTTCCACTTGAGTTTTTCTTTGATTATGTTCTGGTATTGCTTCGACTGGAAATCAGACGGAAAAAAGAGTGTGGAAATTTTAAAAAGTGAAAAAAAGTGTCTCGGAGTGGTGAGCCTCTGAAACTTTTTTACATATGTAAATTTTGTGACGTGAATCACAAATCCGCGTAGTTATTGGTTCTAAACGTATTTTGTTGTTATTTTATTTAGATTTTTACAACACAAAAATATCAATTTCTAAAAAATTTTTACTTTCTGTTTTTTTTAGACTATATTCAAATACAGGAATTGGGGGCACTTGCGATATTGGCTATGCAAGTGTCCTTGTCGTTTAACACACTACCTATTCCAACTTGGAATACTAGAAATTGGAGTAAACAAATCATTACTAAATTCTTTCGCATTGTTCTATTTGTAAATATTCTACTTATTTTAGGTGTAAATAAAAGATTGGGTTGACATGAGATTATTTGATGAACATGTGGTATTGCGCTTTGCGCTGTTGTTGGCGTGTTTCCTGTTTGCAGAATCTATCCCGGATATTCTGAATTTTGCTGAACACGCGTATAATTTTATACCATACTTCTTGGCGATTGTTTTTTTAGCGTATGTCGCCCTATTTTACAAATTCCCAGTAGATAGCAACAAAATGCGAAATGATGTCGATATTCCAGAACCTAAGGTTGTGGAACCGATTCGCGATCTTAAAAAGGATCTTCTTGAAAAAGATGAAATGTTCCAGATGATGATTGATGTGTCGTCGGATGGTTTTTGGACGTTTGATGTGGCGTCGGGGAAGGTCTACTGGTCGAATCGCATCGCAAAGTTGCTTGCTTCCGAAAGTACGACACTCGAAGATTCTTTTGAACCGTTGAAGAAGCGCGTGATTGAAAGTGATTGGAACGCTTTCCGCGAACAGCTGAATGCCGCTTTACAGAACTCTGGAACATTCTCTTGCAATTTGACTTTGCTTGATGCATCTAAGAAAAATGCAAAACTTGTGATTAGCGGACGTGTCCAGTGCAGTGACTTGGGTCGCCCGATTCGCGTTATTGGTTCTTTGAAGGAAGCCGTGGATAGCAAGTCTGCAGAACGCGAACGTTATAATTACGTGTACCAAGATGCGCTTACTGGCGTTTTCAACCGCAAGTATTTCCTTGAAAAGTTAAAGATGGATGTCGATATTGCGGCCAAGCGTCCGGACTATGTTTTTGCAGTTGCGCTTTTGGATATCGATAGCTTTGGTGCCATCAATGCATCTTATTCCATCAATATTGGCGATAATGTGCTCCGTACGATTGCAGATCGCCTAAAATCTATTGCACGCCCGGATGATTGCGTTGCACGTATTGGACCGGACGTTTTTGCGGTTATCTTGCACAATATCCAGAGCCGCGACCCGAATGACGATTTGATACCTCTTGTTCGTAATATTCATAATAAAGTAAAGTCTCCAATTCTTTTGGAAGGCAAGGATCTTTATATTAGCGTTTCGATGTCAATCGTTATAAATCAGGATGTTGATTGTGTCGAAGATATCCTCGCTAATGCAAATGCAAGCCTTCGCGATATGAAGAAAGGCATTAACCACGGCGGAATCCAGTTCTTTAGCGGTGGTATTCGCGAAAAGGCGATGAAGCTTTATAAGCTCGAATTCGAAATTCGCAGAGCTATTCAGGCTCAAGAATTTGTTCTTATGTACCAGCCGATTGTTGATATTCAGGCGGGTAACAGGATCGTGGGATTCGAAGCCCTTGTGCGTTGGAACCAGTCCGAACGTGGTATTATTTCTCCTGCTGAATTTATCCCGATTGCCGAAGAAACAGGCCTTATTGTGCCGATGGGTGCCCTTATTTTGCGCATGGCTTGCCGCCAGACAAAGCAATGGGTCGATATGGGATTCAAGGATATTCAAGTGGCGGTGAACTTCTCGGCAAAGCAGTTCTCGATGGACTCCATGGTTGATGATGTGCGCCGTGTGCTGACGGAGACGAACTTGAATCCGCGCAACTTGAAGCTTGAAATTACTGAATATACGGCGATGTGCGAAGCGGACAAGACGATTGAAATTATGCGAGCCCTTTCGAATATGGGCATCCAGATTTCGATTGACGACTTTGGAACGGGTTACAGTTCACTTTCGTACTTGAAGCGTTATCCGGTGCATACGCTCAAGATGGACAAGTACTTTGTGGATCATGTGGCTGATAACGAAGAAGATGCATCGTTTGCTCGCATGGTGATTGGTATTGCAAAGTCCTTGAACTTGGACCTCATTGCAGAAGGTGTTGAAACCAAGGAACAGTTGGACTTCCTTTATCGTGAAGGATGCCACTTGATTCAGGGATTTTACTTTAGTAAGCCGCTTAATACGGATATGGCGCTAGAGTATATGCATGAACATTACAATGCCCCGATTATGGGCTCGACGTTCGAAACTGAAACAGAAGCTAAAGGCGTTAAGGCCTAAGTGCTAATCATGTCATGCCGGCCACCGAGCCGGCATCGCCTTCTTGTTAAAGGCTATTTAAATTCCATAGCATTTTTTCGTGTTTTCACGACTGTGATGGTAGAGTTCTTCTACCGTCACGTTTTTTATTTCGGCGAGCTTGTCGGCGATAAAGGGGATGTAGCCGGAGTGGCAGGGCTTGCCGCGGAAGGGGACGGGCGCCATGTAAGGGGCGTCGGTCTCCAAAAGCATCTGGTCGAGCGGTACGAGCGCTGCTGCGTCTCGGACATTTTGCGCGTTGTTGAACGTGACGATTCCCGTGAATCCGACGAAGATGTTTGCGTCTAGCTGAAGGAGCTGTTCGACGAATTCGGGCGTGCCTGTAAAGCAATGAACGTGAACGTTGCGGTTGTGGAGGCTCGCGGTGTGGAGCACGGCGAGGGCGTCTTCATCGGCTTCGCGGAGGTGGAGTACTAGAGGCTTGCCGCTTTCGATACCAAGTTGCAAATGGCGTTCAAAGAGTTTGACTTGTGCGGCCTTTGTCTCGGCGCCGTAATGGTAATCGAGACCGAATTCTCCGCAGGCAACACATTTGGGGTGCTGCAAAAATTCCATCATTCGTGCTTCGTCTTCGGTGGTCTCTGTTTCGACGTATTCGGGATGGATGCCGTAAGCGGTGTAGACGAATGGATATTTTTCGCTGAGTTCGCGGGCGCGGTCGAAGTCTGCTGGGTCGCAGGCAACGTGAATGAATGCTTCTGGCTGTGCTATTTTGGATGCGGCCGCTTTTTCTTTAGCGGAACTGCGTTCGGTTGTGAAACTGGCAGTTTGGAAACGCTCTAAAAGTGCGTCAAAGGATTCGCCCGCATGGCGCTCGTAAGAATCAATATGACAATGAGTATCGATGAAGTTGGTCATTGGTTGTTAGTCAATAGTCTTTAGTTGAATTATTTTGAAAATTAGCTGGCTTAAATATTTAGATTATGGTCAATCGCTATTTGTTTTGGATTAGAAAACGCACCTTTGGTGCCTAACTTAAACTATTGACCAATGACTAATAACTAGTAACTAACCTCTAATATCTCGTAAACGATCTTTCCGCGGGGGGCTTGGACTTCGACGGTGTCGCCGGCTTTTTTGCCTTGCAGGGCTTCGCCGATGGGGGACTTCATGCTGATGCGGCCCTGGAGCGGGTCGATTTCCTTGTCTCCGACGATGCTGTAAACCTTTTCGCGCTTGGTCTTCTTGTCAATCATCTTGACTGTGGCGCCAAAGCGGATGGAACCGTCCTTGGTGGCGGCGTTTTCGACAATCTGTGCGCCATCCAAAATGCGGTCGAGTTCACGCAAGCGGCGGTCAATTTCGCGCACGCGCATACGCCCGTACGTGTAGGCGGCGTTTTCGCTGCGGTCGCCTTCGGCAGCGGCGGCTTGCACCTGGTTGATCATTGCCGGGCGTTCAACGTATTTGAGATGTTCCCATTCTGCCTTGAATTTTTCAAAGCCTTCTTTCGAAATCAAGTGTTTCATGGAATGAAATTTAGAAATTTAACGGATGCTGATGACACCGGAACAAGGCTACTCTAATAGAATCAAATAAATTATATTTGAAAGAAAAGATCTTTTGCATAAGGGGAGCCTATGTCGTTGATGAAAACTTTGTGTGATGGAAAAAAGTCGTTGCGAGGAAGCGTTGCTGTTGCTGCAATCTCTAGTGCGCTCTTGCTTGCGGCTTGTGGCGGTACTAGCGCTCCAAGTGACAATGGATTATCTGATTCCGAAGATATTCAGAGTTCTTCTAGTAGCCCAAAAGTTGAATCATCGTCCAGCGTCATTCTGAATGGCGATAGCCTCGAAGAATCCAGCAGCGCCCTTTCGTCGTCATCCTGGAGTTCCGAAGGAACGATAGGATCCTGTAGTTCCAGTGAAAAAGAGCCTTCTAGCAGTTCATCAGTAGAATTGAACTGTTCGGCTCTTTTGGAAGGCGAAACGGGCTGGAGTTGGAATGTTCCTAAAGAATGTCGCTTCAATCCGGATATTGCCTATGGCACCATGATTGACTCCCGCGACGGACAAACCTACAAGACCGTAAAGATAGGTGACCAGACCTGGATGGCCGAAAACTTGAACTTTGATCCAGGGCAGGGTGGTTCTGGCGATACTAAATATGATTGGTCCTGGTGCTACAATGATGAACCTAAAAACTGTGCCGTGGCGGGGCGTCTTTATTCTTGGGCGGCGGCCATTGATTCGGTGAAACTTGCAACTGATGCCGACAACCCACAGGACTGCGGTTATGGCAAGGAATGCGGCCTCGCTTTGCGCGGCACAACGATCTTAGTTCAGGGTATTTGCCCTGAAGGCTGGCACCTGCCGACGCGTGCTGAATGGAACACTTTGTTTACAGCAGTGGGTGAAGAATCAACTGCTGGCAAGTTCCTCAAGTCGCAGACTGGTTGGTATAATCGTGGTAATGGAACAGATGCGTATGGCTTTTCTGCGCTTCCTGTCGGCAGCAGGAAAGTCGATGGCGACAACGTCGAATTCTTAAACGATGGTGGCTACGCCGGATTCTGGAGTGCCTCGCAGCTCGCTGCCAACGTCGCCTACCGCATGTACTTGAGCTACGGTAGCGATTATGCGACCCTGAGCTACGACCACCCGAACAACGGGTTTTCTGTGCGTTGTCTGAAGGATTAGCCGGGGCTGCAATCAGGGGGAGTCTTCCCCCTTTTGTAGAACAAAGGCTTTACTCTCGTCTCTAGTCTTTAGTCTCTCGTCTATATTTACTATCTTTGGCTCGGTTATTTAAGAGGTGATATGGTAAAAAGAAAGAGGACGACAGAACCCAAATACAAGCGATTGAGCCGCATCTACTATAACAGGATGTTCCCTCGCAGGCAAGATGCGATTCAGGTAGCATGGTCTGTCGCGGCGGGTGTCTTTATTGGCATTTGGCCGACGATTGGTGTCGCCATTATTTTGACGGTTGCGTTCTGTGCCTTGTTCCGTCTTCCGAAGGTGCCGGGGATTGTCTCGTCGTTTGTGGCAAACCCGCTGACTCAGTTCGGATTTTTCTACCCGACGGGTTATATGCTCGGGTGCAAGATTGTCCATCCCGAGGCGATTAAGTTTGATTTTCTTGAAGAATTCCAGGGGCTTTCGTTCAAGAATTTTACGACAGTGATTGGACATTTGTGGAATGATGCTGCAGACCACCTGTTGGCGTTCATGATTGGCATTACAATTGTCGCGGCTATTGGCGGCGCCATCTTCTTTTTTCTAGCTTATTTCATCGTAAGTTACAGGAAGAAAAAATGGATTGCGGCAAAGACGGGTTATATCCATAACTTGATTGCCGAAGATGAAGTTTTAATCAAAGAAGCACACAAAGGAAAGAAACCTATGATGCACATTTATCCGTTCAAGGCTTTGCGTCCGGTGAACCCGGCTGAAGCTGAGACTATCTCTGCGCTCCCTTACGACGTGATGAATCGCGCCGAAGCCAAGGCTATGGCTGAGGGCCTTCCGCACTCCTACTTGCGCGTGACACGTGCCGAACTTGAACTTCCGGATTCTGTCGATGCTTACGATCCGAAGGTTTATGCCCACGCTCGTGAAAATCTCGACAAGATGATCGAAGACGGCGTGATCGCTTTCGACCCGAAGCCGTGCCTCTACGTTTATCGCCAGACGATGAACGGTCGCGAACAGTACGGTCTTGTGTGCTGCGTTCCGGCTGCCGACTACTTCAACGGCACCATCAAGAAGCACGAACTTACCCGCGCTGACAAGGAAGAAGACCGTTTGCGCCATGTGCTCGCCACGAACGCCAATACGGGTCCGGTGTTCCTCACTTACCGCGACAACGGCCAGTTCGATATCTTCGGTGCAGTGACCAAGCGCAAGCCTGTTTACGACTTCGTGAGCAAGGGCGACGGCTTTGGCCACACGGTTTGGGTCATCGACGATGATGCTGAAATCGAAGCTATCCGCAAGTCCTTCGAAGAAATTCCGGTAAGCTACATTGCTGACGGTCACCACCGCAGTGCTGCTGGTGCTCGCGCTGCCAGCTACCGCGCCGAACAGAATCCGAAGAACACGGGCAACGAAGAATACAACCGTTACCTCGCTATCCTCTTCCCGAGCACTCAGCTCAAGATTTTGGACTACAATCGCGTGCTTAAGGACTTGAACGGCCGCACGCCGGAACAGCTCATGGAAGAAATGAAGCTTGTGTTCGACATCGAAGAATTGCCGAGCATGCAGAGCCCGAGCAAGCAGAATCAGGTGAACTTCTACATGGGCGGCAAGTGGTATGCTTGCACGTTCAAGGACAAGTTCCTCAAGAACCTTGGCCCGGTCGACAGCCTCGATGTGGCTCTCCTCCAGAAGCTTATCTTGAAGCCGCTCTTCGATATTGACGATCCGCGTACTTCCAAGCGCATCGACTTTGTCGGTGGTATCCGTGGTCTCGGCGAACTTGTAAAGCGCGTCGATAGCGGTGAATGCGCTTGCGCATTTGCAATGTACCCGACCACGCTCGATCAGCTCATGAGCATTGCCGACGCTGGCGAAATCATGCCGCCGAAGAGCACTTGGTTTGAACCGAAGCTCCGCGACGGTCTCTTGGTCCACACGCTCGACTAATTGTTTGTAGGCCGCGCGGCATTGTTGCATGAAAATTGCTGCATTGCTGTACGAAATGCGCGGACTTTCTAACACGAAAATTGGAGAACGCACCCGGCTCGGGTGCGCTTTTTTTTACCTACTAATTTTACATGAATTTCACTGTTTACAGTCTACTTCATACTTCCTACTTTCCTATATTTTCCACGCAAAAATTTTTAACAAGGATTATTTTATGGCAAAGATTGCTATTCTCGGTTACGGTAACCTCGGTCGCGGTGTGGAATGCGCTGTGAAGCAGGCTCCGGATATGGAACTCGTCGCTGTTTTCACTCGTCGCGATCCGTCGACGGTCAAGATCCAGACGGCTGGCGTTCCGGTGTTGAACGTCTCTGAAATGGAAGCATGGAAGGACAAGGTTGACGTGCTCATCATTTGCGGTGGCTCTGCTACGGACCTGCCGGTGCTCACCCCGAAGTATGCTTCTATGTTCAACGTGATCGACTCCTTCGACACGCACGCCAAGATCCCGCAGCACTTCGCTGCTGTTGACGCTGCTGCCAAGGGTGCAAACAAGATTGCTATGATCTCCGTCGGTTGGGACCCGGGTATGTTCAGCTTGAACCGCGTGTATGCTCAGTCTATCCTTCCGGAAGGCAAGGACTACACGTTCTGGGGCAAGGGCGTTTCTCAGGGCCACAGCGACGCTGTCCGCCGCATCAAGGGTGTGAAGAATGCTAAGCAGTACACCTGCCCGGTGGAATCTGCTCTCGAAGCCGTGCGTAGCGGTTCCATGCCGGAACTCACCACTCGCCAGAAGCACACCCGTCTCGTTTACGTGGTTGCCGAAGAAGGTGCTGACAAGGCTTACATCGAAAATGCCATCAAGACGATGCCTAACTACTTCGATGAATACGACACCACGGTCAACTTCATCAGCGAAGAAGAATTCAACAAGAACCACAGCGGCCTCGCTCACGGTGGTTTCGTGATCCGTACCGGCAAGACCGGCATGAACAAGGAACACACGCACGTGATCGAATACAGCCTCAAGCTCGATTCCAACCCGGAATTCACGACGAGCGTTCTTGTGGCTTACGCCCGCGCAGCGCTGCGTATGAAGGCTAACGGCCAGATCGGTTGCAAGACTGTTCTCGACGTTCCGCCTGCATACCTCAGCACCTTGAGCGACGAAGATTTGAGAGCTCATTGCTTGTAATTGGTAGGATTTGTTCCTCTTTGTGTTAAGCAAAGGGGAACTTTTTTTATTTTACGAAGTGTGTTCTTTTTTGACGCTAACAGGAGAAGAAAATTTTGCGTAGATTTTTGAAAAGTTTCATCACAATTGTTGTGCTGTTTATAAGTTGTTCGATTTTCGAATCTTGCGCAATGGTCTTTTCCGTAAGCTCACCGAATCTTACGAAATCCGAGTATAATTTTTTGCGGGTGAGCAATCCTAAATTGGCCCAGTGCTATGCATCGCGATTTAGAGGCGGTATGTTGGCATTGGATATTATGTTCTGGCCGTTTGTTCTTGTAGATGCTATTGGTGGTTATTATACATATTATTCTTATGAGCCAACCTATTGCCCGGCCCCAACGTTTGATGATACAAAACCGACGGTTGATCCTTGGGGCGAACCTGCTGATGTTGCCAGTAACGTTAAGTCTGAAAAAAGTGCAAACAAAAAAATTGAGCAGACTGTAACACCGCAGCCAAAAAAGAAAATATCAACTCGTCCGATTTTTGTTGCCGTTCTTGAATCGGCTTCTGGTGGTGTCCTTAAATATAATGAAGCCCAGTTTATAACAAACGTGTTGAGAGAAGAAGCGGTTAGGGCTTTGTATTCGAAACTGAATGTTACCATTATGACCCGTGAGAACATTATTGAAATGCTCCCGCCGGATAAATCTCTTGAGGAGTGCGAAGGGTCTTGCATTGTTGAAACTGGAAAAAATATCAGTGCCGATTATGTCTCGCAGGCGAGAATCGGAACGTTTGGCAAAAATTTGACAATCTCTGTTGAACTTTATCGAACTTCCAATAACAAGTTGATTGCAAGTTTTAATTCGAAGGCTCGCGATATTGATGCGCTTGAAGAAGATATTCGTGCAAAGGCGGCGGATATGTTCTATGAAGTTATTCGTGAAGAAACTGAAAAGTAATATTTAATGCAACCTTGAAATCGCTTGAGTTGCGATTGTAAAAAGTCTACCGTTAAAATTTTCGGTGGGCTTTTTTCTTTTTATAGTTTATATTTATGAGTATGAGAGTGTCTATAAAATTGTGTTTGCTTACTTACGTGTGGCTTTGTTGCTGCTACATGGCTTGTGATCCTGCGTATGATTATGATTACAATCCTGGGTATGTTAAAGCACTTAAGCCTTCTAGCGTGGATTCGTTAGAAATGCGAGTCTACAGCAATGATTCGCTGATTGCTACCAAATATAGCCGTACCTCTGAAAATGGCGGGGAAGCCAGTTTCTTTTTCGCTGATTATTGCTATGGTAAGGAGCATGCTGGCAAAAGCTTTGATTTTACTATTGCTATTAGTTTTTTCTGCGGTGACAAGAAAGTTGATCTGCCCACATACAAGGTTAAAACAAAGACCGATTCCAGTGGATTTGCGGATGAAGTAAAGTTCTACATAGCTGAATTTGATGAAAGAAAGGTCAGCGGCGATTATTCGCTTGAGACTTTCCTTGCTCCTGAAGATACTGCTTGCGGTAAGTTCGTGGACTATGCCGTCCTCAATGTCAAGGAGGAATGATGAAGCGCATTGCCGTACTGATTTTTTGCTTAGTGGCGTATTCTGCAGCGGGTTTATTTGAAGTTTCGCTGCAAGACCGAAAATTCCTCCAGATTCTTCATCCGTATTTTGAACTTTCCGTTGGTGGAATGTATTCGGTAATGGATTACAAGACCAAATCAAAGACAAACTATTATCATGACTTAGAACGTGATGAAATGGTTTATGACAAGGACCTTTATTACGATATCTATTCTTTTGAAGGGGGCGGTCCTCTGCTTGATTCTAAAATTGGTATCGGTTTTGCAAGACGGGTTGCCTTGTATTTGAACTTTGGCTGTTTTTGGTCTGCCGGTGAACATCGTTATAAGATTTATTCGCGTGATAGTGAAGAATTTTCTGAGAGTGATATAAGGTTTAGAGCTTATTGGGGATTTGGTCTCAAGTGGTATCCCATTATAAACGAACAGAATCCTTTTAATGGCATTTTTATTGGGGCGACATTAAAAGGAGTTCCTCTGTTTGGCAATAAGAAAGCTTGGAACAAATATGGGATGAATTACGGGGATTCAGAAACGTTTGTCGAATTTGATGTTGGAAAACTCTGGAAGGCTTCAGAATGCTTTTGGGTTGGCTTTTCAATAAAGGTGGCGGGTGGCTTTGCTGGTGGTACAGATGAGGTCGATGGATTCCGTGTTGATGCTAACCGTGAACAAAACGATGATGATATCACGCTAAACGGTAAGCATATCGGTGCGGCCGTTACAATTGCTTGGAAATAGACTTTATTTGGATTAATTTACTTTAACTTTTCTTTTAACGCTGAAATTTCTTCTGCCGTCATTCCAAGTCTTTGCAAGTATTTTTCTGTAGCGAAAGCCCAGTCCGCATTGCCTGTGTCGGGAACGTCAATGCCTTCGGCGTGATAGACCGCTCGCAGATTTCTTAGAACAACATCCTTGAAAAAATTGACTTGATCTTCGTTCAAGGCGACTTGCTTGCTATCGAAGACACTGAAGTAATTGGTAAATGTCTTTGCATAGTCAGCCTGAATTTCTTCGGCGGTGGCGCCCATCAGCGCTTCCAGAACTGCAATCGTAAAACCTGTGCGGTCCATGCCGTAGGTGCAATGCACTAAATAGGGTGCTTCATGTTCAATCATGTAGCGGAACCCTGTTGCAAGCCCTTCCTTGAATGGTGTGGAAAAGAATCTTACGGGCATCGATAAAAAGACGGCGTCTTGCGTCGAGTAATAGGTGCTCTCAAAGCCCTTGTAAGATTTGGCGCCATTTTCGGTGTCTGTTAAATTGATAAATGTGGCGATGCCAGCTTCTTTCGCAAGTGAATCGACATAGAGGTAGCGACCGAGCGATAAATTGATGGGACTTGATGAACGGTAGAGTTTGTTTGTTCCCATGCCTGTGGTGCGGACTTCGCGGAAATTTGCAAATTCTTCAATTGAAAGATCCGGGTAGCTTTCTACGTAGGCGGACATGTATTGTGCATGGCGCATGATATCAAGGCCGAATAGATAACCGCCTTTGTCTTTAAGAGTCACGATGACTTCTATGGGTGTTTTTGCATCGGTTATTTTAAGGACGTCTGCGGGTTCGCCGTAATGGATTGCTAGAACTAGGTACTGTGAACCGCTTACGGCTGAAAGCGAAAAGCCTGCGATGGGCACATCGTTGGTTGATTCTACGACAGGCATTTCAAGGGTGTCGTAGCCGATAATTGCTACAGTTACGATATCGCCAATTTCGAATTCGGTCAAGAAGGAATCTGCCGGATAATCGAGATAAAGGTCGGTGGATATGATTCGACCTGTGCTATCGCTTAAAATGGTGGTGTGAAGTCCAGAATTTTCTTCTGCGAAAAAAGCCGGATTCGGCTCGCAACAGGCGATTAAAAACAGTGCGCAGAAAACGATTGCTGTAAAATGTCGCACTGCGCCCTCGCCTTTACATTCTAGATCCTAGTCGTGGATGGTGTTCTTGAGGCTTTCGATCAAGCGTGCAAAACTCGGATCGGTTTCCATCTCTTTCTTGACGCTCTTGATGGCGTGCACGACGGTGGAGTGGTCCTTGCCGCCAAAGCGGGAACCGATGCTCTGCAAGCTGATGGGGGAGAGCTCGCGCATGAGGAACATGGCGACTTGACGTGCCTTCGAAATTTCCTTGGTGCCGCGGCCAGGTTCGATGAGCTTGGTTTCGGGAACTTCGTAGTGCTGCGATACGGCGTGGAGCACGGCGTCAAGGCTTACGCGGCGGCGGAGTGTCGGGGCGATTTCGGTGACGACCTTCTGTGCGATGTTCATGTCGATATCGTGGCTCATGAGGCTCGACTGGAGCGTGAGTTTGATGATGGCGCTTTCGAGGCAGCGCACATTGCTTGCGATGTTTTCAGCGAGGTAACGGATGACTTCGTCGCTGATTTCAAGGTGACGTTCTTCGGCCTTCTTGTGGAGAATTGCTTCGCGCGTTTCGACGTCAGGCGGCTGGATGTCGACCGTTAAACCCCAGGAGAAACGGCTCACGAGGCGGTCGGAGAGGTTCTTGACTTCGGCAGCGGGGGCGTCAGAGGTGAGCACAATCTGCTTGCCAGCCTGATGCAGCGCGTTAAAAATCAAGAAAAATTCGTTTTGCGTTTCGTACTTGCCTGTCCAGTTCTGGATATCATCAATCAAGAGAATGTCCACTTCGTTGCGGTAGAAGTCGGACATTTCCGTGATGCGCTTTTCTTGCAGGCACTTCATGTACTGCTGCGAAAAATCTTCGGACGTGAGGTAAATGACGCGCTTGGTCGGATCTTCTTCGAGAATGTAGTTACCGATGGACTGGAGCAAGTGCGTTTTTCCAAGGCCTGACGAACCATAGATAAATAGCGGGTTGTATTGCGTTCCGTCCGGATTCCTTGCTACAGCGAGTGCTGCGTTGAATGCAAGTTGGGCTTTGTCGCCCGGGACGAAATTTTCGAAACGGAAACTGCCCGAAAGCGGAACGCTCGGCTTGATAAATTCGCGGAAAGAATTTTCCGAAGCGCTAACTTGCGGCTGGTACACGTCTTGCGGCTGGAATTCGAATTCTACAGGAGCTTCGTCGTGCGAAACATCTTTCCATGCGAGACGGATGAGATCCTTGTAAGCGGCATAGACTTTGACATCAAGTCCGGGAGGCACAGCGATGACGGCGTGCCCTGGGGTCTGGCTTACGAGCTTGGTCTGTGCAAAATATGTCTTGAATACCGTATCCGACAGCATTCCATGGAGGTAGTTCAAGCATCTTTCCCATTCAACCTGCATTCTTCAATCCTCATCCGATTAATAAATAATCTATCAACAACTAGGCGTAATAATTTAGCTAATTCTTCGGGATGTTGATAGATAGATTGAGAAATAAACCTAAAAATTTTCTTACTTATTTGTAAACGAAAATTAACGTAGAGTATCGGGCTTTTAAGGCCTTACGCAAAGCCTTGAAAATTCGCAAAATTTCTATTTTTTCTACGATGGAATTGAATACTCTTGTGGATTATTGCTTTTGGACCCCCGTTTTTCTTTGGGTTGGGCTCCATTTTTGGTTTAGGAATGTCTCGTACACTGTATTTATGAAAAAACAGTTGAATCGGGGTGAAAAATGGGCATACGTTTTGGAAGGTTATGTCAAGCATCCGGGACGTGTGAATTTTTTGCGTTTTTTTGATGTGGTCTTTACTCTTGTGGCCTCGGTGGCGACGGCTGTGGCTGTCGTGTGGTCTTTGCAAAAGTTTGGACTTGGACGCAATTCTTATTATGGATTTTTGTCGTTGATTCTTTTTGTTTGGGCTGCGCATTTGATGAAACGCAGGACTGAAGTTAAGGTTACGGACTTGTTCCAGTCGGCGTTTTATTTGGAGTATCGCTGGGTGAACTACGAAATTCAGCGCAAGGGAATTCCGATGTCGGAAGAAAATGTGCGGGATCGCGCTGGTTTAAGCTTTGCGCATAAGCTCCGCAATGCTGAGGATCATCACCGTTTTTGGCGGTATGTCAAGGCGATGGCTGTGTCCAAGAAAGTTCCCCCGGAAATGTTTGAGGTGTACTAGGTAATAGGTTGTAAGCTGTGTCATCCTGGAGGAAGCGTCGCGACCGATAGGATCCAGTGAAGTTAGATGAGATATTAGTAGGTAGTAGGCTGTGATTGATAAATTGGATTCTTTAGATGTGGGCGAGAAGGTTCTCGAAGGCAAGGCGGCGTGGAAGTTTGCCGAGGATGTCTTGCAGTTGGTGTCGCGTACGTTTGCGTTGAACATCCAGGTTTTGCGCGGCAAGTTGCACCGCAGTATTTTGCTTGCGTACCTTTATTTGCGCATTGCCGATACGGTCGAAGATGACCCGGACATGAAGGCGACTGAAAAGGATCGCGTGCTTGCGCTGTTTGCCGATGTGTTCAAGACGGGCGAACTCGAGACCGAAAAAATCCGTACGTTCGTAGCTGCGCTTCCGGAATCCTGGCATGGCTCCGAAGACCCGAACAAGGATCTTTGCTCGAAGTCCGAAGTTGTGGTGCCGCTTTTGAAGTCGCTTCCTAAGAACTACCAGAAGCCGGTTTGCGATGTTGTGATTGAAATGTGCGGTGGCATGGCGAAGTTTGCGCTCCGTCAGGAAGCTGCGCTTTCGGCGGGCTGGTTCACGCTTGCGAACGTGGGCGAACTTGACGAATACTGCTACTATGTTGCAGGCATTGTCGGTAAGCTTTTGACCAAGCTATTCTCGGCGGACACGTGCTTTATCAATGCGGAACGCGAGGCGGAACTTTCGAAGCTTGATGTGAGCTTTGGGCTTGCTTTGCAAGTTACGAACATCGTGAAGGACTGCGTCGAAGATTCTGGACGCCGCGTGTGCTTTATTCCTGAAGAAATTTGCAAGCGTCATGGCTTTGCTCACCCGAGTGAACTGTTTGCTACAGGTGCTGACGCTCAAAAATGCGGCGCGGTGCTTGCGGAACTTGTCGAAAAGGCTTGGCATCATTTGGACGATGCAATTGCCTACACGAAACTCATCCCGAACATCAAAATGCGCACGAGGCTCTTCTGCCTTTGGCCGCTCTTTATGGCTGCAGAGAACTTGAGTTTGATTGGGGATGGTGTGTCGGTGTTCTCTTCGGACAAGAAGGTAAAAATCACTCGCGATACCGTGAAGCGGATTGTGAAGGAAACGTCGATGCACTTCTATTCGGACAAGTGGATTGATGAAGCTTATAAGAAAATCAAAGGATAATATGGAAAAGTTTTATAATAAGTGGCCGTTCCATGTAGCGGTGATTGTTTTTAGCATTGTTGCAGACCAGTTGACGAAGTTGTGGGCGGTGTCGCGTTTTACCGACGAAGCTGGGAATTTTACGTACGAGAAAATTCCTGTGATTGGTAACTTGGTGCGTTTCCAGCTTGTGTACAACAATGGCGCTGCGTTCAGTAGCCGTCCGCAAGACTTGATGCCGTTCTTGCCGCCTTGGCTGTTCTTTTTGTTGATTTCGATTATTGCAGCTGTGGCGCTGGTTTGGTTCTACAAGTCCATCGACAAGCGCGATTATTTGAGCCGTTTGGGCGTGGTGATGATTCTCGGCGGTGCTGTCGGAAACTTCATTGACCGCATGCGTATGCAGATGGTTGTGGACTTTATCGACTGCGATATTCCGGATATTCATATCATGGACTTTAACATGGTGCGATTCCCGACGTTCAACGTGGCGGACTCGTTCGTGACTGTTGGCGTTGCTCTTGTGATTTTGTCTCCCGTGATCTTGCGTAAGCTGCATAAGCAAATTAAGGAAGAAAAAGACGCGGAGAAGGAAGCTAAGACTTAGTCAATAGTTATTGGTCAATGGTCATTAGTTTTTTAAGCTTGATTATTCAACTAATAACTAATGACTAACTACTAATGACCTTTTAAAACGCGGTATATCTCAAAATTTAATCGCCAATCCCTAACCCCTATAACCCAACCCCTAAACCCTACCAATGAATTACATCGTAGAAGAAAAGCATAATGGTGAACGTATCGACAAGTTCCTTGTCGGCGTTATGGAAAATGTCTCCCGCACAGACGTGCAGAAGCTGATTGAAGCGGGCGAAGTCAAGGTCGGCGGTGGTAAAGTATCCAAGAACTTCCGCGTAGAAACGGGGATGGCGGTTGTCGTTGAAAAGATGATCGAGAAGGAATCTTCGACGCTTGAACCCGAAGATATTCCGCTGAACATCGTTTACGAAGATGATGATATCGTGGTCATCAACAAGCCGCGCAATTTGGTGGTGCATCCGGGTAATGGCGTGAGCAAGGGAACGCTTGCTGCAGCTCTCTTGTACCACTTCAAGGAAAATCTTTCGACCGTGAACGGTCCGCTCCGTCCGGGGATTGTCCACCGTTTGGATAAGGATACGCCGGGGCTTATGGTGGTCGCGAAAAACGATGCCGCTCATAGGCATTTGGCGCACCAGCTTGAAACGCGCACGCTCCATCGCACGTATAATGCGCTTGTATGGGGTTGCCCGCGTGACCTCGAAGGAACGATTGACGCTCCGATTGGCCGCAACCCGAAGAACCGTCTCAAGATGGCGGTGGTGAAGGGCGGTAAGGAAAGCCGTACGCATTATGTGGCGAAGCAGTTCTTTGCGATTGCAACGCTATTGGAATTGCAGCTGGAATCTGGCCGTACGCACCAGATTCGCGTGCATAGCCGTTACACGGGCCATCCGGTTGTAGGCGATCCGCTTTACGATGGTCGCGACGAAAGCTTGAACCGCGTGCCGCCTCTGATGAAGCCGGTGGCTGAGAAAGTACTTGAAATTGCTCCGGCGCAGCTTTTGCAGGCCGTGAAAATTGAACTCATCCATCCGCGCACGAACAAGAAGCTCACGTTCAAGGTTCCGATGGAAGAACCGTTTGCAAATGTGCTCAAGCTCTTGAAGAAGGAATGTCCGGCATCGGCGCCTGTGTATGACGAAGAAGAAGGCTTCCGCGATTTCGATGCGCAGATTCGCTTTGACGAAGATGAAGAATTTGACGAATACGCAGAACCGCTTGAAATCTCTCCGGATGAAGCCGCTCCGGTGAAGGAGCGCAAGACACGCGCCCAGCGCCTTGCTGAAAAGGCTCAGACAGCTGCAAAGCGCCGTGCCGTTGCTGCCGAACGCAAGCTCATCAAGCAGATGAAGGCTGCACGCCGCAAGGGAATCGCCCCGGAAGATTTCGTGGAACCTGGTTACGAACCTACAATCGATCCGGAACTGTTGGAATAAATGAAAAACGTGTCATTCTGAGCGGAGCGTAGCGGAGTCGAAGAATCTATGAAAATGTGTATGGACTCTATCGCATCTTCGATGCTCCAGAGTGACGGCTTTTGATGTATGACTAAAAACCAATGACTAATAACTATTGACCAATGACTAATTCTTACTTCTTTATCGGTGTTGCGGGCGTGGGCATGAGTGCCATCGCGCAGTATTTGGTGGGCAAGGGCGTTGCTGTAAGCGGTAGCGACCGTCAGTTCGGCGAGTTCCTGAACGGAAATGCCGAGAAACCGCTTGTCATGAGCCAACTCGAAGATTGCGGAATCAAGTGCTTTGCGCAGGATGGTTCCGGCGTTGTCGAAGGTCTTACCGCAGTCGTGGTGAGCACCGCTATCGAAGATACGAATCCCGATTTGAAGCGAGCCAAGGAACTTGGCGTTCCGGTGATGCACCGCAGTGAAATGCTCGCAAAGATTTCCAAGGAAGCGCGCACGATTGCCATTAGCGGCACAAGCGGAAAGTCGACGGTGACCGCAATGGTTTACCACATTTTGGAATACGCTGGTCTCCAACCGTCTGTGATGACGGGGGCTGGTCTCGTGAATTTGCAAGCTCAGGGCAAGATTGGTAACGCTGTGAGTGGCAAGGGTGAATGGCTTGTTGCCGAAGTCGATGAAAGTGATGGAACACTTGTTCGCTATGAACCGGAAATCGGTGTCATTTTGAATATCGACAAAGACCATAAGGAAATCTCTGAACTCGAACAAATTTTCCTCAAGTTCAGCCAGAACGTTTTGAGCGCAGGGCACATCCTGATTGTGAACGATGCGCATCCGCTTGCAAAGAAGTTCAGCGCAGGCCGTGAATTTGATTTTGGCTATGAAAGCTATGTAAGCGTTCAGGGAATTGATTTTAAGTCGGTTGGAACGCATATCCAGTTCCGCGTGCGCCATGGCAATGAACTTGTGAAGTTCGAAATTCCGCTGCCGGGCAAGCACAATATGGAAAATGCTTTGGCGGCTACTGCCGCTGCGCTCCGTGCGGGCGTTTCGCTCCACACATGTGCCGATGCGCTTTCGACTTTCCCGGGCGTGTTCCGCCGTCACCAAATTCTTGGAACGTTCAATGGCGTAACGCTTGTCGATGACTTTGCTCACAATCCGGCAAAAATTGCCGCAAGCATCAAGAGCGCCCAAGACTTTACCGTAGGCCGCGTGATTGCTTGGTTCCAGCCGCACGGCTTTGGTCCGACGCGATTCTTGCGCAAGGACTTGGTTGACTTTATTGCAAATACGCTTCGCCCGATGGACATGGATTTTGACCGCAAGAACGATGTGATGTTCTTCAGCGAAATCTATTATGCTGGCGGAACGGTCACGCGTGACATTAGCGCAGGCGACCTCGCGGATGACTTGATTCTCAAGGGTTGTGAGGCTATTTACATTGCTGACCGCAACGAGTGTGCCAAGAAAATGCTAGAATATGCAGAGCCGGGTGACACGATTTTGCTGATGGGGGCAAGAGACCCGAGCTTGCAGGATTTCGCAAAATCTGTGAAAAAACTTCTCGAAGAACGCTAAGTAAACTTTGTTAGTATGGATCCCGTCGCAATTGTATAACGAAAAATAATGGTTTCTATCGGCACTTCGTGCCTCCAGAATGACAGGGCGTGGCAAATTGTAAAATTAGGGGAAAATTGTAATGGACAAAAAGACTGTTTTAAAAAATGTTTTTTTTGATGGCGCAAAGCGCGACATCTTGATTGTCGGTAATCTCTTTGAAAAGGTCACGCGTCCGCTGGAACCTGCTGATTACGAAGACGCTGAAATTGTTGATTGTTCGCATTTTGCAATTATGCCCGCGTTCTATAACGGCCATACGCATGCGGCGATGAGCTTGTTGCGCGGTTTTGCTGACGACATGGAACTCGGCAAGTGGCTCAACGAATACATTTGGCCGACAGAAGCGAAACTCACGGATGAGGATATTGCAATTGGTAGCCGCTTGGCGATTCTCGAAATGATCAAGTCGGGAACGGTTTTCTTTGCGGACATGTATTGGCATCGCGAACAAACGGTCCGTGTTGTCGAAGAAATGGGAATCCGTGCGGCTATTGGCGTTACGTTTGCGGAACCGCTGATGTCGCCAGAAGCTTGGGCGGCGAATGTCAATTTCTTGAAGAATCACACGGGCGAATCGGAACGTGTGCAGCTTGTGGTAATGCCGCATGCAATTTACACGGTGGGCGAGGAGAAAACTGCGGAACTCATTGAACTTGCTCATGCCGAGAATTACAAGATCCATACGCATTTGTCCGAAACGATGACCGAAATTAAGAATTGCATGGAACAGTTCGGCTGTACTCCTGTGGAATTTTGGAAGCGCTTGGGCGGCTTGAATTCGAATTTCTCGGCGGCTCACTGCACGCATTTCACGGCTTCTGACCGCAAGATTTTTGCGGAATCAGGTGCAACCGCAATTCTGAATCCGTGTTCCAACATGAAGTTGAATAGCGGCATTCCGCAGGTTGCCGAAATGCTCAAAGACGGCATGAAGCTTGGTCTTGGCACGGATGGCGATTCGTCGAACAACAATCTCGACATGCAAGAAGAAATGAAGACCATTGCACTCCTCGCGAAGTATCTTGGAACTGCAGAAACGCTCCCTGCCGAAGAAGCTCTCAAGATGGCTACCTGCAATGTCGCGCAGTTCTTTGGAATCAATGCAGGCCGCATTGCTGAAGGCTATCTCGCGGATTGCTTGCTGATTGACTTGAACAACGAGCGCATGGTGCCGTGCTACAATGTATATAGCAACTGGGTCTATTCCGCAAATTCAAGCGCTATCGATTCTGTGATGTGCAACGGCAAGTTCGTGATGCGTGGCCGCCATGTGAATGGGGAAGAAGAAATCCTCCGCGATGCCCGCGAATGTACGGCACGACTAGCGAAAGCGTAAATTTCTTACCACCAAAGCTTGAGTCGCAAATAGTCGATTGCTTGGTGCGATAGAATCCACCAAAGTGTTTTTTTGCCGGCGTAGATTTTAGAAATGCCTGTCATGCCAGGGCGGAACCAACTTGGAACCTTGTTTACAAATTCTCCGCGCACGGGGAAGGTGTTTTCTTGATCCTTGACGGTTGCGGTCGGGCTGATTCGCTCCGTTTTGAATCGGTAAACGAAATCCGGGCGGCTCTTGATGGCTAGCAGGCCTTCGCCATCGCTTGGAATATTTCCGATTTCAAGTTCACTTACGTCCGATTCTACGTAGATGTTTTCGATGGATGCCATCTGGAACAGTTCTGCACCTTGATTGACCGGAGCACCTATTTTCTTTTGCAAGTCGCCTTCGACAATGATGGCGCTATCGGCGGTGGCGCGGACAATTGCCTTGGAAAGTTTGTAACGAACAGTTTTGAGTTTTGCAAGAGTCTGTGCGAGTCTTGCCTGTTGGATGCGCATCTCGGCGAGTTCGCGGCTTGCCTGGGCCTTTTGGATTTCTCGACGATTGTCTTGCTCTTGGGCGAGCAAGTCGGCTTCTTCGAGCTTGAGCTCTTCTTGATCAAGTCGGAGAATTTCTTGACCTTTGTATACGACATCACCCGGCTTTACGTAGACGCTGTCGATGTAACCATCGAATGGGGCTGTCAAGTAAATTATTTTATCGGTTTTTAAAATAGCAGGGGAGCTTACTTTGTATTCGAGCGGGTATAGTGTAGCGAAAAGAACAAAGGCAATCCCGATAATCGAGAAAAATTTTGCCCATGTATGTTCGTACCCTAAAAGTTTGCCGAGCCCCTTTCGCATGCTGCGTGCCATTCTTGCACCAAACCAGCTGCTTTTGCTATAAAGCTCCATAAGCCTTGCGCTACAGAGGCTTGCTGCCAAATGAATCTGCGTTGCATTATCATCGGTAAATGGGACGCCTTTTCGTTCGCAAGTAATAATACCAATAATATCGTCACCGTGGCGAACCGGTACAGAAAGCATATAGGGGGCATTGTATGTCTGGCTGTATGCTTCGTGCATGCGCGTGGCAAGCAGGTTGTTTTCGGGGGGCGGGTAGAGTATCGATGCGTCTTGCTCGTAGGCTTCTTCCATGGCGCCTTCGAGGTCGCGCACGATTTGCATCTTTTTCTCGAAATGGTCTGTGTGGCTTATTGCCTTGAGGACAATGTAATCGTGCTTTAGCCAACCGATGCTTACTCGTTCTGCTCTATTGCGGTCGGCAATTTCGCTGACGAGTGTGAGTGCAGCTTGCTTGAATTTATCTTTTTCTAAAACTTTTTGGACTATGTCAAATACAGTCGTCAACTGGTCGTTTTTTGTGTTTGACGACTTTAGCGCGTATTGCAGAGCGGTAACGATTTCGCTCGGATCCATTTTAAATTTAGCGTTAGTCATGGAGCAGTTCCTTGCGAAGCGTAATTTTCCCGTCTTTCCAAGATTCAAAACCGTTTTGCATCAGTAGTTTGCCTGTAGCGCGGACAAGACGGATGTCTATGACTCGTAAAAGTTTCATACATTCAAGGTGGCGCTGTTGTGCCTGACGGAGATCGTCTTCCATGTCGAAAATAAGGTGATAGTTACTTTTGCCGAGTTCCATTTTTTTGAACTCTTCTTTGAGTTCCTTTTCATGGTAGGCGACTGCTGTTTTGCTCAGTTGCCATTGGTTACGGAGCTCTGTTGCTCTTTGCTGTAGTATGCGGTATTCTTCGTAAAGTTGGTTCTGTATGAGTGCTAGCCTAGAACGTGCAGCGCGAACGCTTGCTTTGTTCGATGCGATTTGGTGGCGCTCATCAAGATTTGCAAATAAGGGCACGTCAATTTCGATGCCGTATGCAAATACGCTTTGCCTGTTGTTCTTGTTTTTGAACTTGCTGCGGGCGACTTCTGCATTTTTGTCGCGGCTGCGGATGCCGTAATTTCCGATGAGGTCGACAGAGGGTAAAAAGTTATTCTTGCTTTTGTCCAACGCTGTTGTGCGTAAATCGACTTCGGCGTGTTGTGCAAGGTAAGAGGGGTGTAGAATGCTGATGGAATCGATAAACGTCAAAGAATCGAGAATGGCTGTTGAATCCAGCTCTAGATTTGGCGTAATGGCGATGGGGCGTGGGTCCCTTACCAATTCTTGTGAAGATAAAATCAATAACAAAGCGAGCCTTGCATTGCGCAATTTGTCCAAAGCATCAAGGCGAGCGCTTTCGCGGTCGGAATATTCTGCAACGGCTTTTTGGTAATCAAGCTGAGAAAGCATTCCCAATTCATAGCGTTTGCGGGCATCTTCTACAATTTCTTTGGCGACAGCCGAAGATTTTTCTGCAAAGAGCAATGTCTGTTGCGAAAAATAAAATTCCCAGTATGTTTCGCAGAACTTTTCAAGAATCCCGCTTAAAGTTTCGCGGTATTTCTGGAGCGCTAGCTCCTTTTGAATTTTTGCAGCACGTTGATTGTTGAACGATGCATAAAATAATGGGCCGCCCTTCAGCACATGCTGCCTGAGTTCTCCGCCAAAATAAAGTTCCGAAGTGTACTCGCTGTGCGTGTAACTCGTCTGGTTAAAACCGATGTTGTATTCGGTTCCGGTTGGGGCTTTGCCTTGAACGCCAACCTTGTATTCATTGCGGGTTTCAGAAAATAGCGTGTTGGGGGCGTCGCCTTTTTCGCTGAAAGCGCGTGCAGTCAAGTGCGGCTCGAATTCGCCGTAGCTTCCGGTGGCAGCTTCGCTTTGGGCAATCCAATTGTATTTTGCTTCTTGAATGTCGATGTTGTTGGCGATGATGATGTCGATGGCTTCGCTAAAGTCGATGAAAAGCGAATCGTTCGACAAAAGGGCCGCATTTTCTTGCTGTAAAGTTTCTTCAATTTGCTCGGAATCCTGTTGCTGTAATGGCTGCGATTCCAAGGTCTCTTCTGCCTGTGCTATTGGCTCTTGCGGTGGTTGCGCAATCGAATCTGGAATTTGATCGATAGAGTCCAAAACCTGCGGCATCTGGGTTTGTTGTATCGAATCCAGAATTTCCGTTGAATCTTGTGCTTGCGCAAAAACGGTAAAAAACACAAAGAACAGTATGGCGAAAAACGGCCTTACTGATTGCGAAAACAATGTGGTGCGAGCCTCGATCATTTAACAAAAATCTTTCCGGTTACACCCGGCTCGACAGATTTGTCGGAGTTTTCGAAAACGACTTTTATGGTACGCAAAAGGCTTGCTTTATCAACAACGGGGGAGATAAATTCGATTTTGCCTTTCTTGTTGCGAATTTTGCCGCTGTTGAGCTGCAGACTTACATCTTGCCCGACCTTGAGCGAACTGGCCTTGCTTACAATGATGTAGGCCGTCATGCGGCAGGTGCGCACATCGGCTATCTCGATGATAGGCTCCAGCGCTTCGACACTTTCGCTTGGATTCTTAGAAATGGCTACGATTTCGCCATCAAAGGGCGCTATAAGGTATTGCTTTTGCAACTGAGCGCGTGCCATGCTGTATTCGAGAGAATCCTTCGCTTTGGCAATCCTTGCGGCTTCCCATTCGGCTTTTGTGACCTTGTAGTTCATCTCTTTTTCCCAGACCTGTTCGGCACTGATAGAAGTAGATGTTTCAAAAAGCTTTTTGGTGACCTGCATATCCTTTTCGTAGGTGTCCATCTTTGCTTTGGCGGACGCTACGTTGGAATTGTCTTCTGCCGCAATTTTCGTGATGCTTACGCGTAATTCCTCTTCGGTTTTTACGAGGTTCATCAGCGTGTCGCCCTTGTGGACGATTGCGCCTTCTTTTACCCAAATACTGTCGACTTTACCGGATACGGTGAATCCGATTTTTGCCTGGGCGATGGGTTCTGTGACACCGTCAAAAGTAGCGGCGTATGCCGTAGCCGCAAACAAAAAACTTGTGAAGACTTTGCGAATCATTAGTTAGACGTGCTAGAGCTAGAATTTGCGGCAGAGCTAGAAGAAACAGCGCTAGAAGATGAACTGGGCGGAACTTTGAGCTCTGTGCGCAAAGTGAATCCCTTGAGATACATCTCGTTCTTGGCGTAAACGGTCACGTTCATGCCTACAGAGTCGCCCTGGACTCGGGAATCGAGAATCTTTTCTAACATCTGGACGAACAACGTATCTTGCTTAATCCAAGATTTTGCATTGGCATAGTAGCCGTTTGCGTAAATGGAACGGGCCATGCCGTTGACATAACTCCACTGGATACGTTCGGTGTTTTCGTCGAGTTTTTCGCTGAACTTTACCCAGATGGTATCTTTTGTTCCGAACGTAGACTTGAAATTTTTGTTGCTCGGCCATGCGTTGCTTGTAACCGCGTACAAACCGCGATCGGTTGTGAATGCGGAATCGCCAGCAAGCTCAAGAGCTATGCGGTTTCCGGACTTTTTCTTGTAAGCTGTTATGTTGACGAGAATCTTTGTCTCGGCAGGGAAGGCGAGATCGTGCTTTAAAAACAACGTGTCGCCAGAAAGAGTAGGCTTTACATAGAATGTTGCTGTGTCCGCCTTTACGGATACGGATAAATTTTTATCGGTAATGCTTTCGCTGAAAACATAGTAAGGCGTTGCAAGCGTGGATACGCCGCTGTAACCGTTCATATTTACGTCTATGACGTTTGAAGATTTGATAATACTTTTCTGTTCGATAGATGTGTCGCGTTCGAGAACATTACGGCCCAGGTCGATTTCGGAGTTGGCCCTGAGCTTAGGGAGTACGATATCGCCTATGGTGTAGCGCAAGTTATTATAGGTATAAGGGCTTACTTGTAGAATGAAACCGGTATCGGCAGGAATCTTTTTAAACGTAAATTTTCCGGTAGAATCGGTTTTTGAAGAAAAACTTTCGGGGAAAATGTTGATAAAGTCGGCATTCTGGTGAATTATGTTCAATTTGGCGCCAGAAACCGGTATTTTTTTGTCCGCATCTTCGTCGTAGATGTATAATTCGCCTTTGAACGAAGCATTTATAGGTGTCAGGCGTACGATCGATGAATTTCCGGCGACGACCCCTTCCATGTGCGAGGATTCGCTTGTAGAGGTTATGCTTACCGATTTGGGAGAATAGTAAAGCGTGTCTTTTCCGGATATTTTTTTGTAGCTGAATGTGAATGAACGAGTGCCGTAGGGGAGCTCTTCAATATAAAAATAGCCGTTCTTATCGGTCTCCGTTTCGGTGATATTGCCGGATGCGTCTTGGTATGTTATAGTAGCCTTGTTGAGACCCTTGTTGTCTGTAGCATCAACGACAGAGCCTGAAAAATCCCATTTAGAATAAGCGTTATCTGTGGAATCGGTTACAGAACATCCTAAAATAACACAGGACGAGAAGAATAAGAATAAATGGTTGTTGATGAATGAACGAGATATGCTCATCATGTACCTCCACGGCTATTTTATCCCAAAACGGAGCCAAAATAGAATTGGATTAATCACTTGTCAAGGTTATTTTGTGCGGTAAGAAAAAAGTAAAGTAATGCGGGGTTTGGTGAAATCTGTTATTTGTCATTTTTGCTGATTGTATGCCATAGTGTCATCTTGAGTGTAGCCCGCAAGGGCGAAATCGAAAGATCTCGGATGATGCAAAAAAAATGAGGCCTGTGGGGCCTCTTTTTGTGCGGTGATAGTAGTATAAAAGGGTTATTCGTTTGAATTGGATTTGACTTCGGTCCACTTGGCGTTATTGCCGATGTTGCGGATGAGACGGAAACCGCCAATACCTTCTCGTGAATAAGACCCATAATTAACATCTTGCCACCTATCACGAATGTCTCCTCCTTTCAAATAAGATGGACATGTTGCTTTGCAACCGACAGTTAAGGGGCGGTCACGTACCATCCTCCATTTACGTTTGAACTTTTCTGGGCGTTCCAAAAGGACATGTTCTTCAACCAAGCCAAACATATCATACAAGCCATATTCATTTGCAAGCCGTAAGCCCACATTCCCTGTTTTTAAACGTTCGTTTTTTTCATAAACTTCCTTTACTTCAAATTTTGCGTACTTCAAAACATCTTCAAGCGTTGCCGAATCCCCCCAAGGAGCATCTTTCGTTTTATCGCCGGCCCTAGCAAACATCATCCATTCATCATAATAGGGAAGTCGGTAGCCATCCGAAGAGGAATCAATCGAAACCTCAGCTCGAGTTTCTTTAGGATAATCCAAATTTTCATACTCTATAATATAATGACCTTCTGATAATATTTGAGCCTTTCTTTTGTCTGTTTGAGAAAACACATAATATGGCTTTAAACCATCACGAATGCTGCGTGCATTTGCATATTTCAAAGCTTGGTATAAATAAGCTCTTGTTGCATAATCATGAGCATTACATTTCCAATCGCTTTCGGTATGTTCGTTTTTTTGTTTTCTTTTTTCATCATTCATTACCGAGCTCGAAGAAAGTTCTTCCCGAAAAAAATATGCCATTTCGCAATTAGTAACAGGATATTTATCAACTAAATATGTTGCCGTCACCGATACGAGTTTTTCTTCATCAACGTAGTCTCCTTGAGGAATGCGAAACCCAAGCAGTACTTCCTCTTTTTTGAAATCAAGATACTTCATTCCGACAGCTAAATTGATTTTGTGTAAACTATCTGAATCCGGAAATTTAACATTAATTACACTTGTCCCGATAATCATCGGGGTCTGAAATTTCAGACAATAATCGTTTGTTTTTTTAGTGTTCAGCGAAGTTTTCCATTCTAGGACTTTGGAATCTATGCAAATTTTGATTGCCTCGTTCTTTTCAACTTCTAGCCAAGTTTCCGTGTTTAAAGAGGTTTGCTTTATCGTAATTTTTCTTAAATTTTGAGTGTGTATCAAGTAAATGGCTACAAAAAAAATTATAATGCCGATTGCTGTAAAAAAAGAAAAAAATTTCATATATCAGAATATAGAAAAAGACCAATATTTATATTGGTCTTTTGAACGTGTTGAGACATTTTTACTTTAGTTTTCGGATTAAACGAAATCCACCTAGATTAGCGCTGTAATAGTTAGCAGATGTATAACCATAGTTGACTTTTTTCCAGTTGCTATGAATTGATCCTCCCTTAAAACAAGATGGACTTCCGTTGTAATAATTAAATGGATTGGTCTGCTCAAAAAGAACGTGTTCTTCTACTAGTCCTAAAAAATCATATAAACCATATCGATTTGGTTGCAACTGACCTACTAGCTCAGATTCTCCATAATTTTTTTTGTTATCAAATTTGGCATGTTTAGAAACTTCTTCAAAAGAATCTGAAAAATTACCCCATGGGGCGTGTTTAGTCAAGTCTCCACCACGAGCAAACATCATCCATTCATCGTAATATGGAAGTCGATAACCATCAGATGAAGAATCAACTGAAACTTGAATGAATCCATTATTATGTTTTGAATGGTCATAATAGCTTATAATGTATTGACCTTTTGAGATTATTTGTACAGAATCAGTTTGTGTGTCTGAAAAAGTGTAATAAGGTTTTAGCCCTTCACGGATACTGCGTGCATTGGCATATCTCATTGCTTGATATAGAGAAAATGTATTTGCTGCTGTATCATGAACTGGACAAAATCCGTTGTGCAAGTTTGTTTTTTTTCTATTGGACCATTTTTTTATGACTTCATTGTTATAATAGGAAGAATCTTTTATTGTTGGATTGTTGGGAATGCTGTCCCACATCAATTGCAAAATTTCGCAATTCGTTATGGGATATTTATCAACTAAATATTTGGCTGTAATGGATAGAGTTCTTTCTGGATCAGGTTCCTTGGCTATATATGATCTTTTCTTTGTTGTTACTCTGATTCCTTTATTTCCTGTATTATAGCCTAGAAGGACTTCCTCATTTTTTAAATCAAGGTATTTTAAACTTATTGCAAAATTGATCTTTCGAGAACTATCCACATTAGGTGAATATACATTGAGTGATTCGACTCCAACAAACATTGGCATTTGAATTGTTATGCAAGAATCATTTATGATGGATGAATTTAATGGAGTTTCCCAAACAGATATTAGGTTATCTAGGCATATTTTTATGATTTCATTTTTTTCTACTTCAATCCAATCTTCATTATCAGAAAAAAAACTGTTTAGTTCAAAATTTTTATCTACCTGTTTTACTTGTGCCAAATTTTTATTTTCTAATGTTTTGAATTCCTGGCTAGTTCCTTTTTTTACTAATATAGAGCTGTGGTACTGTTTAACGAAATTTTTTAACTGTGCTTTATTTATTTTTTCTTTGTACGTACCTATTTTTTTTCCATTAATGTCGTAAATGTTATATTGATATGCATTTGCTATGGCAAAAAGTAAAGAGACTAATAAAAAAATTTTTTTCATGATACCTCCTTAATTTCGTGGATTGTTTTTTAAATAGTCTTCTATTTTACTAGATTCAAAACAAGGCTTTCGATTTTTTCCATCTAAGTAAGTACAATTACGTAAATCATCTAATTTAAAGCAGTATTCCGATTTAACGTAATCATAACATTGTGCAAAATCGACAAACTCAAAATACGGTCTTAATTGTTCTATTGAAAAAGTTGTATTTTTAGACACCTCTTCAAGTGAGTAATATCTATAATTTTCAGGTGATTTTTTTTCTGTTTCTGTAAGACTTGCCATAAACCTTCTAATAGGAAATATTTTTGCAAGATATTTTGGATTGTCTTGGTATGCATCAATATATTTTTGTTGAGGTAATGTTATTTCTTTGTCTTCCAAAGCGCATTTGTCTGAATTGTTCCAATAAATTTTTCGACTTTTTGTAGAAAAATCAGGTTTGTTAAGACAATCTCTAAGACAGTCCCATTGGTTTTCTCCAATTCCATCAATAACAAGAGGTCCTAATCCTATTTCTATAGGATCCCATACTAATGGACCCATTGCGGTTTCTTTTATTAATGAAGCGTAGTACGTTTGTCCTCCAGTACATGTGATTATGTTTTCTCTATGCCTTATTCGATTACCTCCAGGACCTTTATATTCCATAACGTTTGATTCTTGAGTTCCGTATTCGTTTTTATATCTGCCCCAATTTGTTTTATAAGAACTTGGATCGTATTCAATTTCTATTCGGCTGGTTGGATCTTTTATGGGAACTTCAAAATCAGATACGGAGGCTATGTCCGTTAAACCGAATGAATGTAATAATTCGTGAACGCTTGTATAGAATGACTCGTCTCCAATATTTCTAGGTACAATCATGATACTTCCATATGCCAAATAATCATCAAATATGTCATGTTCGTAGCTTGCGATATTTCCGAATTTTGTATTACGTCCCAAATCAATGCTAATACCGGCTGCATCAATACCATCCGCTGTTGGTATTACTGCATAGCCATTGTCTGTAAACAAAGTGTCGCAATCTTTAAGCTCTTGTTTTTCTCCATTTTCAATAACATGGTAATCTTTCTTTATTTGGCCGTAATAGTCATAATCTATCGACCCATCTGATATTTTGGGGGTTGCGCTAATAATAACAGGTCGTTCGTCTTCGGGATTGATTCCTTTTCTACACCCTTTGGCGCTTTTTATGTAGTATTGAGTGTTTGATCCTTCTTGTTCTGGTTGGAATTTGTATTTACTTGCGCAAGCTCTTAACTCAATTGGAGCCCCTACTTTGGATCTACATTTGTCGAGATGCCATTTTTTTCGAACTTTATTTATTGCAACGATAATATGCCATGCTTCGTTTTTTTTGTCAAGTGATGATGATATATTGAAAAATTTGTATATTTTATCTAATTTTTTATAAAAATCATCTTCAGTCGCTGATGGATTTGTCATTTCGACTTGAATTAATTCATTTTGAAAAGTTTCCTTTGCGTCATTTAGTTTTTTTGTTCCATCTGTACTATTTGTGTTAAGTACGGCTTGCTTAAATACTTCATTAACGAATTTATCTACTTTTGCTTTTGTGAATGCATTGGGATAATCAGAATTTTTTTCGATGTCTTTTACTCCTCCATCCATTTGAATGTAAACAAATTTTTTTGTATCCATCTCATAAGGAATAACTTTGATTGCTGTGCTATAAACTGTATTTTTAGTGGGTTTGCATTTTTTATTCACAGCTTTCATTAATTTAAATAATCCTTCTGTTTGAGTATATATCCCTTCAATTGTATGAACGCCTCGGTTTGCTTTAAATGGTTTTGCGTATACAAGCTCTGTTTTTAATTCTCCTCCGAATCCATCACTGGAGTTTTTATTTTTTTCTTTTATGTAATTACCTTCACCATCTTTTACATAATCATATCGAACTAAACAGTATTTGTCATTTATGTTTGTTGACAAATCATAATCAAAGGAAACTTCTTTTCCTTTTTCTGCTGAAATATATATCGTGGGAATTTTGGCATCTTTAAATAAATCTTTGCATTCATCAGCTGGACTTTCTGTATTGCATATTGTTGGAAGCCTTTCATAACAGAGACATTCTTTTTTTAAATAATAACATTCCATTTGGTCATCAGGATCATCTGATTCGCAAATCTTTTGCATATTTTTAACGCAATACTCTACAGTTCTGTTTGTTTTAAGGCAGTGTTCTGGGGTTTGATCAAAACCATACGGGTGACCATCTGTTTCTGTAAATTTAGGTAATTCATTTTGCCACGAATACTCCTTTATTTTTCCAGAATATGGATTATGTGGAGTTTCATAAGTGCCGTCGAGGTAACCTGCCGGTTGAATAGCCAATCGTTGTGGTTTTTGTGTAGATGTTTGTGTGCTTAAAGAATGATTTTCTTCTAATATTGTTGATTCATTAGAAGATAAATTTGCATTTTCTACAATTGATTCCGTATAACCACTCATGCTGTTGTTGGCATAAGCTGCTACGAAGAAAAACGATAAAGTTATGAATAGCTTTTTCATTTTAATCCTATGTTATTTGTTAAAATCAAGTATTTGATAATGAAACCTGTCTGAACCGTCATTGATGAATAAAACAATGGCTTCTTCAAAGTTTCCGATATTCTTTTTATTTCGTGTAAATAAAACGGGTTTTCCCTGTGTTTCTGTCATTGTTTGGAATACGTATTTCCCATCCTCTTCTCCGCTTTTGAAAAAGAGTATATCGACTGGTTTAATGTTGTAGGGTGTTTTATCTTTTTTTGTCAAGGAAAATCGAATTTTTAGTGAATTTGTTTCGGTTTTGGGGTGCTTTGAAATTTTGACCTTTATAGCTCTTGCTAGTTTGCTGTCTGCTAAATATGATCTAAACCAAGGGCTTGGTATTGTGTCGAATAGTGGAAAAGTTGGGGTGGCTATGCCTATAGTTCCGTCTTCTTGAAGGTTGCCGTAAAAGAATTCGCTGGCAATTGTGCTGTAGGCGTATGCACCTAATGATGTTTCTTTTTTACTGCGTTCGCTTCCTGTAATATCTGTTTTAGGTATGAGTTCGTCTATTTTTCCGGCTTTTCGTAAAGGCGATTCGTCGGATAGATTGACTCCTGCATCAAAGTCCATAAATGCGGAATTCCCTGCAGGATTCTTCTCGTCCATAAACTTCGGATCGCCTGTATAATTGTGGTTGCCGCCGTACGGTCTTGAGAATGATGAATGTGTTGCTGAAAATCCCTCAATAACTTCATTGGCGCATTTGCCGGGTTCGCAGCTTGGGGTGAAGTTTTTCCAGAAAATGCTGTTGCCGATGGATCCGTTTGCTTTACCGCTAATGGCTGGGTTTGCTGCTTTGGCGATGTTGGCGAAGAATGTGGAGTTCCAAATGTCGAGCTTGTTGCTTTCGTTGTTTATGGCTCCGCCTTTTATAACGGTCCGGTTGTCGTGGAAAACGGCGTTGCCGATGTAGGTCCCGTTACCAGTGAGTTTTACAGCGCCTCCATTCTTTGCGGATTTGTTGCCTGTATAGACGATGTTGAGCATCTTTGTTTCGCCGTTGGCGGCTACGGCACCGCCATCGCCAAGGGCCGAGTTTCCGGAGAATCGGATGTTTTCAAGGTTTAATGAATCCGTGGCAAATATTGCACCGCCTTCGGCGTTGGATTTTGAATCGGTAATGACTGCGTTTTTGATGGTGAGTTTTTGATTGCTGGCGTGGATGGCGCCGCCATCTTTTGCATTGAATCCGTTGGCGATTCGTAGGCCTTTTAAACTACGGGGAGAACGTCCTTGGATTTCGATGTGGGAGGATTTCCCAAGGTCGATGAGCGGCATGTCGTTTTCTGACTTGAGATGCCAAATGTCGCCGGTGTAGCCGACTAGCTCAAAGCCGACTTTCCAAGGGACAACTCCATCGCTGAAGTTGTCGGCGACGTTCCATGTTCCGCTGGTGATGTTGATTTCTCGGCCGGTCTTTTGTGCTGTTTCTAGGACTGCGTTGAAATCACCGATGGCTGTTGCCGGGGTTGTTCCTTCGCATCCTTGCGAACAGGGCGATTGCGGGTTCCAATAAATGCGGTAGTTATCGTTTTTCTCGAAGCTGAAGACGTAATTACTGCTGAATGCTTCGGCGGGGAATCCTGTGATTTTGTCGCGGGAAATTTCGATTTTTACTATTGTCGATGATGCATCGAGAGCAACCTTTGTAGATTGTTTTCCGTTTACTTTTACTTTGGAATCTTTGGCGTAAACGTACATTTCAACAGATTTTGCTGTTGTCGGTAGTACGGAACGGTAATGGAATGTATTGGATTCGAAGAACGGTCCGAAATGTCCTTCGCTGTGCGAAATTTCTTCTGCGCGGGGTTCGCGTGAAATGGTTGATTTTGGGGCTATGGTGAGCTTGTTTACGTAAACGCTACCGACCAAGTGTGTTCGTGATTCGATGCTGACGGATGCGTTCGGGGCAATGATTGTTCCGAAATAAAGCCCATCGTTGCCTATTTTAATGGATTTACCAGCGATATTCCATGTGATTTCGCTCGGATTTCCGCCGTTTATAGCGAATTGGCTTTTATTGCCGAAATCAACATCGTTTGCGACATCGATTGTAATGGGGCCAGATGTTAGATCAAAAGATAATTCGACATTTGGATCTGTATGAATGCTTTGGAATTTGTATGAACCGGACGAGAGTTTTATCTTGGCTCGTTTTTTTGCATTAAGTGCGCCGTATTCGCCCGGTAGGAGCGTCTCGGATTTGCTGATGTTTACGGCCTTTGCGGAATCGCTGAATGCGAAAGTGGGGGTGGCTAGGGTCGGTTTTTCCGGGGAAACTTGTTTTGTCGATGCCGCTGTCGCGCCGATTTCTGAATTACAAGGTTCGCTGTAGCGTAAATTCCCAGCGATGTGAGATTTTGCTCGTAATGAGCATCCTTTTGATGCGTCCACATTGCCGTAAATCTTAGAATCGGCGCCCAATTGGAATTTTGTGCCGAAAATATCTCCTAGAATCATTGAATTGTCGGAGATGTCGATCGTATCTGCGATAACGAGAAAATCTGATGTTTTTCGGTTATTTAAAAGGTCTTTGCTTTCGGAATTATTTTTATTGAGTGTATTTAACGATTCGTTGTATGGTGTAAATGACCAATTTGTATTGGCTGTATTTGCCGCAAAAGCTTCGCTTATCATTATTGCGAAAGCTAATAACAATATGGAGTAAAACTTAGAAACCATGATTATGTGTGGATATGTTTGGTATTTTATGTTGATTGATTTGTTTGGGAAATAATTTGGTAAACTTTTTACGTATAAAGTTTGTATGAATCTCCAAGTTGTGATTTTATCCTAAAACGAGGCGAAAATAGAATAGCGTTATTCTGTTGTCAAGGAAAATGTTGTTTGGTAAGAAAAAAGTAATGAGTGTCGGTTTGAAAATTGCTTATGTATGTTAATTGTAATAAGTTATTTGTCTTGTCTATACTTGATTTTTGATAATTTATACTATATTCTATCGTTTGTGTGAAGCGTGAAAAAGTTGGCAATATTGCTTATTTTGGCTGAAATTCCACAAAAATGAAGGAATTTTGTAGCTTTAAAATAACGTATTTTGTTGACTGTAAACGACTTACATAAACGAGTTGTAATGTATTAAAATTTGGAGATTAAAATGTCCGAAGAAAAAAAAGTTGCTTCAAATGAACCAGAAGTCGTATGGAACGACGCTAACATGAAGAGCCTCTATGTGAATGCGACCAATGTTGTTGCCGGTCGCGAAGAAGTTATGGTTCTTTTGGGCGTAAACCGCGCATGGAAAATGAATCAGGAAAAGGTCGATGTCGATCTCGCCGAACGCGTGGTGATGACTCCGTTTACTGCAAAACGCCTCGCTATTATGCTTGGTGCAACCCTCAAGGCATACGAAGCCAAGTACGGAAAAATCGAAATCGGTATCCCGGAAGCTAATAAGGGTTAATTCTTACACCTCAAACGGGTTTTGGGGCCTATGGTCTCAGGACCTCTTGAGGTGCTTAATAATAAATTTCTAATATTTATTGGGTATATGGAAGAGGTCTGCGGCATGTGCTTGTTTTGCGCTTGCTGCTGAAAAAGGAGTACAGAATGAGAAAGTTTGGAATGAATAGCGTCATTGCGAGCATAGCGAAGCAATCCCTGCTAGCTCTTTTCTTGTCCATAGCCCTCATCGCTTGTGGCGACGATAGTGGAACATCTGCAAATGATGATGATTCGTCTTCAAGTAGTGTCACCCTGAGTGGAACGTCAGTGGAGTCGAATGGGTCTAAGTCTTCTAGCTCTAGCAAAAAAGCCGAGTCTAGTTCCAATCAAAAGACAGTTTCTTCTTCTTCTGTCAAGAAGGAATCATCCTCTTCTTCTGTTGCTCCTGCTTCGAGTTCAAGTAAAAAAGTAGAGTCTAGTTCTAGTCAAAAGATTGCTTCGTCATCTTCGACTCCTCGCAATGACGTTTCGTCATCGTCTGCAAAGGTTGCATCCTCTTCTTCTGTCTCGGCCTCAAGCTCAAGTAAAAAAGTTGAGTCTAGCTCTAGTCAAAAGATTTCTTCATCTTCGAGTCTAAACAATGACGTATCTAGTGGTATTGAGTATAAACCATATGCTCATGATACATGCCTTGCAGGAAACTGGAACGTTCATAAAAATGATTATAAGACTTTTACCGATACGCGTAATGGTCGCAGTTATTACTACTATACCGCAGTTTCATCAAAAACTGGAAAATCTGTAACTGTTATGGCCGAAAATTTAAATATCGGTGAAATGGTTTCTGGTGAAAATGACCAAAATGATGATGCAAAAATTGAACGCTATTGCTATAACAACGACACAACCTATTGTGATCGATTTGGTGGGCTTTACCAATGGGCGGAAATGATGCAACTACCGAGTCGTTGCAATACCGAAAGTTGCACGGATTTAATACAAGAAAAACATCGAGGAATATGCCCTGAAGGTTGGCGACTTTTTACATGGGATGACTATGTAATTATTCGACAATACGAAGATAAATATGATGAGGGAATAAGCGGTTTGCGTTCTCAATGTTTTAATGGAACTAATACAAGTGGATTTTCTTTGATTGGTGCGGGGTATAGAACTGAAAAAGGAGCATTTGAATCATTAGCAAATTTTGCTATTTGGAATTATCCGCAAGAATATGGCGGCACCTCATTGACAATTGTTAATTCAGCACTTGTTTCGAAGTTGGGTGAAGAATCTCCTGCTAAAAATTCAGCAGGCTCGAAATTGGAAGGCGTATCTGTTCGTTGCGTAAAGCTAGAATAGTTTCCTTATAAAAATATTAAGGCGGATTGTATCCGCCTTTCTTGCGTTATTCCGACATGGTGTCGGAATATCCTAACAAAAAGTTTAATTAAAAATCGGTGTATGATGATACACCAAAGGTAATCCTTATGTCCAAAAAGAACAACAACTCTCGTAAAAACTCCAAAATTTCCAAAAATGCAGCAAAAAAAGCAATTCGTTCGAGGAATAGTTCCAAAAAGAACTTTAAAATCGAAAATCTCGAACCTCGTTTGATGATGGATGCTTCTGCGGGTTTTGATGCTGAAAAAATTGAAGAATATGAAAGTCAGTTTGATGTAATTGCGAACTCTGTTGCAGAAAATGCGGTATCTTCTATTGGTTCTTTTACGGAATTTGATGTATCTAAGTTAGGAATTTACGATAAAATTGATTCTCCTATAGCTTTATTTTACAATTCGGAAGATTCGTTTAAGTCTGATATTTCGGAAAAAATTGCAGCTGTTCTTAAAGAAGCTATAAACAATGCTTCTGATGCCGACGAAAGTATTACTTTGTCCCAGTTTGTTGGCACTTATATAGAAGGCGTCCTTAAGGGACCAAATAAAGAATTGTATAAAGACTTTAGTTTTGGGGCTGTTGACAATAAAATAGTCGTAACAATAAACGTTTCCAACCAAAAGACCATAAGTGATGTCAATTTTGATATAGAAAATTCGGGCAAGATTACAACGAATGAGGATGCTTCGCTTTCTTCTTCTGCTCGAATTCAGGTATCAGTAGACTTGGATAAGAATGGTGATGGAATTTATCTTAATGACGGTGAAGACTTTAGTGTCGAAACTCCGGTTATTGAAAAAATCGAATCTGTCATCAATAATCTTGGTCTTAAGGCTAAATTCAAAAATTTAAACTTTGTAGAACAAAATCTGAATGATTCTCCTGATATGAAATTATCTTATGATGGTTCGGACGTTTCTACAAATGTTGATTTGGAATTTAAACTGGAAAATTCTGAAGGTTTGCCGTTTGCTGTTGGCGATAATGATTTCTTGAAAATCAAAAAAAATGGTGAAAATATTGATGTTAAGGCACCAAAATTCCAAATAAAAGAAAATTTCTTGATGGATTCTGTGCTTAAAGGCCTTTCGTCAGTAGATTTGTCAATTTTAGATTTTTTGAAGATTCCTGTTGGTGCAAATGAATTTACTGTTTCTGAAGTAGCATCCCAAATGAATGTGCTTTGGAATTATGTGCCGGGTGCGATTCTTAACAGCTTGGCAGAAATGAAGCTGAATGTAACTGACTTCAATTCTTCTATGGCTTCATCCAAGAATGAAAGTGCAGAACTTAAGGATGTTTTTGATGGAATTTCTATTGCTGGCAATTCTTCTGCTTTGAC
Organism: Fibrobacter sp. UWB11; assembly: GCF_900143015.1. Taxonomy (NCBI): domain Bacteria; kingdom Pseudomonadati; phylum Fibrobacterota; class Fibrobacteria; order Fibrobacterales; family Fibrobacteraceae; genus Fibrobacter; species Fibrobacter sp. UWB11. The sequence goes on along the minus strand of NZ_FSRT01000001.1, from coordinate 1,446,815 downwards.
TTTGGTTGAGGGGGATAATAGTGTTGCTTTAAAGATTGATCTAAAATCAGGGCGCATGAATAAGCTTGATTTAGGTCTTTTTGATTTAGAAAATGTTGATATGAAATCGTCCTTCGACATTGATGTTGCACTCAATGTTAAGGATGGCAAAATTTCGTTTACTAGAGCCTCATTGCAGAATTTTAATCTAATTGTACCGAAGAAAAGCGTTACTTCTGTAAAATTTAATGGCTTTGACGCAACTTTGGATGGAGGAGAATTTGAATTAGGAGTATCAATTGTTAATACAAATGACCGATTGAAGGTTCAAAAGTGTTCGGGAAATCTTGCTTATTCTGGAATTGTGGTTAAATCAGCTGATTCAACTGTTCTATTGAATGAAAAATCCGGGAACTTCTCTTATTCCTATTCCGAAAATAAGTGGATTTTGCCTGAATCTATTTCGAAATTGACAGCTCTTTATGGGAATGATTCTTTCTCAATAAATAATCTTGTTAAAAATGCTGGTGCAGTTCCATTCCTTCAAAATGTGAATTTGCCGATTGAAAGTACGAGTCTCTCTGTTCAACAACTTGTTTCTAACGTTGATTCTATTAGAAACGATTTATCTCGAACAATTGCGAATTGTTTAAACAAGGTGAGTGATGGAACAGGAGCTTTGTATAGCATTGATGCTAAATCACTTCAGTCTGATTTCATGACATTTGCTGAAGCTAAACTTATCGATCCTTCGAAAAAGAACTTGTTTAGTTCTATTAACCTTGAATTGGGTAATCAATCTATCAATCTTCTTGAAACGCCTGTTGATGGATCTGTATTTAATTTATCAAATGGACAGAATGTATTCAAAATTACGTTTAAACCCAAACAGTCTGCGTTGTCTAATTTAGATATTTATGGCTCGACTTTGTCAAGTGCGACTGTTGATACTGAAATTGGTGTAAACTTTGTTGTTCAAGCAACGAATAAAGGTGTTAGCTTGGGCGGTGTTTCTTTGGATTGCTTCAAGTTTACGGTGAAACCTGTGGGGAATGTTGCGGGCCTTCCGTATGCAATTGATTCAAATGGCATAGTGATTTCGTTTGATTCTGGTAAATGGAATGAATCTGGTGTTGATTTTAGCGAACTTCCTAAAATATCTTTTAAAAAGTTCGAGGATTCATTGACAAATTCCACGACTTTAAAGAATGGCCTGTTCCAAATAGGTGGTACTAGCATCGGGGCTTCTAGTTTAGTTAAAAAAATTGATGGTGTATGGACTGAAGTATCCAAGGCATTTACATCGGCGTTAAACACGGATTCGCTGGATGTTAATGTTGATGCTTTGAAGAATACGCTTGACTCTTTGCTTGCAGATAAGAAAAATGATGTGATTACGTGGCTCTCTGATGTAAAAGTTGTTGAGAAAAATGTAAATGGTGGTGCTGATAAAGTTTATTCTGTTGTATTTACATTGCAGACTGCGTATATGGATAAGTTGGATATCCATACTCAGTCTCTGAAAAATCTTGGTGTGAAAACGTCTATTGATGTCGATGTTAGTATCTCGAAAAAACAAGTTGAGGGATCGGCTGAACAGATTGTTTATGATAATATTAATCTAGCTTCTGTGTTGTTTGATGTTGATTTGAAAAATGCAATGTCAGATGAGCTTCCGTATTCTATTAGCAGTGATCATATGGAGGTGTCTTGGAATGGAACTGTATGGAATGAAAATATTCCAGAAATTACTTTAAAGGATGACCTTTCTCTTAAAAATTCTCTTGCGGTTCTTGAAAATACGGATATTCCGAAAATTGGCAAACTGAGTTCTCTTTCCAAAGCTTCATCAGAAGCCGAAGTTTATTGGAATTGTTTGACAGAAGCATTGCATAGTGTGTTTGCTGGGAATGTTGCTAATAGAGCTCAGTTGAAAGTGAGTGATTTGAAAACTGCATTTAAGAGTGTTTTGACTACAAATAAAATTAGTATTGGTAATTCTACCGTTCAATTGATTGAATTGAAAAACGTTGGTGGACAGGATACAGAAGTTTCTCATGATTTGTTGGGTACTGCTGCTGATGATACGATAATTACGTTAAATCAAGCAGATAATGTTTTGAATTTCGTAATTGGCACGAATGATTTTACATTGGGAAAATTGAGTGTTGATGGTATTGATTTTGATGGTGTGATTGCTAATGGTGTATTCCATTTAAATGTGGATGCATTTGTTGATGGTAAAAATGTATCCTTGAAAAAGGCTGCGTTTGACAGCTTTGAATTGAATGTTGCGCATGATTTGGGAATTGATAAAACAGTCAAACTGAACGTGGATAAAGTTCAAGCTGACTTGAAAAATGCAAAATTAAATTTGAAGGTTTCCATAAATAGTGATGAAGGAAAAATCGAAATTGGTAGCCTAGAATACGGTTCCCTTGACGTAAAATGTGGAGATACATCTCTTGTTACCGATGGTCAAAAGGATTCTTTGAACTTTACTGATGGTACATGGAAATATTCTCATGACCTTGATGAACTTGTATCTATTGTTAAGGCTGATAAGTTCTCTTTGCAAAATGCTGTTAAATTGGCTGATGATTTTAAATTCCCGTATGAAATTGGAAAAAATTTGAAGATTGGTCAGGGAAATTATAGTGCAACGCAAATTCTTAATATTGTTGATGATGTTAGAACGAATGTAATGCTTGCTTTGTCTAGTAATATAACAGATACTAGTGGATCTTGTCAGTTAAATTTGCCTAGTGTTAAAGCTGTTGTCGATGCCTTGAATGCTTCTGTAGTGTCTTTAAATAGTGTTGGCGTAAAGGATTTCTTTACTGCAATAAAAATTAAGTACGTAGATTCTGCAGATGGAGATATGATAGTTGATATTTTGAATGATGATGAAAGTTCTTTAAAGGCTGCTACTATTACTGGTAATTCGCTGACTATTGAGTTCTGTTCTCATGTTGATAAGCAAAAAGTGAAGTTGACTTCGGAAGGGACTCAGCAAGAGACAGATGTAGATTTGTCTATTGTTGTTGTTGTTGAAATAGGAAAGACTGGTAACCAAATTGGTTTGACTTCGAAATTCAACTCGTTTAAATTGGAAATGCCTCAAATAACGAGTGCTGGCTCAGCGTTCGATCTTGAAAATGGTCAATTGGAAGTATCCATAACGGAAACTGGTGCTCAGTCTAATGTAAAGTTGGATGATTATATTGAAGAAAATTATGATCCGTTAAGTACTGATTTTGATGTTTTGGATTTTGTAAATATTCCTTTTTTGGAAAACCCATCTTTTTCTGTTAATGGGATTCCTTTTGGTATTAAGGATATCGTAGATGTAGTGAGTGAGTACAATAGGTTTGTTCAGTATGTTGTTGATGAGGCTTCTGAATTTGAAGACGGTGTAGAAGGTGGAAAAGTCAATCTTGATAAAATAAAAGCGCTAATAAATCAATATGTTGATAAAAAAATTCCTTTAGACAGTATCTCTATTTATAAAGATTCGTTAGATGATCAAGGCGCTTTTTATGATAAAAATGCATTTAAGAAATTGTTAGGATCAGGAGTTACGACTGATGGTGATTTTGTTCAACTCAATGAAGGTGAAAATGTATTAATTCTTAAAATATCACCAGATTCGATTAAGTTTACTAAAAATATTGATTTGAGTTTGTTAAATGTAGAAAATTTTGGTGTTGGGTTTGATGCTTATATTAAAATCGTTTTTGACATATTAGATGGTTGGACTGTTTTTAATGATTGTTATTTAGATGCAATTGATTTGAAGTTGAGTGCTGATGTTGATGATATTAAACTTGGTGGATTGTTTAAGGCTGATTTTAAAGATGCGAAAGGAAATGATAAAAAAGGATGTCTTGAATTTAAAATAAATATTGATCCAAATGTTGAAAATTTGAGTGATATTGTTGGTGATACAAGTATTGTATTAGGTTATGAAAAATTAGACTTAAGCGTTTGCGGTATGACCGCAGTGTCTCTTGATGGTCAAAATGATGGACCCTTCAGTTATAATTTTTCAACTGGAGAATGGCATCTTCCTGAAACGATTCAACGCTTTGCATCGTTCTCTGGGGATAACTTGATTACTCAAGTTCACACTGTTTTGAATACGACACAGACTGCTTTGCGTAGCTTGGTGGAAAGTAAAACTAAGCTTGATTTCTTGGATGGTTCCATTGAAAGGGTTGTTGATATCGTTGAAAAGGTTGAACGAGTTGCTTATGGTGATGAAAAAAATAAATATGGTCTATTTAAGAAAAATGAAACGAAGAACTCTTATGAACCGAGATTTAGTGATGTAGAAGGCTTTGTTGATGAATTTAATAGGGCTTGGTATGTATTTGTTCGTGAAGGAACGGATTTAGATAAGGTTAAGGATACTCTTGATTATTGTAGTGCGGTTTATATATATAAGGATAAGAATGGAAAAGAAATAGAGCACTCTAAAAACAATAAAAATGTTGGTGAAGATGAAAAACTTTCTTTTATAAAGCTTTCTTTCAAATTGGGCTTTAATTACGATAAACAATGGGGCCTTGATTTTGCAAAAGCTTTAGGTAATCAATTAGCGAATATTTCGACGTGCGGGAATATTCATGTGACTGCTGATGCTGGTATCTATTTTAACATGATAATTGATTTCGAGTCTCAAAGCTCGTTAAGTGAATCTTCAGATTTGAATGCTATAGGATTGTTTGATCATGGTTCTGAAGATATGCCAGAAGAAGAAAAAATTAAAGCAGTTAAGGAAGACGAGTATTATACAGCTTTTGGATTTGAACAGAAAAAATTTGATGATAAGTTGTATATTCGTCTTACCAAGAGTGATAAATCTGAATTAACTACGATTGAAATTAATGCTGATGAAAATTTAGATACAACAGGTTCAGATTGGTTTAAACCGATTGATTCTAGTAAGAATGTTAATGTAAAATATACTTCGGATAAGTGCCTATATATCACTGCAAAAGAAAAGTTTGATGTTGAAAATGGAGCGCCGCTTCGTTCCGCGGATTTAGCTTCTGGTGGCGATGCTTTTGCTGAATTAAAACTTACGGGTTCTAATTTGCAGACTACTTATACTGCAAAATCCAGTGGCTCAAAATTAAGTGACGTAAAATGGACGATTGATTTCTTTGATGAAAAGTCAAAATATTTGAATGAAAATGGTTCGTTAAAAACGAATGCAAAAATTAAAGAAGATGTATCAATTGAAATAGAATTTGGTGAAATAGAAAAACTTGTAGACAAAGGTATCATTCTTGAAAAAAACGATAGAAAAAAGCAGATTAATGAGTATCTATGTTTGTTAAAAGATTCGGATAATGACCTTGTAAAGCTTCCGACGGAACTTAAAGAAGGTCGCTCCATCATGAATAGCTATGGCTTGTACGTGGTGGATATTATAAAAACGTCTGGTGATTTATTTGATGTTGTCTTTGGTTGTGATTCTAGATTGATTCAATCTGATGATAAAAACCGATATCTGTTGCTTGATAAGAATGTTGGTTCTGAAATTACCTATATGCGTATTTCTACCGAAATTACACCATCAATGAATACGCCAAAATTGAAGGGTGCTTTTGTTTACAATATAGATAAGGGTGAAAATATCAATGATGAAAAAGCTATAAAGAATATTATTTTTGTGGAATTTGATAGTTATATCCAAGATCGACTGAAAGAATATGAATATGAAAAGTATGACGAATCAAAAATACAAGATATTGTAACGCAACTTAATGATAAACTTGATAGTTCTTTGACTAGTATAATTGAGTTTAAGGCTGATGAAATAGAAAAAAATTCTAAAAAATATTGGGTGATTTCATTAGTAAGCATAAATGAAAATTACAGAATTAAATTGTCAGAAAGTGTTCTTAAGGTTGATGCTGGTTCGAATTCCATTTTCGTTAATGTTGATAATTGCTTGACTGTTTCGAATCTAGCCAAGTCCGTTGAAAATGCGATAAATATTCATGTAAAGAATAATCAGGGATCGGATTTTAAGAATATTTCTTCTGTTCGTGTAGTTGACGGAAAAATTGTTTTTGTTGCAACATCTAGTGTTAAAATAAACGTTAGCGGTAAACCTGGTGTATTTGATAATAATGATTTTAAAATTGGTGAGAGTAATGTTGAATTCCAGGATTGTTTGACAAAGGCTTTAGATGAATTGAAAAAAGCAAATCCGACTGATTCAGATAAAACCATAAAGGATGTGACTATTAAGAATCTTTTGAATCAGATAAATACATATCTATCTTCGGAAAATCTTGAAATAAGACTTGGTGATGGTAAAAAGGATGAACAACAAAAAGAATTTGTTGGTGATCATTTTGAAATTGTTAGAACGGGAGATTCTAAAAAATCGTTTACGCTGACTTCTGTTGGTGCAAGTAATGTCCTTGAATGGCTTGGTTTTGTTTCTGGACAAGAAGCAAAGCTTGTTAGCGGTGAAATGAAAATTGTTGGCACATCTGTAATCAATTTTGATTGGGCTAAGGCGATTAAACTTGATGGTGTTGTTTTAAGTGCCGATGTTTCTTTTGGAATGGGTGGAAATGTAGTTGTTTCGAATGTGATTGAAGTAAAGGATGATAGCGTAACACTTGCTATTGGAGATAATGATAAAAATGCTTACAAGGTTGATGGATTTTTGAGACTAGGGGATAAGGATACTGCAAAGTATTATAGAATCTTAAAGGTTAATGTTGTTGATATAGATGAAACGGCCAAAATAGAGTCTATTGAAGTATCTTTGATGCCGATTAATGCCGATAAGAGCTTGGAAGAAGATAAACGAAAATTGCAGAATGTTTCAAACCTTAAAACCTGGGAGAATGCCTTCTATGTAGCAAGTGCATCGGCTTCTGTTGATTTCCTTGGTGTTGATGTTATTGCGGAAGGTAATGCGAAATTAGAAACATCATTTACTCTTACAAAGAAGAATCAAAATAAATCAAATTCTAGTAATGCAGGAAATACTCAAGTTGTAACAGATGCAGAAAGTAATAAATTTGATTTCTTTGATTTTGAAGTTGATCCTTCATTTGATGTTAAAGGTGATGGATTTACATTAAAATCTTATGCAGATGTCTTTGGTGAAGGAATAAAATTAACGGACGGTTCTATTGGCGTTATTAAAAATGATAAAGATGGTTATAAACTTGATGGAAAATTTGATGTAAATGGGAATGCTTTTGATGAAATTTTCGATCAATTCAAGGATTTCTCAATAGAAAAACTTTTTGCAATCCTTGAAACATTAATTGAACGTGTTGATCAAATTACAAAGAACTCTGATGGCGTTAAAATTCCTGTTATTAACAAGTCTGTGCGAGACTTGGTAAATGTGGCAAATGACTTGCGTGATATTATTACTAGATTGCGTGCAGAGAAGGTAACGACGATTCAAAAGTTCGGTAATCTTTTAAATACATACCTTGACGAATTTGGTCTTGTTTCTCCAACTAAGAAAGGGAAACTTTTTGAACTGAAGCCGGTTTATGATGCTGATGGTAACTTTGAGTCTTTGGAATTTAGTTTTAATATTCAAAAGAATTTTAAGACTCGCCATAGATTTAGCATTGGTAATGGTTCAAGTGGAGTTAATGGTAATATTGATCTAGATGTCGATGGTGGTTTTTGGTTCTCGCTTTCTGCAAAATTATGTAGAGATGCTGTTAATAATGATTTTTATTTGGCGCTAGTCGATTGTTCAGAAAATAAAGATAGTGATGAAATTGCGATAAAATTTGGTGCAGAAATTAGTATTGCTGGCGATAAAATGCGCTTTGATTTAGGCATCAATTCTGGGAATGATTCTCAGAAAAATCTCCTAAGCAATTTAATTTCTGTTGGATCAGATGAAAATGAAGCATTTATTTATGGTATGGCTTGTTTTAATGGCTCTTATGGGGCCAAAAAGGCAGATATTAATGCTGATGAACTTAAACTTTCTGCATTAACTTCCGATTCGTCTCTTACCTACACTCTCCCTGTTGCAATTTATGGTAAACTTCCGGTCTATGCTTGCAATATGTCACTTGGCAATGTATATATGGGTAAGTGCATAGGCGAAAATGTTGCTTTTGTTGAAAATTCAACGTTTACAAATGCTAAGGATGCTGTCGAAACTGCAATGAATGCTTATAAGGCAGATCATAATAATTGTGAATCTTTGTATATATTGAATAAAGGAACTTCTTCGTTTGGATTCGATATAAAAACAACTGAAGATGCAGTAGGTTTAAAAGATAAGTTTATTGTCGATTTTTCAGAAGCCTATCAAAAAATTTCGGATCTAGCGAATTTTGCTAATCTGGATTGGTTTAGCAAGATAAAACTTGCTGTAGCAGGGTTGAATAACCTATTTGAAATGCTTGAAAGCGGTATGAACAGTGGCATGGGTAGCAAATTGAAATCTGTGCCTGTATTGGGTACTGCGTTAAGTTCTGGTGTTGATTTCTTAAGTGTATTGAGAGATAAGATTCTTGATCCATTCTCGAAGTATGTCTATGAATCTACGGGTCTCACGGCCGAAATGGTTGCAAAGAAGATGAATGCTTTGCTGAAGGATTATCTGCTTAATGTAAATTACGATCCAAATGATAACTATTACTTTAGTTGGAATAATCAGAATGATGCTAAATGGACTCAGTCTGGAGAAGGAGGCAAGGGAACCTGGTATCGTACCGATGGAGAGTCTGCGGAATGGTTCTTTAATTTAGGACAAACCTATAGTTATGGTAAATCTATTGAATTTGATTTGGGATTCCCTGGGCTTGGATTGTCTTCGGATGCTGGGCTAGATCTTTCGCTTGCGTGGTCTCTTGAATTTGGTTTTGGTATATCACAAAAGAAAGGCTTCTACTTTATTTTTGGTGATGGTAATGAAATAAATGTTACTGCAAATGCAACTTTAGATGGAAAAATTGTAGGCTCTTTAGCTGGTTTAGGACTTGCTTTGGATGTTAATGATGGTGGTACCAAAGTCTCACTTGATTTTGGCGTAGATTTGAATAATCCAAGTAATTCACTTTATAATGCTAAAACAGGTTTGTCATCGTCTTTGAAAGCTGACGAAGGGGCTGCGCCAAGACTATTAACTGATGAGGAAATTAAAAAATTAAATAAACCTTTCGAGGATGGAACGGCTTCTAAAGAAATTGTTTCAAGCAGGGGATATGGAATTGTTGAACTATCTGAAGCTTTTGCAAATCCAACATTTGACTATAATGCTAGTGTACATATTGATGCAAAAATGACCGTTGGTATTACGAAGGATTTGGATCGAAATACTCCGAAGTTCCCAAATATTACCGGTAATTTTAAGTTTGAATGGGATTATAAAGATTTTGATGGTGCAGGCATAAAGGAGTCTAGGGTTGGAAACCTTGGGTTCTATGGTCTTGAACTTGATATGGGTTCCTTTATCAGTGGAGTTCTCGGTCCAATAATCTCCAAAATCCAAAAGGTGATTGAACCTTTGGAACCATTGATTGATTTCTTGACAACCCCATTCCCTGTGTTAAAGGATTTGGGAATCAAGATGACACCACTTGACTTAGCTAAGAAATATAGTAAGGGTGAGTTTGATGATAGGATGGTTTATGCTATCAAAGATTTGATTGCTGTATCCAAGACGATTTCGGCAATCAATGGTAAGGGCTTGTCGATTAAGTTGGGTGATTTTGTACTAGTGGAGAAAAAGAATGTTGATCCTAATTTGCCAGAAGAAGAAAAACAAAAAGAAAAGGAAAAGCAACAAAATAATTCTTCAGCTGAAGAATTCCTTAAAGGCAAGTCTTCAACAGATTCTGTTGATGTTGGCAAATACTCGGATAAATTGAAAAATAATAGTGATATTGGTGGAGAAGCTGATAAAGAACTTCAAAAACAAGGTCTTCACATGGAAGGCTCTGGATCATGGGAATTTATCTGGAGTAATCCTTCAAAGATATTCAAACTCCTTCTTGGTGAAGATGTTGACCTTGTCAAATATACGATGCCGAAACTCTGCTTTAATTTCGATTGGAGCCAGTTCATTCGAATTTGGGGACCGCTTGGCGCTCGTATAGGTGTGACATTTAGCGCTTCTATCCAACTTGGCTTCGGTTACGATACGCTTGGTATTCGCCAGTGGGTTAAGGGTGGTTACAAGGATTATAGCCGCTTGCTTAATGGCTTCTATGTGGCCGATAAGGACGAATCTGGTTATGACGTTAATGAACTTTCGTTCTATGGTGGTCTCACTGCATCTGCTGAAGTCAATGTTGGCGTTTCTGCCGGTGTTGGTGGTGGTGTAGGTATCAATGTTGGTTTCAACCTTTATGACCCGAATAATGATGGCAAGGTTCGTTTGAGCGAAATGGGCCAGATTATTAAGGAAGATGGTTTATTTGGCCTGTTTGATGTGAATGGTAAGATTACGGCAAAACTTTATGCTTATGTCGATTTGCTGTTCTACACCAAGAAATGGAATATTACTAAGGAAATAACTCTATTTGAATTTGACTATAAACATTCCGCAATCCCTGTGATGGCATCTCGCAATGAAAATGGCGATGTTGTCGGCCATGTGGGGCCGAATGCTGGAGATCGAATTTCTACAGATAACGTGAATACCACTTTGAATGATGGTGATGAAACTATTACACTTGATTTGAGTGGAAATACTGTATATTGGGCTGATAAAAAGAAATCGGAAACTGTTGATGGTGGTAAAAAGCTTATCATTGATGGTGGTGCCGGAATAGATACCATTACCTTGAAAGGTAACGCTAGCTTTGATATTGAAATCATGGGCGGCGATGGTGATGATGTCATTGATTTGTCTGGGCTGACTATGGTTGGTGACCATTCTGTTGTTATTTGGGGTGGTTCCGGAAATGACCGAATTTATGGTGCCAAGGGCTTGAATATTATTTTTGGTGATGGTGGATATAAACCGACTGATGAAGAAAAACAAAAACTTTTAGCTTCTGGCAATGGTTATTATATTGAAGGACGCGTAGAAGCGGATGTTGCCGGCGATGATACAATTGTTGGTGGATCTAGCAACGATATTATTTTCGGTGGTGCTGGTAACGATAGTATTTATGGTGGCGATGGCAACGACTATATCTTTGGTGATGGTGGTCGTGTCGTTTACGATGAAAAGGGTAACATATCATCGATTGACCGTACCGATATTAGCCTTGATGGCGGAAACGATGTAATTCTCGGCGGTGCAGGTAGTGACTTCATCTATGGTGGTGCTGGCAACGATCGTGTTGATGGTGGTGCTGGCGACGACACTATCTTTGGTGAACGTGGCCATGATGTAATTCTTGGCGGTTCTGGTGATGATGAAATTCGTGGTGGCTCAGGACATGATATCATCTTTGGTGATTCTCTTAAGAGTGATTTGATTCTAACATCACTGTTTGATAAAGAATTCTTCAGTGATGAATTTAAGGACGTTCATTTTAACAATAAGGATTTGTTTGGAAACGCCGACAAACCGACAATTTCTAGAGATAAATTCTTCAATGTTGATGGATATTCTGGTGGTGATGACCTTGCTGCTGCCGGTATTGACTACATCTATGGTGATGAAGGTGACGACCTAATCTTTGGTGATAGCGGTACAAACGATGGTAACGATGACCATATTGAAGGCGGCATAGGAAATGACATCATTGATGGTAATGGTGGTAATGATACCATTAGTGGTGGCATTGATAACGATATCATTTACGGTGGCTTAGGTAATGATACCATTGATGGCGGTGCCGGTAATGACAGCTTGTATGGTGACAATGGCATTCGTCAGTACAAGGGTAATTTTGCATCGTTTGAAAATGATCAAATTACATTCGGCGAAAATCTTGGTTTGTCTAAAAATGTCTATAAGAATGCCGTAAGTAAAGAAGATGGCAGTACAAAGGGTGGCAACGATAAGATTATGACGGGTCCGGGTATGGACTTTGTTGATGGTCAAGGCGGTAGCGACCAAGTAATTGTAACCTTGATGGGTGAAAGCGAAACGAACTATGCAAATATTACCGATTCTGGAACAGATAAGTTTGATACGGATACGCTTACTATTGAAGGTACGGAATATAATGACACCTTGCTCATGCGTATGAACAAGGAAAAAACGAAGGAAGATGATAAGGATGTCGAAGGAACACTGGGCTTTGTAGCTTTGCTGCCTCAGCAAAAGACAGATCCGAGTGAAGTTACTAACGATAATATTGAACGTGTTAACTTTACAAGAGGAATTGATGTCGTAAATCTGAATGGTAATGGTGGTGATGACAAGATTGCCATTGATGGTACCGCGAAGATAACTAATGTAGATGGCGGTGCTGGTAAGGATTCGTTCCAGATTGGACAGCTTTATAATTCTGAACGTTTGTCTAGTGGTAATCAGAGCATCAAGAAGGATGACGAATTTAACACAGTTCAAGAAAATGCCAATGAAAAGTATCTCAGTGATGGTGTTACTAGAGACACGGTCTTGAATGTTGAAGGCGGTGTAGGCGAAGATAGCTTTACATTGTTGCATAATGTTGGTACTGTGAGTATGGCTGGTGGTAGGGGTGATGACACCTTCTCCATTCATACCTTCCGCAAGCGTATTCCAAACCCCAATTGGACTGAAGGTTCTGATGTACCTAAGTTTATCGGTGAACCTGTTGAAAGTGGGGTGATGTCGGTTGATGGTGGTGCTGGCGTTGATACACTTAATGTTGCTGGAACCGTGGGCGATGATACCGTTCTTATTACAAAAGAAGGTATGCTGAGTGACTCGGTTGGTGTTAAGGTTGCTGGTGTTGAAACGACTAATTTCGATGCTGGCGCTGGTGATGATATGTTCTATGTCATCTCGAATAATGAAGGCGAAACTACCAATATTAATGGGGGCTTTGGTAATGATACGGTCTCTGTTGGTGGTCTTGATGAAGAAAAAATACTCCGTAGTTCTGATTCTGATGGACAGACAAATTATGTAACTTATGAAGTCCTCGAAAAGGATAGTGGAGATCTTTCTGAAGAAGAACGTAAGAATGTAAGTGATTTGTCTGATAAGAAAAAAGGTGTTGTTCGTAGCGACAAGTTTATAGTGATGGATACGAGTAAACAACCTGTTGTGTTCTACTCAGCGAATGAAAATTATATTGACCTTAGCAATATCGTTGTGTCTGCAAATGGTGACGCGACCTTCTATATTGGATATACTGGAGATATTAAAGACAGCACAATTGATGTAGTTTTGAATGTTCCTATGCTTTCGTCGACTGCTGTACAGCATGGCGATAGGGGCATTGTTATTAAGGAAGTTGTTGATGGTAAGACTACAGAGTATTCGGATGAAGTAAGATTGACGTTCGATAAAGACAATAAAATTGCAAAAATCTCTGTAAAGGTTCTTGAAGATAGTTTGTTTGAAGAATCTTGCTCATATTCTATTACAGCTAAGAGCTATTGGAAAAATGCTGGTAAGGATGAAAAACTAGAACGCTCTGTAAATGTTATTTCTGTAAATGTTGGCGCTGAAACAATTGCTGCAGAAGATGAATACAAGAATCTGTTTACTCGTTCTGACGAATTCAATATATCGACCAATACTATTTATTTAGGAGAGTTTGCTAAGGGCTTCAACGGCGTTGTATCTGCTTATATTAAAAATAAGGATATAGTGTTTGTATCTGAGGGGCATTTTGATTCTAATGCGGGTACATTTACACTTACTGATTCTGAATTGAATCAGTGCAAGGGACAAACGCTTGTTGTTAATTATCGCGCTGATAATATGCGTTTGGATGGTTCAAAGCTTCGCTTGGTATATGATAATATTAAAGAATATGATATTGAGGAAGGCGGTACAAAGAAAAGTTTATTCAATATCAATTATAAATGCGAAGATGGATCTGAAATGACCGTGTTCTCCAAGGATGAGGCGGCTACACATAGTGATGCCGAGATATATTACGCTCTGCTTGGTGATAGCTTGGTATTCTACAATAAATCCAATAATCGTCTAGCTTCGTTGCATGGAAATGTATCTATTTCAAGTACGAAATATGCTCGTATTGAAGAAAAAGCTGGCATCGGTGATCCTGATTTGAGGGATGATAACAGTGTTATCGAAATTGTAGAGACAACTCCGATGCATCAGGTGCTTGCTGAAGCTGTTGATGATACCAAGACAGCTTTGAATTCTACAACATTTACAGTGAAGTACAACGGCAGTATTGAAAATGGTAAAACTGTATATGTCAAGGTCTCTGTAAGCGATTTCGATCCTGATTTGAATAAAGAAGATACTCATCTTGAGATTATTGGTGCTGAAAAGAAGGGTTCTTCGATTATTCTGAAGTTTACAAAAGATAGCCTGACTGCAAATATCACCATTTTCGCAAAACACGATGATGATAAGGAAGAATATGGTAAAGTTCTTGTAGGTGAAAAGCCTTATCGAATTGATGAAGTTGATGGCAATGTCAATGCTTATGGTCAAGGAACCAGTGTTGTTGCTGACTTTGACAATCCTGACTTACTCAAGTATAAGCATAAGTTGACTAACAATGGCAACGTTGAAAGTGCATCGAGGTATAATGAAAAGAATTCCTATGACGTAAACAAAATGGGTAAAGTTTCGTCATTTGAAGTTAAGGATGAAAAGACAACATTTGTTTTTGATGGCGAAAATGCTGATAAACTGGTTGATGGTTGCACCGTTAAGATTATCATGGGTGATGTTGAGACGGAATGGCTTTATGTTGACTCGGCTGACAAGTTACACAACTCGTTTACAGTTTTGTCATCTGTAACAGATTTTGACCCGGCAAATGGTGATGTGTATGCCTTGTTCTCGGATGCAAAGGATTACTTGTTCAAGGATGAAAACGATAATACAGACCGAATCTTCGTGAACAATCAGGGGTCCGATGAAAACGCAAGTAGCAAATTTGATAAGCATTTTGCTCAAAGTGCTACTGGAGAACAGACGGAGATTCTTGATTCTGTTGAGTTTACTCATAGTGAACTTAATGGTAAAGTTGTTGCAAACCACTTCGAATTTGGCGAATACAACCTTGGTTCTGGCGAAGATAAAGTCGATATTTACAAAACCCATTATCGCAATGATGATGAAGCATCGTTCCAGACCTTTACCGTTGTGAATACCGGTGATGGCGAAGACCAGATTAAGATCCATAGCTATAAGAATGATTCGGACGGTCAGCTTGTCATTAACGCCGAAGACGGTGGTGAAGATAAGGAAGGTTGTGGTGACAAGATTGATGCTACATCAGAAGATATTACCAAGAATGGCATGATTGTCTTCGGTGGCAAGGGTAGGGATACTATCGATGTAAACCAGGGCGTGATTGCGTTCGGTGATATGGGTAATATCCAGTATAAGAATGCTAAGGGCGAAATTGTTACGAACTTGGGATATAAGGAAGTCGGTTCAGGCGATGATAAGAAATACGAAACCATTCATACGAAAATCTCCAAGGACGATAAGGGTAAACTTGAAAAGCAGACTGACGGTGTCGCACGTGGTGCAACTTCTATAAAGTCTGTTGGTTTGGATGTTGGTGCTCACGATAAAATCACTGCTGGTGGCCATGATAGTATTGCTGTTGGCGGTTTTGCCAATGATGAAATTTCTGTAACCGGCGGCAAGAATGTTGTGCTTGGTGATAATGGTGAAATTAAGTATACAACTAATGAAACTGTAACAACCACATGGCACAACAATAAAGATCTCCATAAGTATCTAGAGTCGGTTGCTACAATGGCAGACAATATCGGTGATGTTGATACCATCAACATTACGGGTGATAATAACGTTGCTATGGGTGGTGACAAGGGCGATACGATAACCATTGGTATCGCTGGTCAGCCTAATAGCGGATGCAATAACGTTGTACTTGGCGATGGCGGTATTGCGCTGTTTACTAAGGATGAATCTGCAGAAGATCCTGAAAAGGTGACTCCGTATGATGTTCATACCACGCATGATGCTACTGGCGGTGTTGATACAATCCATGTCTATGGCGGTAGCAACGTTGCTATGGGTGGTGCAGAAGGCGATAAGATTTATATCGGCGAAACTGGCTATGAAAGCGATAACAACGTAGTTCTTGGCGATGGTGGTAAGTACGATCTCAAGAAGAATGTTTCTCTCGAAATCCGCACTACCAGTGATAAAGTTGGTGGTGAAGATACCATTGAAATCCATGGTGGCCAAAATACTGTTATGGGTGGTTTCCTGAAGGACGATATTGATATCTTCGGTAATGATAACGTTGTTCTTGGTGATGGCGGTTTGGCAAACTACGATAAGCGCCCTGAAGTAGTCAAGGGTGATACCAATGTCAATGCCGGACTTATCAAGGTCGAAACGCAGGCTGATGAAATTGAAGTTGTTATGCCGAAGGATGATAATCCTTCTGGAAAGTCTGTACGCCTGAACGATGATATTGATATTCATGGTGACATCAATATCGTCATGGGTGGTGTCGATGCCGATAAGATTATCATTGATGGTGCTGATAACGTTGTCGTTGGTGATGCCGGTGTCTATACTGTTCGTGAAAATTGCTTGACGGTTGAAACGAAGAGTGAACCGTTTGGTGGCCATGACATCATCACTACGGGTGACGGCAAGAATACGATTCTTGGCGGTACAGATGTTGACGAAATCACTACTGGAAACGGTAATGACATTATCGTCGGTGACGGTGGCTTGGTTATCATGGACAATGACCATAACCCGCTCATTGTGACGAACTCCGGCAAGAATGTTGCCGAAGAAAATGAGGAAACAAAGTCTGCTGGTGGTGATATCATCATAACAGCTGGTGGTGACAACGTTATCTTCGGTGGTCTTGGTGAAGACAAGATTGATTCGGGCAATGGCGAAGATGTCGTGTTTGGCGATAACGGCTATGCGACATTCCGTGGAAATGCTGGCTTGGCAAATGATTTGCACGAAAAGTTCACTGATCTTAAGGATGTGTTTACGTTCGAAAATGCTCCTGAAGTTCGTGATTCTGCAACACTCAGCTTCAATTTCCAGGGCCCTGCCCAGTGGGGTATTGGTGCTAACGAACAGGCTGGTGTGCTAACTGAAAGTGAAAATCATCGTGTTGGCAATTGGAACAATATCAAGACTCAGTCTGGCCAAGAAGCTGGTACATACGGCAATGATGACAAGGAATTGGTCTACTTTGACGATGGTACGCGTGCAAGTGCCGTGAGCGTGACTTACGGTGCCTCTGAATCTCACCGCGTTAAGACCTCTGATGGTGCCAATATCCGCTTGCATGGTTATGATCAGTCTCAGTTTGTGACTGGCTCGAATCCGGGTGATGTAAACTTGATGAAGAGCGGTCTTGAAATCAGCGGCAATAACGCTCGCAATACGCTCTTGACGCAGATTGATGGTCTTGACCAGTATTTCACGGAATACGATGTGATTGTCTATTTGGATATGGTGCGTGAAAACTCCATGCCCGAACATAGTGTTCGTATGGTTACGTTGTTCATCGATACTTTTGATGAAGATGGTAACTGTGTGAGCAAGGAATTTGACCGCTTCTATGTCAACGATCCGGACAATAATACATTTAATGGTTCTTGGACTGTTGCAACGGGTAAGTCTGTAGAGACTGCGATTGTTTCTAACTGTGTTATCTTCAAGTCGTATACTGATGCTAATGGCGTTATGCATACATTGAGTGGTGACCGTTTCCATGTCGAAATTACTGACCCGCTGAATGGTACGAATGGTAAGGATCGTGCAGGTATTGCTGGTATCCAAGTTTGTGGTAAGCTCCACAAGCAAGATATCGCTGCCTCTACGGATATCGATTATGGTAGCAAGGACACGATAAAAACAAGTGGCGGTAACGATATTGTTGTTGGCGGTACTGGTGGCGATGAGATTACGACTTATGGCGACGAGTACTACGGAATTGACGATTTCGATGTCGTGTTTGGCGATAATGCCAAGATTTTGCTCACTGACCGTGATAGTAAGGATTCTACGGCTTCGACGCTGACGCATGCGGAATCTATTGCTGCAACGAACTTTACCGCAAATTACGACGATATTATCAATACTGGTGACGGTAACGATGTTGTCGTTGGCGGTATTGGACATGATGTAATTAATACTGGTGCAACCGAAAAGGCACAGACTACGATTGAAGGCGTAACGGTTACTTCGTTTAACTTCGTGAGAGAGTCTACAAATCAGTCGATGCTCATCAATGATGGTGAATCTGCTGGCGTTGTTGTTGACAATCATTGGAAGAACGTTTACCTGCGCAATCATGAAATGCGTGACCGTGCTACAGGCAATGAAGTTGCCCCGAAAAAAGGCGCGATTACATTCGACTACACGTCCATCGCTCAATGGAATAACAACAATGCACATGAACAGGAAGATCCTGTGATGGATGCTGATACTGGCAACAACAAGATGATGAAGACTCTTGTGATGGGCCAGAAGTATGAAACGTTGTCGCTTTCTTTGCATAATCTGCCTGGGTCCGAAAACAGCCCGTGTGATGTATATGTCTATGTGGGCGGTAAGCTTGAACATGGTGATGCTTATGATTACGTCTTCGAAATTACGGGCTCCGATAACAAGAAGTTCTATTTGAACGATTGGGCGGGCAATAGCTTTGAAGGCGAATTCAAGGAAATTACGTGCACGAGCTATACTCCGGACATGCTTGTTTCTGGTGTGACGCCGAGTGTTTCGATGATTGGCAACTACGTGGTATTCCGTGGAATCAAGACTGCTGAATATACTGTACAAATTCGTTGCGTACAAACTGGAGTCGGCAACCAGCAGCCCAATGACATTCCGGTGTTTACGGGTGTGCAGATTGTTTCTGGTGCAAAACGTACAGGCGATATCGCAGTTGGTGGCGATCATGACAAGGACCTTGTCTTTGGTGATGATGCCATGCTTGATTTCGATCTCGATATTCCTTTTGCGGGTAACGAAAATCTATCGGATTACAAGAATCGCGTGATTTCTGCAACATCGATGAGTGTATCTGCTGATGCTGCAAGGAATGTCCGTACTGATGATGTAATTCATACAGGTATAGACCGCGATGTTGTCGTTGGCGGTGATGGTAAAGATTATATCAGAACTGGCGATGGCGATGATGTGGTTTTGGGTGACAATGCTTCGCTCAAACTCGAAAATAATAACCCGATTGGTGTGTTCCGCCCGGATGTGGAAATTGTTCTCGAAGATAATCAGTATTTCCAGGGAACGAACGAAGCATATCTCGATAATGATGGTGTGCAGGTTCAGACTATGGAACAGAAGTACTATCAGGGTAAACTTTCTGGTATTGCTTTGCAGAATACTGAAAATGGTCGTCGTGACGATATCGATGGTGAATCTGGTAAGGACCTTGTGTTTGAAGGTGAATACAATGATGCTCCGCTTTATGTGGAACAACAGCAATCTTCAAACAATACCAACAACCAGGGTAATACGAACCAAGGCGAGAACAACACCAATAACCAGGGTAACACGAACCAAGGCGAGAACAACACCAACAACCAGGGTAATACAAACCAAGGCGAGAACAATACTGGCAACAACCAGGGTAATTCAAACCAAGGCGAAAACAACCAGGGTTCTTCTAACAACACAAATACAGATGAACGTGTAGAAACTATTGGTACGTTGCCTGAAGTTATTGTGTTTGAAGCGGGCAAGACGATTAAGCTTGTTTGCACGGATTATCCGCAGGGCAATCCATATTGGACTCCGAATATTTGCATCAGGGGCAATAACGCAGAAAATGCTCCGATTCCTGAACTTGATTGGTTCTGGGATGGCAAATTCAGGGCTCATACGAATTCAACTAATGATTTGTATGTTGATATTCCGGATCATCCGAATGGAGAAAACGGCATGTACGTAATCTATGTGACTGCAAAGACTTCGGGCCGAGCATCGCTCTATGTTAATCAGTAATAAAATGTTGTAATAAAATAATCCTCACCTTTGCAAAAAAAAGGTGAGGATTTTTTTGTTTAATAATGGAGGCGAATTTGCTATATTTGCTTGCAATGTTTAATAATGGAATGAGCTTGCTTTGCAAGGTTTTTAGATGATTCTAGACCAACAGCGAAAGATTTTTCATGAATCGTGGTACCGGCTTGCAGAGAGTAAAATTACTTTGCGTTCGAGTGTCCACGTTCATCGCCAAGTTTATCGTGGCGTTCTGTGGTACGTTCTTTATGAACCGTTTACAAATCAGTATTACCGTTTGCCTCAAGGGGCGTACGAATTTATTTCTAAGCTGAGTTCGCATAAAACGGTGGGCGAGGTCTGGAACGAACTTTTGAATAGCGGTGCCGAGAGCGTTCCTAGCCAGGGCGAGGTCATCGAAATGCTTTCGCAGTTGTATCAGTCGAACATGCTCTTGTACGAGGGCGTGGATGATGGTACGATGTTGTTTGACCGTAACAAGAAGAATGTTCGCAAGAAGGTGAAAGCGACTCTTTTGAATATCTTCTTTTTGAAGGTCCCTGTTTTTGATCCTGAATTTCTATTGCGTAAGCTCAAGTGGCTCATCAACATTTTGTTGAGTGTGCCGTTTGCGCTTGTGTGGCTTGCTGCGATTATCGTTGCGACAAAATATGGCATTGAAAATTTCGATACGCTCAAGGATCAGACACACGGATTTTTATCGCCGTCGAATATCGGTTGGGTGTATGTCTGTACGGTGGTTGTTAAGCTGCTCCATGAATTCGGACATAGCGCCGTGGTGAAAAAGTATGGTGGCGAAGTTCACACGGTGGGCGTCATGTTCATGCTCTTGGCTCCGCTCCCGTACATGGATGCTACTGCGAGCTGGTCTTTCCGCAAAAAATGGCAACGCGTTTTTGTGGGTGCTGGCGGCATGCTCTTTGAATTCTTTATCGCTGCGGTGGCGCTCATATTATGGGCGAATCTTGGCGGTGGAATTTTAAAGGCTCTGGCATACAATGTGTTTATCATTTGTTCCATATCGACGGTGTTGTTTAACGTGAACCCGTTGATGCGTTTTGATGGATACTACATTCTCACGGACTTGTTGGATATGCCCAATTTGCAGCAACGTTCTGTTAGTCATTTGAAGTATCTGCTTGAACGTTATGTGTTCCGCAAGTACGATGCCGAAAACATTGCGGATACATGGAGCGAACGCTTTATTTACACGTTCTACGGTGTGGCGAGTGCTATTTACAGGTTCTTCTTGTTCGCAGGGCTTGTCATTGCGATTTCGGAGCATTACTTGATTTTGTCGTTCATAATGGGAACTTTGCTATGCTTGACCATGCTTGTTATCCCGTTCGGTAAGTTTATCAAGTATATATTTGCGGGGCCCGCTCTTGCGCAGGTCCGTAGTCGAGCGATTATATTGACGCTCCTTGTATTTTCGTCTCTTGTGGGCGTGTTGTTTTATTTGCCTGTGCCCGATACGTTTACGGCACCGGGGGTTATCGAGGCGAGCCGTTTCGAAAACAGCATTGTGGGCGAGAGCGGTGTCGTTGTTGGCGTGAACCATATTTCTAACGATTTTGTGCATGTGGGTGATACGCTCATGGTTCTCGAAAATCCAGAGTTGACTTATAAAATCGAAGAAAAACAGGGTGAAATTAGGGAAACGAACCAAATGTACTATCAAGCCTTGGAACGTTCTCCAGAAAATATGCATCCTATAAAAATTCGGTTGAATGTTTTGAATCAGGGTTTGGATGATCTTATAGAAAGGCAGAACAGGTTGACGTTAGTGGCTGGAATGGATGGCGTCCTTAGCACGGGTGATATTCAGAATTATGTGGGGCGTCATGTCAAGAAGGGTGATTCGATTGGAATTTTGCTTGATACGACTTCGTATGATTTTGTAGCGGTCGTAAGTCAAGAAGATGTTTCACGCTTGTTTTCGGGGACTCCGCATAAGACGAGTGTTCGCTTGAACGGCGAAGCGTTTACGGAAATTTTGACGGATAAAATTCAAGTGATTCCCACGGCCCAAGATAAGCTTCCTTCGAATGCGTTAGGCTGGCATGGCGGTGGTGATATTGAAACGAAAACGAATGGTTATTCGGAGCAAACGGCTGAACCTGTTTATTTAGTGAGAACAACGCTATTGGCCGATGACAAGCGCGCTCTTATGAAACATGGCCGTTCTGGAAAAATCCGCTTTGATTTGGGAAAGAAGCCGATTGCGTTGCAGGGAATTCGCAAGGCCCGCCAAGCTTTGCAGAAGTATTATAGGCTGTAGTCTTCTAGAGCTGCTATCATGAACTTGACGGATAATTACAGGTTGACTTCGCTCAAGCGCATCAAGAAAATCCCTTCGGGGTTAGATGCGGTTGTTTATCGTTTGGTAGGAAAGTTCAAGGAACGTTCTAGTGTCCGCCGCAAGCTGCTTAGGACTGCACGAAAAATCGATGCCATGGGGAAGGCATTTGCTTCTCTTGAATCTTCTGAATTGAAAAAAAAGCTTTTTGATATTCGTGAAAAGTTTAAGCGTCCTGTAAATGATGATGTGTTGGCCGAGGCTTTTGCTCTTGTGCAAGAATCTGTTTTGCGAGTTCTGGGGTATCGCCCTTATGTAGAACAAATTGCAGGTGCCCTTGCTTTGTACAAAGGCTATATCGCTGAGATGTCTACAGGAGAAGGTAAAACGGTAACGGCGGCAATGTGCGGTGTTATTCGCGGGTGGAGCGGTCGCCCTTGCCATGTGATTACGGCAAACGATTACCTCGCATCTCGTGACGCGCAGATTATGGGAGGCCTTTATAATTTCTGTGGCGTTTCTGTTGGTGCGGTTACCGGGGCCATGAAACCGCCTGATCGACGCGCAGGCTATGCTGCCGATGTGACTTATTCTACGGCGAAAGAAGTGCTTGCGGATTTTTTGCGTGACCGTATTGCTATGGGCAAAAGCCAAAATTTTTCGAAGAGAATTTTGGATAGCTTTACTTTACAGCAAAATGCGTTTTCGGATAAACTTGTACAGCGTGGACTTTTTACGGCTATTGTGGACGAAGCAGATAATGTGCTTATTGATGAAGCCGTTACTCCTTTGATTATTTCTCGTGAAAAAGAAAACAAGGGCTTTAATAGAACTTGCGAAATCGCTTTTGGACTTTCTAACAATTTGGTCCGCGATGTTGATTATAAAGTCGATATTAAGTTGCGAACGATCCGCTTCTTGGTCGATATGGATGAGCGCCTTGAAGAAATCCAAGATGAACTTGCCGAAAAAAATGGTGGAAATGGAGGCTTTTGCAGAGCTTCGTTCTTGAAGGATTTGGTGCGACAGGCTTTGATTGCTAGGGAACTCTTTTTCCTCGGACGTCAATATTTGATTGAAGAAGGCAAGGTTGTTATTGTGGACGAGTCTACCGGCCGTAAAATGCCGATGCGTTCTTGGAATGGCGGCTTGCACCAAATGATAGAGTTGAAAGAAGGTCTTGAATTGACGGGCCTTAAGGAAACCGAAGCAAGAATGAGCTTCCAGCGTTTCTTTAGACTGTATAAGCATTTCTCGGGAATGACCGGAACCGGGAAAGAAGCTTCCAATGAATTCTGGATGGTCTATGGAACGCCGGTGTTATGTATCCCGAACCATCGCAAGAATAAACGTAAAATTTATCGTCTAAAGACTTATTCCACTAAGGAAAGCAAACGCAAGGCTATTATGGATGAAGTTGTTCGTATCCATAAGTTGGGCCGCCCAATTTTGATTGGTACAAAGGATATTGACGAAAGTGAAACTTTCGGACGGATGCTGTCGGAATCGGGTCTTTTTTGCAAAATTATTAATGCCGTGCGCAGTGATGACGAAGCGAATATCATTGCCGAAGCTGGGAAGGCAGGCGCAATTACCGTGGCTACAAACATGGCCGGGCGTGGTACGGATATCAAGATTCCGGCTGGTGTAAAAAAAGTTGGCGGGCTCCATGTGATTGCGACGGAATGCAACATGTCGTCACGAATTGACCGTCAGCTCTTTGGGCGTTCGGCGCGTCAGGGCGATCCGGGCAGCGCAAGCCATTATGCCAGTTTTGAAGATGAAGTGCTTCGTCGAAATTTGCCTTCGCCATTGATGACGCTATTTCGACATGCGGGGCCATTGGCTTCTTTAGCGGTAAAGTGGGCGCAATATCGTGCTGGCCGTAAATCGTATCAAAGTCGTGTGGCTGTACAGCGCACCGATACCTGGCTTGAAGAATCGTTAGGGTTTAGCGGTGGCGATGTGTAAAACAATAATGAATGCGGCTGCGTTACTTAAAATTGCGCCGCTCGTTTCGAAATAACAATTGTCATGCCCGCCACCGTGCGGGCATCTCCCTTTTTCGGCTACTTTTTAGCAGAGCTTGAAGACGAAGCGGAATTGCTTGACTTGCCTTCTTCGAAGGTCTTTATTGCTGCGTCCTTAGCGGCAATAGCGGCATCCTTGGCTTTTTCGGCTGTTTCTGAGACTTTGGTTGCTACGCTATCCGCAGCATTTTTAGCGGCGCTTTTGAGCGAATCTGCGGTCTCTTCTGTCGAGCCTTTTGCTTTGTCTGTAATCGTCTTGGTAAGTTCGCTTGCTTTTTCTTTTGCCATCTTGCGGAGGTTTACTTCGTCAGAAGAAAATCCCATTGTTTCGAGCGAAGACTTGTAGACGCTGTACGAAATTGCATCGTTTCTCAATTTCTTGAGATTACCTTCGACGGGGAGCAAATGCAAAATTGTGAGCAAGATAAAGCAGGCAATGACGGCCTTGATGAGTCCGAACAAGAGGCCAAGAATGCGGTTTGTTTTGCCGACAATCGTGTTCTTGATAGAATCTCCGACTAAATGCCCGATAAACGTAAACAGCAGGAACGGAACCAAAAAGCCGATGCAAGTGCAAATAAGGTGAGATGCAAAGTCGCCAAAGGCGAAGTTCCTTGCGAAAAAATCACCGAAAAGACTTTGTGCAAAGTATGCTCCAAAAATCGCAGAGACCCATGCGCAAAATCTGAACACGCTGCCGAGTAGACCACGCCATAACCCGAGGGCACCGAAAACAAGCAGACAAGCGCTGCAAGTAATGTCTATCCAATTCATTGGACTAATCCTCTAAGTCGCAAGCTGGATGGCAATAAAAGCTGCCGTCGCAACACTCACTCCAAGTATAAATCCTATTCCATACTTAAATGTAGTTTTTTGCGGCTTCGGAGACATAACGGTATCGACGGGTTGGTCTTCGTTTACCGTGTCTGCCCACTCGGCAATGTATGGCGTCATGTCGCGTGGGTATTCCTTCATGATGTCGGCAAGCTCGTTTGCTGCATCGCATGCCGAGGAAGGGCGTTTGCTTGCTCGCTTGTTGAGCAACTTCAACACGAACTTGCGGAGTGGCTTGGGTACATCGTCCGGGAAAACTTCGAGCTTGAATTTCATCTTGAGGATGTTTTCGCGCGTTTCTTCGAAGTCCTTGCCGCGGAAAAGATTTTCGCCGATGAGCATTTCGCTTGCGATGATGCCTACGCTATAGAGGTCACTTGCGTAATTGACCTTTTCACCCATGATTTGCTCGGGGCTCATGTAGGCGGCGGTGCCGATGATGCAGCCGGTCTGCGTAAGTTCCTTGCCGATTTCGAGAGGCGTTTCGGTATGGGCGATTCCAAAGTCCAGAAGGCGTACGCGGCCGTCTTTGTCAATCATCATGTTTGCGGGCTTTAGATCGCGATGAGTGACTCCGTTGCGGTGGGCGTGGCTTAATGCACTTAAAAGTTCGTACAAGATTGTCTCGACAACCCAAATGGGCGGTCGCTTGTTCCTTAAGAGCAAGTCCTTGAGGCTTGAACCTTGTACGTATTCCATGGACATCGTATAATTGCCGTCGCTATCTTTCCAGAGAGCGTACGGTTGGATGATGCTAGGATGGTTCAAGTGGGCGAGGATGCTCCCTTCTTGCAGGAACCGCTTGATATACACATCTTGCTGGTTCAAGTTCGAATGGAGTCTTTTGGCAACGACAAGTCGGTCAAGCGAAGGGTCTCTGCAAAGCCACAGACTGCCCATGGCTCCGCTGTTTAGAGCTTGTATGGGTTTGTATCCGCCAATTTTGGACGGTAGTTGATCCTTTACTTTTTTCCTCGATTGTGTTGCCTTGACTTCTTCCATGCGTCCCTATATAGAAAAAGATTTATTTCTTGTCGCTCAAGTAAATGCTCTGGTGCTTTGTCTTCGGGTCCTGATTGGGGTAATCGAGGATGTAGTGAAGCCCGCGAGATTCTTTGCGACGGAGGGCTGCAATGAGAATCATCTTGGAAACCTGCAATGCGTTGAGGAATTCAAGGAAGTGCAAGTTTTCTGTTTCTTTGTTCTTGATGGCGGTATCGACATCCTTCTGGAGTTCTTCGATGACCTTGAGACCTTGGTTGAGGCCTGCCACCGTGCGCACGATGCCGCAGTGGGTCCACATCATGTCCTGGAGCATCTTCTTGCGCTTCTTCCAGTAGGCGGCCTTTGCAAAGCTGACCGATTCCTTCTTGGACTTAGATACGTTCAACTTTTCCTTGGCGATGCCGCTCTTTTCGATGTCATCGACCGCGCGGATGGCAAATACGACACTTTCCAAGAGCGAGTTCGATGCGAGACGGTTTGCTCCATGAACGCCCGTTGCAGCGACTTCGCCGCAGGCGTAGAGACCCTTGATTTCGGTGCGGGACCAAGTATCGACGAGAACGCCGCCGCACATGTAGTGGGCTGCCGGAACGACCGGGATCCATTCCTTGGTGATATCGATGCCTGCGTCCATGCATTTAGAATAAATGTGCGGGAAGTGGCTCTTGATATCCTTCGGGGTACGGCCGGAAAGGTCGATGTACATGTGGTCCTTGCCGAGACGCTGCATTTCGCTGTGGATGGCACGTGCAACGATGTCGCGGGGGGCGAGGGAGTGCAGCGGGTGCACTTGGTTCATGAATTCTTCGCCCTTGTCGTTCTTGAGGATGCCGCCGAAACCGCGAACCGCTTCGGAAATGAGGAACGGCTTCTTGAACTTCGGTGCGTACAAACTCGTGGGATGGAACTGCATGAATTCAATGTCTTGAAGGGCTGCACCTGCGCGTGCTGCAATCGCCATGCCATCGCCACAGCTGTCGGGCGGGCAAACGGTGTACTGCCAAATGCGACCTGCACCACCTGTAGAAAGGATGGTGGCCTTTGCAAAAATGCTTTCGACTTCGCCGGACTTCTGGTGGATAATCTTTGCCCCGATGCAACGCTTTGCCTTGCCTTCGCCTTCGCAAATCAAGTCCTTGATGTAGCAGTTTTCAAGGTAGTCGATGTTCTTTTGCTTGTGAAGTTCGCAAAGGAGCGCGCGCATGATTTCTTTACCGGTGAGGTCTGCGGCGTGCAAAATGCGGTGGTGGCTGTGTCCGCCTTCGAGGTGGAGGTCAAACTGCGTTTTGTCCTCGGGGGACGGTGTGAACTGGACGCCCCACTTCACGAGTTGCTTGATAGTCGTGGGACCGTTCTTCACGAGAATTTTCACGGAGTCCTTTTTGCAAAGACCTGCACCTGCTTCGAGGGTGTCTGCCACATGGAATTCAAATTTGTCTGTTTTTTCGGTGACAGAGCAGATACCGCCCTGTGCATAGTTTGATGAGCCGTCCGGTTTTGCTCCTTTGGTTAGGATAACTACGTGGAAACCTTTTTCTGCCGCGTGGAGAGCTGCGCTCAATCCAGAAATGCCGGCACCCAGAACCAAAATATCGTACATGAGATACTCCAAAGGAATTGATGTATTTTTTATGTCCAATAAATAGAAAAAATAGGGCTTTTCGGCATTATATTTGGCTTGCAATTTCGATAAAATAAAATGCAAACATTTTTTTTTGCTATTTTTCGTGCGACAAAATTTTAATGGAGTTGTCTCTATGTTAACGTGGATTAATGAAAAAGCCAAGTGGGTAATTGTGATCTTTGCTGCCGGTATCGCCATCGGTCTTCTCGCCATGGACCGTGTTCCGGATCAGGGACGTAGCTATCCTATCGGCGTTGTCAATGATACCAAGATTTCTTACACGGACTTTGATTCTCGCGTGAAGATGATCGTGCAGAATCAGTACCAGAATCAGCACTTGGACGACGAACAGTACTCCCAGCTCCGCGCTCAGGTGTTCTCTAGCTTCGTCCGTCAGGCTCTTTTTGCTGAACAGTTCGAAAAGGCCGAACTTAACGCCTCGGTTGCAGAACTCAAGAACGAGTTCAAGCGCAATTCCGACGCTGTTCGCGGTCGTTTGGTTCAGGAAGCTCAGGCTCGCCTCTATGCTATCCAGCAGCAGGCTACCTCTCAGGAAGACTTGATGCAGCGTTCTCAGGCCTACATCGCTTCTTTGCCGAAGTTCCTCACGGACACGACTTTCAACAAGGCTGATTATGACGCTTGGATTGAAACTCCGGCTGCATACCGCTGGAGCGCCATGCTCATGCTCGAAGACGAAATGAAGAACAACACCATTCCGGCTCGTCAGCTCCAGACTTTGATTGGTGCTTCTGTTCATCCGACTGCTCTCGAAGCCAAGTGGAGTGTTGAACGTCGCTTGACGGATTACGAACTGCAGGTGGCGGTCGCCCCGAGTGCATCGTTTGTTGTGGATAGCAACTCCGTGGATAGCGTGATGGTTGCTGGCTACTTCAAGGCTCATGCTGATAGTTTCTTTGTGCAGAAGGACATTGCTCAGTTCCAGTATGTTTCCATTCCGGTCGAAGCTACTGCAGGCGACGATGCTAGCATCCGTGAATATGCAATGACTCTTTACTACCAGCTCACCGATTCTTCTTCGACAACGACGTTCGAAGACATGGCCCGCGTTTCTTCTGAAGATCCGGGTAGTGCAGAAAAGGGTGGCATCTTGAGCGATGATTTCGTTGGCCGTGGCGCTTATGTCAAGCCGTTCGAAGACGCTGCTTTCGCTCTTGATTCAGGCAAGATTTCTGAACCGGTTCGTTCTCAGTTCGGTTACCACATCATTAAGTCTTACGGTAATGTGAAGAATGCCAAGGGTGAAGTCGAAAAGGTCAAGGTTGGCCACATTCTCCTTACGGTGACTGCTTCTTCTAATACTATTGATAGCCTCGAAAAGATCCTCACGAACATCAAGAAGGATGTCGATGCTGGTTCTGACTTGCTCACCGAAGCTCAGGCTCGCGGTCTCGAAGTCAAGACTTCTGAATGGGTTTCTCGTGATGGCAACATGGCTGCCTTTGGTTACCTCAAGGGTCTCGCTTCTTTCGCATGGCCGAACGAAAACCTCCCGAAGGAAGACAGCGAAATTTCTGGCGTGCTCAGAAACAACAAGTGGGTTGTCATTGCTAAGAAGGTTGGTTCCTTCAAGGCTGGCGAACGTAGCCTCCCGCTCTACTACGATAATATCAAGGAAACTCTCCTCAAGCAGAAGGCTGCTAAGGCTGCTGAAAACTACTTGAATTCTGTTGCCGCACAGGTGAAGGCTTACAATCCGGCTGATACCGCAGCAGCCAAGATCGAAAAGGTCGAAATCGAATCCAAGAATGCATCTGTTGAAGGTTTCGTTCCGGGCTTTGGTTACGGCAATGCTCAGGTCGCACGCGTTGTGGGCAAGGCTAAGGTCGGTGAATGGACTGCTCCGGTTGTCGCTGAAAATGGCGCCGTGATGCTCAAGGTAGTTTCCAAGAAGGCTCCGAAGATTGAAGACGTTGAAGACGCTATCAAGCAGGATGTAGACAATGCATACCGCTTTGGCGTGATGACTGCATTCAACGACTATGTTACGAATCTCGAAGCTTCTACGCCGGTTAAGAGCAACCTTGACCTCTTCTACAGAGACTAAGGGCTTTCGCGAGAGCAATGCTCTCGAGCGCGCACAAAATCCGTCAGCAAATAAATTCAATTATTGGTTGACGGATATGGCTTAAATTGCTATAATGTGCCGCACTTGCCCCCATCGTCTAGTGGCCCAGGACTCGGGATTCTCATTCCCGCAACAGCGGTTCGAGTCCGCTTGGGGGTATAAAAACGACCAACCGAAAGGCTGGTCGTTTTTATTTTCCGCATTTCGTCATCCTGAGCGTCAGCGAAGGATCCATAATTTCTTGTTTAGCTCTTGCGTTGGGGCTTGCCCCATCCATTATTTCTCGTTATGGGTAAAATGAAAGCCAGGGCTTGTTACCCTGGCTTTTCAAATGCTTTTCGCGAATTTCGCGCAGTTTCGTTAATATGCCCGCGCGTTTTGGCGTTTATTACTTGATTGTGCTGGTCAAGCGGAATGCAAAACCGACATCGCTGATTTCGTTGCCGCTATAAACACTGAACTGGAGCTTGGAATTTGCGATTTTCTTGGCCCAAGCTACGGTCCATGCCCAGTTATCGATGTTCTTTCCACCAGTGAGAGCTGCACGGTCGTTGATGTGTTCCCATTCGACGTAGAGGCTGCTCATGAGAGTGTTCATGAAGCAATCCTTTTTCGGGGTGTATTCAGCACCGAGATAGAACGGATGGTAAGAGTCACCCGGCTTCATGTATTTGTATTCCTGAGCGACATAGTTTTCTTCTTTACCATTGATGTGGCTGTCTTTTTGCGTATGGATATAGCCATATTCACCATAGAAACGTAAAAATTCAATCGGCTTGTAGCTCAAGTATGTTGCTATACGGTGGGTGATGTATGCCGAATTTTGCACGACGTCAACAGCGTTCACGCGGTAGGCGAGCTTAGCTTCGAGCGGGAAGTC
Source organism: Fibrobacter sp. UWB11 (assembly GCF_900143015.1). Taxonomy (NCBI): domain Bacteria; kingdom Pseudomonadati; phylum Fibrobacterota; class Fibrobacteria; order Fibrobacterales; family Fibrobacteraceae; genus Fibrobacter; species Fibrobacter sp. UWB11. Next base: position 1,416,007 of record NZ_FSRT01000001.1, on the reverse strand, counting down.
GAACTTGAGGCCTTCTTCTAAGCGGAAGTAACCCGTGTTAGCCTTGTTGTCACGTGTGGCGAGCATGGCGGTGAAGTTGGAGTAACCTGTCTGCCAGCCGAGTTCAATAGCGTTGTGGCTGTAATCGCGCATCCAGAGACCGCGTGCCGTGAGGTCCTTATCGATATAGGTACCGAAGTGGGTAGACTGGGACCAGTCCGTTTTCCAGTGACCAATCTTGAGGTTCAACTTATAGGTTTCAAAATTCCACTTGTAGTTTGCCCAGTAGAGGTCGGCGAGAATCTTGTCGTAGCTCGTGGTCTTGCCGTCACCATCTTTAATCTTGTTGCCGAACTGCGGGGCAAAAATACGAAGCATCACGAGAGCGTCGAAGTTTTCGCTCTTGTACTGCCCGCCAATGTTGGCGCGGATCCAGAGGGAGCTCAAGTTGTTGTCGCGGTCTGCGATCATCTTGGTAGCTTGCGTTTGGACGTTGCCCTTGAGGCCGAATTCGCCATCGGCTGCAGCGGCTGCAGAGACGAGACCTGCAACCAAAAGTGCGCTTGTGAATTTTTTGAAGTTCATGGAATCTCCTTGTATATCGTACGGGCGCAAATCTAGAAATTTCAAAAAATATTTAAAGATAATTTGAAACTCCGTCTATCAATTTTTATTTTTGGCTCGAAAAATCAATTGGAGTACAAGAATGAGAATGATTTCACGCACCCTGCTTTCGGCGATGGTGGCAGTTTCGTTTGCATCTGCCGGAAAGCTCGCCCCGAACAAGACTCACGCTGTTTTGAATGTGACTTACACGAACAACGAGGACGTTCCGCATGCAAAGAAAAAACTCACGTTTGTGGGGCAGAACAAGGGTAAAAAGGTGGTGATTACGACGGACGTGTATGGCGAAGCCAGTTTCCATATTCCGCGTGAAGATACTTACACGATTCTCTGCGAAAGTTTGACGGGTCCGTTCGAATGTGGCGAAACTCCGTATGTGTCGCGCACGGCAAGCACGGGTGGAATTACAGTCGTCTTTGATGATACTCGTTCTGAACTCACGGGTGTTACGTTCAAGGCCGGTAGCGCAGAACTCGTTCCGGGTTCTTTGAAAACGCTCAATGCTGCCATTGCTGGCCTCAAGCGCAATCCGAAGGCTAAAATCGAAGTGGAAGGCCATACGAGTAGCGAAGGCGGTGATGAACTGAACCAGAAACTTTCTGAAGACCGCGCCAATAGCGTCCGCGATTACATGATTGAAAATGGAATCGAAGCAGAACGCGTGACTGCTGTGGGTTATGGCCCGAGCCGTCCGAGGGAAAGCAATGCTACCGAAGCTGGGCGTCGTGCTAATCGCCGCATCGAGCTCAAGGTTCTCAACGCCGACGAAGTGAATTTCTAAAAATTAAGATGCGCGGCCGTTGAGCCGCGCGAATCTTGAAAATGAAGAAAGCCGCAAATCGCTGCTTTTCAGTTGTCATTCCCGCCTCTGAGCGGGAATCTCCTTTTTAGGGGATTAAACCGCGCGAATTCCGTCTTCTTCGATCACGATTTTTTCTTCGCGGAAAAGCGTCCCGATAATTTTCTTGAACGTCTTTTTGGACATGCCGAATTCACGACGGATAGTTTCCGGATCGGTGTGGTCACCATAGGGGAGGAATCCGCCCGCAGCTTCGAGCTTTTGCAGAATGGCATTGGGGCTTTCGCTCTTCATCATGCCCTTGTAACCGACCGGTGTTAAGTTGAGCGTAATCTTTCCGTCGCTCGTGAAACGTTGGATGTAACCCGGCATTGTATCGCCGATGTAGATACGTTCCATGCCCGGTGTTGTCATGATGCGGCCCGTGTAGCGGTAATCCACAAGGCAATCGACGTAATCGGGCGTGACTTCGTATGCGGCGAGTTCTACGCGCTGGCCGATGTGCAAGTCGTTCGTGTCCGGGTCGATAAAGCTCTTGATTTTTTCAGTAGCGATAATGCGTCCGCTCTTTTCGTCTTCGAGAACAAAGACTACGCAACGGTCGCCTTTCTGCAATTCGCCAAGTTGCTGCTTGAAGGGGAGGAACAAGTCCTTGTTGAGACCCCAATCCAAAAATGCGCCGACGCGGTTGACTTCCTTGACCGTGAGCACGGCGAATTCGCCCACTTGCGCGAGCGGCTTGTCGAGCGTTGCAATCGGGCGGTCTTCGGAGTCCGTATAGACGAACACGTCAATGATTTCGCCTTCGACGAGCGTGAATTTGTTGCGGTTGCCGGGGAGGAGCACGCTTCCGCCAGTTTCGAGTTCCAGATAATAACCCTGTGGCGTGATAGATTCGACGCGTGCGCGGTTGATTCTTCCAAGTTCCATAATTTGCCTTTCCGTTCTGGTATCCCGCAGGGCGGGGGTAATGTCGCGGACATCCGCGATATAATTAAATATAGTTATTCCGTTGGCAGTTCCTTGCAATGCCGCATAAACCTAAGCGTTTCTTTTTCGCCATCCTTTGCGAGTTTCTTGAGCAGGAACAGTAACTTCTTGTAAGTTGTTTCCGTCATCTTCTCGTGCGCGGTGCTTTTCGTCAAATAAAGGAGCGGTGCTTCTTGCGTGTATGTCTCCTTGTTGTACGTCTTGGAGGCGGCCACGCGGTCGCAGAACATTTCCTTGATATAGCGGTCGGGCATATCCATCGGCACGATTTTCTTGGTCTTCATATCATAATCGTACCAAAATTCAAAGTGGTGCTTGTTGCGCCCCTTGTGGTGCATCCATGCGAGGCTCATGCCCGTATCGCGACGTTCGCCGTTGTTTGGCGATTCCTTGCCCGTGTAATATTTTGCACCCGGAATAAATTCGGTGGGGCTGTACTTCGATAAATCGTGTAGCAACCCCTGCAACCCGATACCTGCCTTAAAACAAAGTCTCATGACTTCGTTTTTGTGCTTGGTAATCGTGATGAAATGCCGAATCGGATGCATTGGTCTAACTGCCGCGAAGCGGCGCTAGTTACTTCTTCTTCGTCTTCTTGGTTTCAAGCCATTCGTCGAAGGTAATACTGCGGTCAACAACACCGTTCGGCGTGAGTTCCAAAACGCGGTTCGCGACAGTTTGGACAAATTCATGGTCCTGAGAGCAGAAGATGACCGGACCCTGGAATGCCTTGAGACCGTTGTTCAAAGCGGTGATGGCTTCCAAGTCGAGGTGAGCGGTCGGTTCGTCGAGGAGCAAGCAGTTTGCGTTCGAAAGCATCATCTTCGAAAGCATGCAGCGCACCTTTTCACCACCACTAAGCACGTTGGCGCTCTTGAGGGCTTCTTCACCGGTAAAGAGCATACGGCCGAGGAATCCGCGGATGAAGGTCTCGTCCTGTTCCTTGCTGTATTGGCGCAGCCAATCCACGAGGGAAAGGTCCGTCTTGAAGTAAGCGTCGTTGTTCTTCGGGAAGTAGTTGTAGCTGATGGTGTTGCCCCACTTGAGCACGCCATCCGGAGCTTTGATTTCTTCGGCAATGAGCTGGAAAAATGCCGTCTTGAGAGTGTCGTATTCACCGACGAGCGCGACCTTGTCCTGGTTGCCGAGCGAGAAGTCGAATCCCTTGCATATGATGCCGTCGCCGCCATCAACGGTGGCGTTCTTGACTTCGAGCACGATCTTACCCGGTTCGCGGTCCATCTTGAAGTTCACCCACGGGAACTTACGGCTGGAGGCCGGCATTTCTTCGACGGTCATCTTGTCCAAAAGCTTCTTGCGGCTGGTGGCCTGCTTGGCCTTAGCGGCATTCGATGCGAAGCGGCGGATGAACGCCTTGAGTTCTTCAATCTTTTCTTCGGCGCGGCGGTTCTGGTCCTTGCGCTGCTTCTGGGCGAGCTGGCTTGCTGCGTACCAGAATTCGTAGTTACCGCCATAAATGTTGATCTTGCCGTAGTCGATATCGCAAGTGTGCGTGCAGACAGCGTTCAAGAAGTGACGGTCATGGCTCACCACGATCACGATGTTTTCAAAACGTTCGAGGTAGTCTTCGAGCCAGCCGACGGTTTCCAAATCAAGGTGGTTCGTCGGTTCGTCCAAGAGCAAAATGTCCGGGTTGCCAAACAAGGCTTGTGCCAAGAGCACGCGGATCTTCTGACCGCCATCGAGTTCGGACATCAAGTTGTAGTGGAATTCTTCGGGAATACCGAGGCCCTTGAGGAGCACAGCTGCGTTGGAATCGGCTTCGTAACCGCCGATTTCGCCAAAGCGCGTTTCGATTTCCATGGCCTGCATGCCCTGTTCTTCGGTCATTTCAGGGAGTGCGTACAGTTCGTCGCGCTTCTTGCTAAGTTCGTAAAGTTCCGGGAAACCCATCATCACGGTTTCGAGAACAGTGTTGTTTTCGTAGGCGAAGTGGTCCTGCTTGAGGACGGCGATACGTTCGCCCGGGTCCTTCGTGACTTCACCCGTGTTCGGTTCGAGTTCGCCCGAAAGAATCTTGAGGAATGTGGACTTGCCGGCACCGTTTGCGCCGATAACACCGTAGCAATTGCCGCGCTTGAAGGAAAGGTTTACTTCCTTGAAGAGAACGCGGCTACCATATTGAAGACTGACATTAGAAACATTAAGCATGGCGCCAAAGATAGTAAATTATGGGTCGTGATTGTAGGGGGCTAGGGCATATCCTGCCCGAAAAAGCTATAATTAAATAAACGAGTCATCCTGAGCGGACCCTGGAGCCGCAGGCGATAGGGGTAGTCGAAGGGTCTAAAATATTAGGGCATATTATGAAAGTTAATTTGTTTATGAAAACGGCAGGATTCGCAATCTGTGCATCGCTTGCTTTTGCATTTACGGCATGCTCCGATAATGTTTCGGTTGTGAAGTATGAATCCCATGAAGTAGAAAAACAGCCTTCTCCTTCCGAAGTCATAAAATCCTCGTCTAGCGCAAAGAGCAAGGCTAGTTCTTCATCAAAGAAATCCGAAAGTTCTTCGTCTGTTGCGCAGTCTTCTTCGGCAAAAACATCGAGTTCTTCCGTTGCAAAACCATCGAGCTCTTCCTCTGCAAAAGCTTCGAGTTCATCTTCAGAAAAGAAGTCTGAAAGTTCCTCATCTGAAAAGAAACCTGCAAGTTCTTCTTCTGAAACACCGAAATCATCTGCAACATCGTCTTCGTCTGCGGGCACATCGTTCTTTAGTGAAAATTGGCGTCAAGCTTGCCTCGACAAAATCAACGAATACCGTGCCACAGAAAATTTGGAACCACTTACCTTAGCTCCTGAAGAAAAGCAGACCTGCACCGATAAGCAAGCGGGTGACGACCTTGCGGAAAATAAGGCGCACGGTCACTTTGGCGCTTGCGGCGAAGGGGCTCAGAACAGCGGCCCGAATTTCAATACCTCTTGGAGAAAAACGGCTATTGAAGTGTCCGATGCTTATCTTAAGATGATGTGGGAAGACGAAAAGGCGCTTGTGACAAGCGGCGAACGTGACCCTAATAAAGACGAGGATTACTCCTACATTGGCCATTACCTCAACATGAAGGGCAACTATAAAACTGTCGCTTGTGGCATTACACTCAGCGAAGATGGCAAAAAAGGCTGGTTCAACGTGAATTTCTTTAGAAAGTGATGGTCTTTCACTCTAAAAAATTACGCTTTTTGTAGTATTTGGATTTTAAAATCAATTTTTTATCTTTAGGCCTATGAATATTAGGCCTATTTTTTTTGTTATTTCGCTCATTGCAGTGCATGTTCTGGCGAAAATGCCGGAAACAACGGCTTATCTTGAAACCCATCAGCCGGATGTTTCTGTTACGGATTCTACAAAATCGCCCGCGAAAAAAGGCGGGCTCCTTGGTAGCCTTTTTGCCGTTGAACAAGATGAGGCGATTCATCGCGGAAATATCCTTACAGGTGCAACGCTTTTTTTGCTCCAAGGAAATTCAGATGAAGATGCCTTGAACATTCTCTTTGGCGATATTTACAAGGCTGAAGGTTATACATTTACGGCGGAGGCCTTTGGCGGATATTTTGTTCGTGATGCAATGGCTGTGGGTATGCGTGCTGGTTATAGTCGCACTTATGTCGATGTCGATTATTCGATTCTCGAAGATTTGGCTGATGTTAAGGAACGTCGCAAGTATGTGAGCAATGGCTTTTTTGTCCAGCCGTTTCTTAAAAATTATTTGAAAGTTTTTGATTCCAGAACGATTTACTTTTTTAACGAGACTTCGCTTACGGCTGAATATTCTTATGGAATTTCGCAGTCGGATGATGGTGAAGATGTCTCGAAAACGCGTAATCACGGATGGACTTTTAAGTTTGGTATCAATCCGGGCCTTTGCATTATGGTGCTGGATCGCTTGGCATTTGAAACGTCGGTGGGCTTGTTGGGCTTGAGTTCGTCTTGGATAGTCGTAGAAGAAAATGGTGAACGTCGTAGTGAAGTTTCTTACAACATTGTGAATTTTAAGATAAACTTACTAGCGCTTGATTTTTCGCTAGTTTATTTCTTCTAGGAGCTTGTTATGTCGTTTAAAAATAAAGTTTTTTGGCAAATCATCGCGATGTGTTCTTGTGCCGTTTATACGCTCGTTTCGTTGAATGGTTGCTCTGCAGATTACGATACTTTTGGAAAATCGGATTATTGCGTGTTGAGCGAAATAACATTTGCTGAACAAGAATCTTCGCCTGCAGTTTATTCGAATAATCATCGAATGGTATTTGATTTGGTGGCTCCGCCGGAATCGCTTGAAACATGGAATTCCGTGACGATTGATGCTATTGACATGAGTCATTTCGCTTCGCTCCATTTGGTTAAAGGTAAAGTTGAAGAATTTCCGACGGATTCGGTTGCGCTCGATTCTTTAGCGCAAAAGATTTCTGTATCCGATGAATCCATTAAGATGGGCGAGAAAATTGATATTCCTTCTAGCCATGTTCTTTATGTTGTTGTAATTTCGGAAAGTGGTAAAAAGGCTGTTTGGCAGCTGGTCTTTAATATCCCTGAAGTGAAACCGAAATCTTCTTCAAGCAATTCGGTTAAGTCAAGTAGCTCGGCATCTTCAAGCAGTTCGGTAAAGTCGGTGGCATCCTCAAGCAGTTCCGCAAAATCCGCATCATCCAGCAATTCTGGCAAGTCTAGCGAATCTAGCAGTTCTGCAAAAAATGAATCTAGCAGTTCTGCGGCATCTGTTGCGTCAAGCTCTTCAGCGGCAAAGTCTTCTCAACCCCCGAAAATTCTTGCGCTTTCTATTGCCGGCCTGGCGGCAGTTGTTAATGAAGAAAGCAAGTCTATTCACGTTGACGATCTCGATTTTCGAACGGATTTGACATCGCTTGAACTTTCTGATTTGGAACTTTCGGAAGGTGCTTCGGCAAATATTAAAGTGGGCGAGTCTTACGATTTTAGCACTGGCGTCCAGGTGACAGTGATGAATGGAAATGACGAAAGCGAAACGTACACCGTCAAGGCGGGCTATCAATTGCCGGGCTCCAATTTTAATTCTTGGAAAGGTGATGACGTGACCCCGGATTCTATTTGGGGTAATGCCAACACGATTTTGACGACGACGAAAAAAATTACTTCGGGTTCCTTGATTGGTGCGCAAATTCAGACCAGTTCCGTGCTCGGAAAAGTCGCAAGCGGTAGCCTTTACACGGCAGATTTCAACCCCAAGGGCGTCGGTACGCTCTCGATGGCAAATGCATCGACATGGCCCGATGGCAATGAACTTTTGGACTTTGGCAAACCGTTTGCGGCACGTCCCGAATTTATGGAAGTCAAGTTCAGTTACGAAGGCAAGGGCGATAGCTGCGACATTTATATTCTGCTCGAAAACCGTACAGGCGATAGGAATATAAACCGTAAGGCCGGCGATGTGAACAAGTTGGTGGCTTCGGCTTGGTTCCGCTCTACAAAGGCTGACAATTCTGGCCGCGAAAATCCGGATGTCGTGAGTGTTTCGGAACCGGACGAAAATGGAATGCGCACGCTTCTTCTCAAACTCAAGTATGGAGAACCGCTGGCGGGTTCTCCAATTGAGAACTCTTCGACATTCAATACCGAACTTGAATCCTCGAACAAGTCTGCTGTTAACAATGGCTTAGAGCAGGGCTCGGGCGAAGAGCCGGTAACGCATATCCGCGTGGTCTTTGCCTCAAGCGCCAATGGAAACCACTATGAGGGAATAAAGGGCGCGACTCTTATCATTGACGAAATGAGGTTGATTTATTAAATAAAACTCACAAGGGTTCCCAAACTTTCGGCTTTTAACTAACTTTAAAATTAAGGTTAAAAAATGATACGAAAGTTACTACTCCCAGTTCTCATTGCGTTTTATTCGCTGGCCTTGACCTCTTGCGATAACAAGCAGGCGGTCATCCCCAATAAGGTTCATTCCATTAGCGATCTCGGCCACAAAAAAGTGGGCGTGCAGATTGGCAACACCGCCGATATCTATGCTTCCGAATATGGTGGCGATACGGCGAAAATCGATGTCGAACGCTACACGAAACTTGCCGATGCCGTGCAGGCCTTGATGCAGGGGAAGATTGATGCGGTCATGAGCGATGACCAACCGGCCAAGGCTTTCGTGCGCCAAAATCCGTCACTTCGCATTCTCGAAGAAGTCTTCGTCGAAGAGATGTATGCGGGCGTTGTCGCAAAGGGCAACGAATCGCTGCTTGATTCTGTGAATCAGGCGATTGCGCAAATGAAGTTCGACGGTGTTTACGATTCAATTTTCAATAATTACATCAATCACACTAGCGATTATCATTACCAGAAGAAAGTGACTGAAGGTCCGAAACTTATCGTTTCGACCAATGCTCAGTTCCCTCCGTACGAATTCTACAAGGACAATAAGATTGTCGGTCTTGATATCGAAATCGTCAATTACATTGCCGATTATTTGCATCGAACTGTCGAAATTCAGGATATAGAATTCGATGCGATTATCAATGCGGTCGCATCGGGCAAGGCTGATGTCGGTTTCGCGGGCTTCACGGTTACTGAAGAACGCAAAAAGTCCATCAACTTTACGACCCCTTACACGCTTTCTAAAGTTGTCGTGATTGTCCGTGGCGACAAGGCTATTGAAAATGACGAAAGCTTTGGGGATCATTTCTACAAGAACTTTGTGAAGGAATCTCGCTGGAAGTTCATTCTCGAAGGTCTCCGCAACACGCTTGTTATTTCATTCTTTGCAGCTCTCCTCGGCATCATGATTGGCTTTGTGATTGCGCAAATCCGCACGAACAATGAATTTAACGGTCGCTGGAAGGTGTTGAATTGGTTTGCAAAAGCTTACCTCGCCGTGATTCGCGGAACGCCAATGATGATCCAGTTGCTCATCATTTACTACATCGTCTTCTCGTCGGTGAACGTGAACAAGATTCTCGTTGCGATTGTCGCATTCGGTGTGAACTCCGGTGCTTATGTTTCTGAAATTATCCGTAGCGGTATCAAGGGCGTGGATCCGGGCCAGATTGAAGCGGGGCGCAGTCTTGGCCTTCGTTTCCGTACGGTGCTTTATCACATTGTCTATCCGCAGGCTTTCAAGAATTCTCTCCCCGCGCTCACGAACGAATTTATATCGCTCATCAAGGAAACTTCCATTTGCGGTTACATCGGCCTTACCGATTTGACGCGCGGTGGTGACATCATCCGCAGTATGACTTACGAAGCCATGCTCCCGCTCCTTGCTGTGGCTGTAATTTACTTTATTCTTGTCGCCGGGCTCTCGGCTTGTGTTGCAAAACTTGAAAAGAGGTTGAAGAAAAATGAACGCTAATGCTGAAACTTTAATCCAGGTCAAGGACCTTTGCAAATCTTACGGTGACAAGCAAATTCTCAAGGGTATTTCTCTTGATATCCATCGTGGAGACGTTGTTGCCATTATCGGACCTTCGGGTTGCGGCAAGTCGACGTTCTTGCGCCAGCTGAATTTGCTTGAGCAGCCAACGAGTGGTGATATTCTTTTGGATGGCAAGAGCATTTTGGCCAAGAATGTTTCGAAGCCTGAAATTCGCGAACGCGTTGGTATGGTATTCCAGCAGTTCAACCTGTTCAAGAACATGACGGCTCTCAAGAACATCATGTTTGCTCCGGTAAAGCTCGGACGCCTTTCTAAAGCCGATGCCGAAGCTCGCGCGAAAGACCTCTTGAAGCGCGTGGGACTTTTGGAACGTGCCGACCATTATCCGGCACAGCTTTCTGGCGGTCAGCAACAGCGTGTGGCGATTGCCCGTGCCATGGCGATGCAACCTGAAGCGATTCTTTTTGACGAACCGACGAGCGCTCTGGACCCCGAAATGGTGGGCGAAGTGCTCAAGATCATGAAGGATCTTGCGAAGTCCGGCATGACGATGATTGTTGTGACACACGAAATGAGCTTTGCACGCGAAGTGGCTAACCGCGTACTGTTCTTTGCCGACGGTTACGTCAAGGAAGATGGAACGCCCGAAGAAATCTTCGACAATCCAAAAGACGCCCGCCTCAAGGAATTCCTTTCGGCACTCAAGAAATAACGAAGTGCCGCGGCACTCCCGCATTAAGTTGTCATCCCCGCCTCTGAGCGGGGACCTCCTTTAAAAAACGAGAAACCCCGGCTTTTAAACCGGGGCTTCTTGCTTTAAATTTTAGCTTTTTTGCTGCTGCGTTTTCGCGGCATGTCGCCGACGTTTCAGCGCTTAGTTATAGCTATTTCTTGCGTCCGTTTGGGCCTTGAAAATCTTGTCGTATTCGTCCTTAGTGATTCTCATGTAACCCGTGACAATCTTGCCAGATTCGTCTTCGCCGAATTCATAGTAAGCGGAGTCGCCCTTGACGCGCATCAAGATGTCCATGTTGAGGGAATTCTTGCCACGGAGAGCGTTGTCTTCGTATTTGGCGGTAAGATCGCCATTCACGTTTCTGATGGTGAAGTCGATATTGTTTTCAGTGAAAACTTCAAAAATCATATCGGCTTCGCCTTTCCAATAACCGGTGTATACGGGTTGATCGTCGCTGCATCCGAAGAATGCAAAAGTCGAAAGAACAAGTGCGGAGAGAATAAGTTTTGTTTTCATGGTTTTAAATTAGATTTTTTTGCGGGGGTGAGCTAGTGAAAGTGTGTAACGATGTTTTAACAAATTCTATTTGCAGCACCTGAAACCAACGCTCGGGTACTGGTTTTGCGGGTAGAAACTGAATTTGCTCTCGGAACAGCTGCTTTCGTTATTGGTATTCCATGCGCCACCTGCGACCAGGTATTTGTCGGGGTGTTGCTTGCTTGTGGAACTCGTCCATTCCCAAAGGTTTCCGTTCATGTCGTTCATGCCCCACCAACTGCGGCACTGAGTTTTGCGGCCACTTCTCTTGGCCGATTTTGTATTGGTGTTGCACTTGCTTTGCTTATAGCTATTGCCGTAAGAATATTTGAATCCGTCCTTGCCACGGCAGGCGGCTTGCCATTCTTCGATAGAGCAGAGGTGCTTGCCTTCGTTCTTGCAAATGCGGGCGGCTTCTTCCTGGCTTACCATGTCCTTGGGCGTTGCATCCGGCTGGTTCGGGTATTCGTATGCGTCAACGCAAACCGTTTTTCCGCCGACAGGCACAGGGTAGGCGTTCTTGCCACAAATATTGTCGCTTGCCATGTCGTATTTTGCTTCTTCCCAAGCGGTGCGGTTGCCGACGGAATCTTCAGCAAGGAAGAATACGGAACCGGTCTTGTTGTAGTCAATGGGTTTGCTTGCATCCTGCGGATTCAGCGTATCACCAATGGAAACAAATGTCTTGCACTTGATTTCATCGCACTTGACTTTAAGTTTGATGGGGGAGTAATAGCGACCTGCTGGGGGTGTGATTTCTGCGGTAGGCGGGACCTTGTCCGAGTTGCGGAGATTTTCGGCTTCGCGTAATTTGTCCAAGGAATCCTGCTTAGCTTTTTCGTTTTTTGCAAGGGCGTCTAGGCTATCCCTGCGAGCCTTTCTTTCGGCACGGATGCTGTCGCGCACATGCTTGAGGCTATCCTTGTTGACCTTCGGCAAATTGGCGAGCGAATCTGCTGTGCGGAGGCTATCGGCACGGCGCAAGCTGTCTGTGATTCGTGCGTCTTCGAGGGCCTTCAGGCTGTCGGCCTTAGCTTGTTCAGCACGGAGGCTGTCGAGAATTTCTTTTTGGCGCAAGGCGAGTTCCGCAAGCTTTTGTTCTTCAAGAGCCTGTTGCTTCACTTTGTTGAGCTGGCATTGTACAACGAACAAGCATACAAGTAAAAGGAACATTAAAATCAAGATGACGAGATTGCGTTTCCCGTTTTTCTTGTTTTGTTTATTTGCGGAGTTTTTTGGTGTATTGGTGTTTTTAGCCATAACTTTCCTAGATCTTAATTTTCAACAGCTTCGTTTTCAGTTTCGCTCGGTTCTTCATCGATAACTTCGTTGAAGAGGTCATGCCAGTGGCGGAAAATTTCTGCCTTGAGTTCCTTTGGAGTGAGGCCGCGTCTCAGGTTGTTTCTGTATGCGGTCGAAATTTTACCCGTTTCTTCGGAGACGATGATAATCAGGGCGTCACTTTCGGCTGCGAGAGCCTTTGCTGCGCGGTGGCGCATGCCATAGCCTGCATCACCTTCGGCATTACCTGTCGGCATCGGCAAAATACATCCTGCTGCAACAATTTCTTTGCAGTTCAGGATTACGGCACCGTCATGCAAAGCGGAGTTCGGGAAAAAGAGTGCGCGTAAAAGTCTGGAACTGATGCGTGCATTCAAAAGCTCACCTGTGTCGGCGTAGTTCTTGAGGCCAACGCGTTTTTCAAGCACGATAAGAGCACCGGTCTTTGTCTTGGCGAGGTCTTGGACAGCACTGCAAATTTTTTGGGAAATATCGTCGAGACCGCTGGCGTGGAAGAGAATATTGCGCAAGTCCACCTTACTCACGCTTTGGCCGATTCGTGTAAGGGCGCTTCGAATTTCGGGCTGGAACAAAATCACGATGGCAATAATACCGAGCGTAGCGAGGTTACTGAGCATCCAAACGAGTGTGTGGAGTTCCCACCATTGTGCGATGAGCCATGCGAGAATAAGCAAAAAGCCACCGAAAATCATCTGTGCTGCACGCGTCCCGCGGAACAGCAAAAAGATATAGTACAGAATGACTGATATGAGGAGAACGTCCAGAATGTCAGCCATACGAACATCGATGATGCCGAATAACTTAAACAGAGTCATGGGACTTCAATGCCTCCAAATATAAAAGTGATTCTTTTGCTTCACGAACGTCGTGAACGCGGATAACGCTTGCACCGCCGAGGGCTGCCACAATGCCTGCGGTTACCGTCGGAATTAATCTGTCGCTGGATTCGAGACCCGGCATCTTTCCGATGTAGGACTTTCTCGAAGTGCCTATCAAGACGGGGTAACCGTCCTTGAGCATAACCTCGACGGACTTCATCAAGTCTATGTTGTCTTGAACAGTCTTTCCAAAACCGATACCCGGGTCAATGCAAATGCGTTCTTTTTCTACACCCGCATCGAGGAGTTTCTTTACCTGAGCCAATAGTTCTTCCTGAACTTCCTGCACCACGTTTGAGTAAGGCTTGAAGTCCTGCTGCATTGTTCCGAAGTTTCCGCGCATGTGGTTCAGCACGACGCTAGCCTTGGTGCGGGCTACCGTGTCGATCATGTTCGGGTCCATCATGCAGGCGCTGATGTCGTTGATGATGTGCGCACCGAGCTTCATGCATTCTTCGGCGACTTTAGCCTTGACCGTATCGACCGAGATGTAGAATTTGCGGAATCCCGGATTGTCGAGGTCTTCCGAAATAGTTGCGGTCTGTGCGAGCGCTTCGACAACAGGGCAAACGCGGTCGATTTCTTCTTGCTCGCTTACATGCTCGCTTCCCGGACGGCTGCTTTCGCCACCGATATCGAGAATCACGGCACCTTGTTCAACAAGAGAAATCGCGTGTTCGTAAGCCGCTTCGGGGGTATTATGCTTGCCTCCATCAAAAAAACTGTCCGGGGTAACGTTTACGATACCCATGACAAGCGGCATCCTCGAAGCTGGAATGATGTCGTTTCCGATTTTCCAGGAGATTGCACGAGTGGATTCAAGAATAGAGTGGAGCATAATCGCGGTTACTGTTGTTCGGTTTCTTTAACGGAGTTAGTGGCTGTTTCGTTACCTGTAGCGGGGGCGGGCTGTACGTCGGTAATCGGGGCTACCGGAGGTTGGTCACCCGGATCAGGAGGTGGAGTATTTTCTTCTTCGCGCTTCTTTGCGAGTTCTTCCATGGCCTTGTACTGGCGGCTCTTCTTTGTGCCGGTGAGCTTTTCGCCCGCCATGACCTTGTCGATTTCTTCGCGGTCGAGGACTTCAAATTCAAAGAGTGCTTCGGCGAGGTCGATTAGCTTGTCCTTGTTTTCTTCAAGGAGCTTGCGGGCCGCTGCGTCCATGCGCTTGATTAGGCCGTTGATGGCATTGTCAATTTTTTCGGCCATCATTTCGGACATTTCCTTCGGCTTCGAAATCTCACGACCGAGGAATACTTCGCCATCGGCGCGACTGTAGCAGACAGGTCCGATTTCTTCGTCGAATCCCCATTCCGTGACCATCTTGCGGGCAAGTTCTGTGGCGCGCTGGATGTCGTTCGAAGCACCGGTACTCTGGTGGTTGAAGAAAATGAGTTCGGCAAGGCGGCCAGACATCATGATCATGATGCGTTCTTCGGCATATTCGCGGCTGTAGCTTACCTGGTCGCGTTCCGGCAAACTCATGGTCACGCCGAGAGCGCGTCCGCGCGGGATAATCGTAATCTTGTGGAGCGGGTCCGAGTGCTTGCAGAGCAAGGTCATGAGGGCATGGCCCGCTTCGTGGTAAGCGGTGTGGCGCTTTTCTTCGTCGGTCATGAGGAGCGTGCGGCGTTCAGCACCCATGCTGAGCTTGTCGCGGGCTTCTTCAAAATCGAGCATCGTCACTTTCTTGTTGTTGAACCTTGCGGCAAGGAGCGCAGCTTCGTTCACCAAGTTTTCGAGGTCCGCACCGGCAAGTCCAGGCGTTCCCTTGGCAACAGCCTTTACATCGACATCATCGCCAAGAGGAACCTTGCGTTTCTTCAAGTGGACTTTCAAAATTTCTTCACGGCCCTTGAGGTCGGGGAGTCCCACCACAATCTGTCGGTCAAAGCGGCCCGGACGCAAAAGCGCCTTGTCGAGCACGTCAGGACGGTTTGTTGCGGCAATCAAAATCACGCCTTCGTTAGCGGTAAAGCCGTCCATTTCCACGAGCAATTGGTTCAATGTCTGTTCGCGTTCATCGTGACCGCCACCGAGACCAGCACCACGCTGGCGACCTACGGCATCGATTTCGTCGATGAACAAAATGCACGGAGCGTTCTTCTTGCCTGTTTCAAACAAGTCACGCACGCGGGATGCACCCACGCCAACGAACATTTCCACAAAGTCAGAACCCGACATGCTAAAGAACGGCACGCCAGCTTCGCCAGCAACAGCGCGGGCGAGGAGCGTCTTACCCGTGCCCGGAGGGCCAACGAGCAAAGCACCCTTCGGAATGCGTCCGCCGAGTTTGTCGTACTTCTTGGGGTCTTTCAAAAATTCGACAAGTTCCTGCAAGTCCTGCTTGGCTTCATCGCAGCCGGCTACATCGTTGAATGTTGTCTTCTTTTGCGAAGTCAGCTGGCGAACCTGACTCTTGCCAAACGAGAACGGGCTCTTTCCGCCACCGCCCATTTGACGGCTCATCATGATATAGAAGAATGCGATGAGCAAAATGGCCGGCAAAAATCCGATGAGCGTTTCAATCCAGGTGGTCGATTCGTGAATGACCTTGACTTTTACGCCCTTGAACGTTTCCCATGTCGAAATCTGTTCGTTCGAGACCTCGAGCATGTGGCTCTTGAAATGCTTGTGCTTTGTATCGCTACTGGCGCGGGTGAACCTTGCTATGGCGCTCTGGTTCTTTTTCGCTTCGGCAATTTCTTCCGGAGTCATCTCGTAAGCGCCTTCGATAATTACGCCATCAGGAGTCTTCTGGAGCGAAAGTTCCGTAATGACTTTGGTGGAATCTCCCATCAATGCCAAAAAATCCGTACGGGTAATTTCCTTGTTGTAGTCGTTCCCGGTCTTGGGGAACAAAACAAAAAGCATGAGGAGCATGACGAGAACAATAATGAAATTCTTGTTCTTAAACGGGGATGTAGGCTTCTTAGGTTGGTTCATTATAATCCTTTTCTTTCATCTCGCAAGATACAAATTTTGCAGCGGATAGCGCGTCTTTGAAATCGCAAATCCAGACAGTATTGCGTATTTTGACGATAGATCGCTTGCGATATACGGTACGAATCGGAATTTTTACATGGGCGGGTTCCTTGGGGCCGTAGAAAAAGCCTGTTGGGAAGCGGAAACCCTTCTCTGAAAGCCACAACCGGAATAATTCAGAAAGGTCTGCATCGGCATGTGCGCGCAGAACCTTGTTGAGCTTTTTCTTGTCCAGCGCAATCGTACGTATTGCATTGTCATCCCGGACTCTGTTCCGGGATCGCCACGTGTCATGCCCGGCTTGACCGGGCATCTCCTTCTCGTCTAATAAACACGGTGCAAACGCCTCGTCGCATTTCCCTATCACTTTCGCATACGCCCTGTCTGCAATCCCGGCAATTCTGCAAAGCTGTTTTATTGCCCCCGGACATTCGCTTTCCAAATTCGGCAAAAACTCGTGCCTAATCTTGTTACGTGCGAACTTCACGTCGGTATTGCTTTCGTCTTCGCACCAATCGAGATCGTGCTCACGAGCGTAGGCGAGTAATTCGCTGCGCGTGACATTTAAGAATGGACGGTAGAGATATGGGGTATGGGGTATGAGGTTGCAACCTTCTTTTTCGTTGTCATTCCCGCCTCCGAGCGGGAATCTCCCTTCTTCACTCTTGTCTTCTTGGGTGGGGGAGGCTTCGTCTAGAATGCGGACTTCTTGAATCCCGCGGAGCCCGGCAAGCGTTGTTCCGCGCTTGAGTCGCATGAACATGGTTTCCGCCTGATCCCCTGCATGATGCGCCGTCACGATTGCAATAGAGCTATGGAATATGGGGCCGCAGTTTTCGGCTGCTTTGGGGTATGAGCTATGGAGACTGTCATGCCCGCCAGAACTTGTGTTGAGCGTAGCTGAAAGATGCGGGCATCTTCCTTCGTCATCCTGGAGCCTCGCAGAGGCGATAGGATCCATAACGTTTTTTTTGTGGACTCTATCGCCTGTTGGCTCCAGAGTGACAATGCTTTCCACAATCTCGAATAGCGCTTTATATCTTGCATCTCGTGCATTTTCTTCGAGCGATCCATCGGCACTTTTCAGCGCTTCGCCATCTAGTTTTCTCAAGAAAAAAGGAACGTCGTACGATTTCGCAAACTCTTCCACAAATTTTGCGTCCCTGTCTGCGGTCCCTTCGCGTAACCCGTGATGCACATGCGCAATCCCAAGCCATTCGATTCCGAAAGTCTCGCGATTCTTGATAAAATAATGCGCTAAGCAAATAGAATCTAAGCCGCCCGAAACTGCAAGCAACAGACGTTTAAAACTGTGACGACAAATTAAAGTCATTTTTTAGTGGGCTTACGACGTTTGGGCTTCTTTATTTCGTCTAGTTTTATCAACGCCGTTCCTGTATCATTTGTGTTTAATGATGTTGAATCCACACCAAATGATGTAGACATTTGTGGTAGATGTTCATTACATTTCTTATCTACTTTTATAGAATCATTGAAATCAATCAAATTCAAACCGAGATTGACAATTTCCTTGGCTTTAGGAACTTGGTCTTCGTAATTTGTAGCGTTATCGAGGCTCAAATTACGAACTGTTTTTTTGTTGTAGTCAATCATGTCTACGCTAAATGTATAGCCATCCAAGACAAAGCCAATTTTGTATTCTTTTGTATAATTTTCAGCAAGTTCTTTGAATTTAAAAAGATTTGCTTTTTTGTCGTTAGGGAACAATTCCCACTGGCAACGAATTCTTTCAGTCGGTAAGACCTTTTGTGTATCACGGCTTGCGGAATCCTTTGTAGTAAATTTTGCACCGGCACAGAGCCTAACCTGCTTGCAAAAGATAATGGAATCTGCTTGGACGTCTGTAGCATTTTTTCCACGTATGGTCATTGTGTAATTGTTGTTACCCCAAGCATCTGCGTAATTGATTCTGATGGTGTAGTCGTGATTACTTTTTGTATGGTCTGGTAAGGGTCGATCTTCAACGCTTCCGAATGTTTCCCTCGAATCAATGTATTCAAAAACCGCAAGGAACAGATAGGAACAAGCTAAAATAAAGGGGACCGATAAGCAAAGAACGATTTTATTTTCTGCAAAACGTTTCCCAATAGCAATCGTTGCCGCATACAGAATCGCGAAAATAAGGAAAATCGCAATCGTGTATGCGTATGTATAAGAGGAAAGAAATCGCAACTTGCAAATGATGATTAAGGGGATTACCCACAATAATATTTTGCAAATTTTTTTGTGCTTGTTCTTTTTATATAGCAGGGTGAGAATTAAGGCTAGAACACATGGGGCAAAAATATTCAGCCCATAATTCGCTACGTCTTCTAAAACGATTTTAAAAATTTCAAGCATATTTTACTCCTTTCCATTTCAAATCTAAAAATAAATTTGAGTTTAAGGATGCCTTTGCGGCTAAATATGCTGTTCTATCTATGCACTTAAACAGAATTATGTTCTATTCTCGTGAGTACTGTCTCAACAATTGCCTTGTTTCTTCTGTCGGGAGTTCTTTGGCGCATTTGTTGAATTCATCATCGTTGTCTATGCTGAATCCTTCTACAGGTCCTTCTTTATAGTAAGATTGATCATCGCTTTTATCACG
The DNA here is from genome assembly GCF_900143015.1 of Fibrobacter sp. UWB11. Taxonomy (NCBI): domain Bacteria; kingdom Pseudomonadati; phylum Fibrobacterota; class Fibrobacteria; order Fibrobacterales; family Fibrobacteraceae; genus Fibrobacter; species Fibrobacter sp. UWB11. The sequence goes on along the minus strand of NZ_FSRT01000001.1, from coordinate 1,397,204 downwards.
TGCGCTCAATAAAAATTCTGCGGTTTCTTCTTTGCACAATTTCTCGTTGATGAATCCCAATCTTTGCGTGTTTGTGCAAGTCTTTCCATTGCTGGATATCGTTGAAATGTAGTTCATCCCTGTGGCGTCGAATTTAGGAGTCGAAATAACTTCAAAGAGCTGGTTACCGATAGAGAAGGATTGCGTTAAAAAGTCTTTGGATTCCTTCTTTATCGTATTTTCAATCATCAGCTGTTTGATGATGGCGTCGCCAATATCAAAACCAAAACTACGATTTATAATTTTTCCGATGTTAACGTCGTTTGGCTCTAAGTTGTCTGTATCAATAGTTGTGGTAATATAAATGGAGTCTTTTGTAATTTGCATTGTTCTTGCAATTCCACTTAGGCCACCGATGTATTTTGAACACTTGATTTCTGTATCACCAAGGTTTCTTCTGCAACCGGTGACTTTCCACGTTCCATAAATATCATTGTGGTCATTGCTTAACGACAAAGTTTCATAGTTGTAGTATGTGTCAAGAAATTGTTGTTCATCGGAATCTTCAGAAATTTGCTTTTCGGTTGGTCCCATCCAAAGCGAGTCGCCAACAATTTTATAAGTGCCCGGATCCAATGATTCTGGATATTCTTCCCAAGCAAAAGTCTTTGTGTCGGGGTGGTAATTGCAAGCGTACGTTCCTTGATAAACACGTCCCGTTGCTTCATCGTATTTAATTGGGATGGCATATGTGTAACCTTCACCGAAATCAACATTTGACTGAACGGATGGATTTTTGTTTTGTGTGTTGTCGAGACCCGATGTCGGATTGTCATCGCTGCAGGCGACGAACATGAACATGCCAAATAAGAACGTGTAAGCTTTTTTCATATTAAATACCTTTTCTATTCAAATCGAATATATTAAATTTGGTCGATAAGGAGGCTGTCATGGCTAAAAATAAAGACAAAATGTTCAGCAAGGTTGCTGAAACAGCCAAAGAAAGCGATATGATGCGCATGCGACGCATAGACGGCTCCCAAAACGGAGCCTCGTTACGGACAAGAGTTGTCCGAGACAAGACAAAGTATAACAGAAATTTGAAACACAAGAAGTCCTTCGCTGATGCGGGGGACTTCCCTTTTTATGGTGAAAAATGGAACTAATATGCTAAGTTGGAATGTGCCTTTTTTTAATATGTCTTTAAATACAGTATATATTTGGAATTGAATTATTATGCAAGGAGTTTGATATGTCTATTATTGATGCTTTTTTCAACAAACGCCTAGGTCCTGTATTTTTAAAGGAAAACAGTGATGCTGAAAACTTTATTGCTAAAATGAAGACTCTTTCAGAAAGAGCTTCTGGAAGTTTAAAAAGTGAAATTGAAGAACAGATTAAGCTTGCTGAAATTGGATTACTTGGTGAAAAACAGATAATTTATGAACTAAAAAATAGCGGCTTAGATATGTATATATTGCATGATATTTATCTTGAAAAAGGTGATTTGTCTGCACAGATTGATTTTTTGATTTGTACACGCCAACATATTTATGCAATTGAGTGTAAGAACTTGTTTGGTGATATCGAAATAGACGATAAAGGAAATTTTATTAGACGCTTTAATTTTGGAAAATTTTATAAGCGAGAAGGTTTGTATTCTCCTGTTACACAAAATGAAAGACATTTGAATGTCCTTAGAGAAGTTCGTCGTGATGCCAAAACAGGTAGTTTTCTTGGACTCGCAGAAAAAGTTTTTGATGAAAATTTTTCAAGTAATTACAAGTCTATTGTTGTTCTTGCAAATCCAAAAACAGTTTTGAACGATAAAAAAGCCCCTAAAAATATTAGAGAACATGTTATTCGTGCAGAC